>NZ_JAYGHQ010000005.1:228285-235461 GCF_034931425.1 Crocosphaera sp. XPORK-15E
ATAGCTACTGCTGTTACCGAGGAGTTATGACCCGCCAAAGTACGAATCAGAGGACTATCAGGAGTGGTGAAACTCGCAGTCAGGGGACGTAACCAAATCTTGTTACTGTTGCTGAGTTGTGCATCTTTCAATAATCTCTCAATATCTGGACTGGGAAAACCCTGTAATCTTCCCCATAACTGTCCCACTAATTGGGTCGAGTCTTCATTTAAAATATGGGAGGATAACTGTAATGTTCGTTGAATGAATTTGAGGGTTTTGAGTTGTTCAGGGTTTAGGGTTTCCTCTGCTGCATCATCAATTAAATCATAATCCCTGATTAATGCTTCTACCCCAAAGTTATCATGATTGATTTTGAGAGCAATAAAATCAAAATCAGTTAATTTCAGGTAATATTCTTCTCCGTTTCCTGCTTGTAGCTGTACTTTTGGAAACTCACCCAGGAAAAAGCGTCTAAATTCAGCATTTTTTCCAGCTAACTGAGTTGCAATGTGTCCCATTAATTCATTACTTCTCCTTCATCACTAAATTATCATCTGTAAGGTGGGCATTGCCCACCCTACGTTGTCATCTCTTTTCGTAAATATTCAGCCATTTTTTGATTAACTTCTGTAAATAACCTCCTTCCTTTATCAAATTTACCCTTTCCTTGCAGAAACTCTAAGAAACTACGATGATAAATACTATAGTAAATTTTATCTTCTGTCTTATCTTTTCTTGATGTTATATACTCAAACCAATTCTTATTTTCTAACACCAACTTAACATCATACTCATCTAAATCTAAAATATCACCTATCATTTTTGATGAGATTTCATCACCCCTTGCTACCAAAATATAGAAGATTTTAACCTTAGTTTCGTTTGCTTCTTCCTCCATATTCATTTGTTCCCAATGTTTCTCATAATACGCTTGTAAACCTTCAGGTAAACCTTGTAACGTTAAATCACTATATTTACCCTCAGCTATCCAAGGTAAAACATAACGTAAATACATGAAATTATTTTCACTTTTCTTGGCGACTTCTTCAATAAAAGTCAACTCATTAATATTTCTTTCTTGAAGCCATTTTTTTAATTTATCCTTATTCTCTTTATCCTTTTGTAGAAATAAACCTATATATTCTTTAACATCTTGTTCACTAAATTTCTGATATTCTTCTTCTTTCAAATCTAAAGTTTTATATGTCGTGTCAGGAGAAGTCGTTAAGCGTCGAGTTTGCTGATTATAAGGTCTTCTCGTTAGCAAAAAATAAACCCCATTGGGGAGATTTTGCGGTAAATCTAACAGATTACCACTTCCCTCTTGTTCAACTTCATCCAAAGCATCAACCACAATGATTAATTGTTGTCCTTTTGATAGTTTTTCACTGGCTTTTTGCAATAGAGTCTGTAAATCAGCATTGTCTTGATTTTGCAGTCCATAACGTTTAATTAATTGTTGTCTAATACTGCCTAAAAACTTCTCAGGTTTATTTCTTCCTTCTGCAAATATATTGAAAAAACAAGGAACTTTTTTGGACAAAACATACTTAGAAGCAATGGCACTTTTTCCCATTCCCGCATCACCAACAACAGTAAAATAACCCTTGGTTTTGCTTTGTAGAAATTTATCAAATGCCTGAAAAACAAAGGTACGGCCACAAAATAACCGTGTTTTTTCCTCAATTAAAGCCCTAAACTCTGTAGGAATAACACCAAGATCCCAATCAGGATAATCACCCTTAACCTTAAACTTAGCTGCCGTAGTTCTTTTAGCACAGGAAATAAAAGCTTCCCCAAATTCTTCTAACTCAACTGCAAGCTCAAAATTAGCCTTTCTGATTTCTTCTTTTAACTCAGGTTTGTTGTTTAAAAATATTTCTACTTTTTGCAAAAACTCCAAAGGATTATTATTAGTATATGCAGCCCAAAAATCATCTTTGATTTTATATTCTGCCAGTAATTTTAAAATAGGTTGAGACTTAAACACTCCATATTCCACCAAAGCATAAGCATAAACAATATCAACGTTATCAGAACCCTGGATAGGAGCAAGCTTTAACTGCTTTAAAATTTCTGCAATGCGAGCATCTTTTTGAGCTTGATTAGATATAGTATCAATAACTTTAGGCAAGTTTACTATTATGTTTAATATCTGAGAAGCTACAGGAATAAAGTCAAACATAATGCTTATTCAAATAGTTAATGTATTCAGTGAACTGTTTTAAACGGCCCCATCGTGTCCGATTATAGTGGAATCACAACCCACAACCCAATTTGTAGCAAAAAAATATAGAATAACCAAAGAAATCTTAAAATAATGGCTGTTCATGACTACTGTTACCATTTCCGTACCCGCAACCACCGCCAACCTAGGCCCAGGTTTTGACTGTCTGGGAGCAGCCCTAACCCTTTACAATCAATTCCAGTTTACCCTAGCAGAAGAAAGCAGCCCAGAGCTTGAAATTACCGTCACCGGAAGTGAAGCACACCGCGTTAGTTGCGATCGCAGTAACCTAATCTATCAAGCCTTTGCTCATTTGTATCACCATTTAAACAAAAAAGCCCCTAGAATCGCCATTAACATCCGTTTAGGTGTTCCCCTAGCCAGAGGGTTAGGAAGCTCTGCTACGGCTATTGTCGGCGGGCTAATGGGGGCCAATGAATTAGCGGGAAAACCCCTCTCCTTGTCAGAAATTATGGAACTGGCGATCGCCATGGAAGGCCACCCCGATAATGTAGTTCCTGCTTTACTGGGAAACTGTCAATTATCCGTTGGAGAGATGGGAAACTGGGAAATTTGTCAAATTCCTTGGCATTCCGATATTATCCCCGTGGTAGCTATCCCTAACTTTGAATTATCCACCGAAGAAGCAAGGGCCGTATTACCCAAAACCTTACCCCGTGCTGATGCTATATTTAACATTGCTCATATCGGACTACTAATTAGAGCCTTAGAAACAGGCAACGGAATCTGGTTAAATAAAGCCATGGCCGATAAAGTCCATCAACCCTATCGTAAAGGACTAATTGAAGGCTATGAATTTGTACAAGAATCAGCTATGAAAGCAGGAGCCTATGGTATGGTCATTAGTGGAGCAGGGCCAACCCTTTTAGCCTTAACAAGTCCCCAGAATCTTCAATCTGTTGAAAGTGCCATGAAAAACGCTTGGACGCAACGAGCAATTAATTGTGAAGTGCGATCACTTACCATTGATACTCAAGGAGCAAAAGTTCAGTAATATAAAGTTAATTCAGTGGCCAAAATGCTAACACAAAATCATCTAAAAAATCTTTATGAAATTGATGAATATCTTTGGCTAGAAGAAACCATCAAAATTCTTAAAGAACACCGTTTAAATGACTTAGATCTAGAAAACCTCATTGAGGAGTTAGAAAGCTTGGGTAAAAGGGATAAAAGCAGAGTAAGTAGCTTTCTAGAACAGATTATTAGACATTTATTATTATTACAATATTGGGAACTAGAAAAGGAAAGAAATCAGAATCATTGGCGAGCAGAAATACAAAGTTTTCGGACTCAGTTAAGAAAATACTTGACAACTAATTTACAAAATTATCTAGTAGAAGAACTAGATAATATCTATGAAGATGCTTTGGGGTATGTTCAAGAAAAAACAGGCTTTTTTGTAGATTTCCCTGAAAAATGCCCTTATACATTCGAGCAGTTATCGACTCAAAAATGGTTCCCTAGTGAAGATTAAGGATAATTCTAAATTAGGCGATCATCTTTCCTGTGAGTCTTCTTGAGGATAAAATAAAAAGTATTTCTTGAAAATCAGCTAAACATGATTACCATTGCATTACCCAAAGGCGCACTTTTATCAGATTCCATTGAACTCTTTCAAAAAATCGGCTTAGATTTTAGTGGATTTTTAGACTCAAAAAACCGTCAATTACAAATTACCGATCCCACCAATACCGCCAAAGCCTTATTAGTTAGAGCAACAGATGTTCCCGTTTATGTCGAATATGGCCAAGCACAATTAGGCATAGTTGGCTATGACTTATTATTAGAAAAAACTCCCACAGTAGCCCATTTATCCGATCTAAAATTTGGCAGTTGTCGAATGTCAGTAGCCGTCCCCGCATCAAGTCCCTATCAACGGCCAGGAGAATTGCCCCCCAACGGAAAAGTCGCCTCAAAATTTGTCAACTGCGCCAAAGATTATTTCCGCCGCTTAGATATCCCCGTCGAAATCATACCCCTTTACGGCTCAGTGGAATTAGGCCCCATTACCGGAATGTCAGAAGCGATCGTCGATCTCGTTTCCACCGGACGCACCCTCAAAGAAAATGGCCTAGTAGAAATTGACACCCTATTTCAGAGTACCGCCCGTCTCATCGCCCATCCCCTCAGTTATCGCTTAAATTTAGATAATCTCAACCATTGGAGTCAACAAGTCAGAAATATGGTGTCCCAAGGTCAAAAAAACAAAAAGGTAGAATAGTAGTTAAGGCTACCAAAATGAAACTTAGATAACAGTAAAAAAAAGCTGTGCTAAAATCAGCTTACATGGGCAAGCAGCAGGTGATGGATAAATAAAGATATGTTTGAACGCTTTACAGAGAAAGCTATCAAGGTAATCATGTTAGCTCAGGAGGAAGCTCGCCGCCTCGGCCATAACTTTGTCGGGACGGAACAAATTCTTCTGGGGCTAATAGGCGAAGGGACTGGAGTCGCGGCCAAAGTCCTCAAATCAATGGGTGTCAATCTTAAAGATGCTCGCATTGAGGTCGAAAAAATCATTGGTCGAGGATCAGGATTTGTCGCCGTTGAAATTCCTTTTACCCCAAGAGCAAAACGAGTGCTGGAACTCTCCCTAGAAGAAGCCAGACAACTCGGTCATAACTACATCGGTACCGAACACCTTTTATTAGGATTAATTCGGGAAGGGGAAGGAGTCGCCGCTAGGGTACTAGAAAACCTAGGGGTAGACCTTTCCAAAGTTCGTACCCAGGTGATTCGTCAACTCGGCGAAACTGCTGAAGTGGCGGCTGGTGGTGGCCCATCAGGACGGACAAAAACACCCACTCTCGATGAATTTGGCTCTAATTTGACTCAATTAGCTGCCGAAGGAAAACTTGATCCTGTCGTCGGACGACAAAAAGAAATCGAGCGGGTGATCCAAATTCTCGGCCGTCGTACCAAAAATAATCCCGTTCTGATCGGGGAACCAGGGGTCGGTAAAACAGCGATCGCAGAGGGGTTAGCCCAACGCATCTCTGATAAAGATATTCCTGATATTCTCGAAGATAAACGGGTTGTTACCCTCGATATTGGTTTATTAGTGGCCGGAACCAAATATCGGGGCGAATTTGAAGAACGACTCAAAAAAATCATGGACGAAATTCGTCAAGCGGGAAATGTTGTTCTCGTTATTGATGAAGTCCATACCCTGATTGGGGCCGGGGCCGCTGAAGGGGCGATCGATGCCGCCAATATCCTCAAGCCAGCCTTAGCACGGGGTGAATTGCAATGTATCGGGGCCACCACCCTCGATGAATATCGCAAGCACATTGAACGAGATGCTGCCTTAGAGCGTCGTTTTCAACCCGTAATGGTTGGTGAACCAACCGTTGAGGAAACCATCGAAATTCTTCACGGACTGCGGGAACGCTATGAGCAACATCACAAGTTAAAAATCTTGGATGAAGCCTTAGAAGCTGCCGCTAAACTCTCCGATCGCTATATTTCTGACCGTTATCTACCTGACAAGGCCATTGATCTTATCGATGAAGCTGGCTCACGGGTACGCTTAATGAATTCCCAACTGCCTCCCGCAGCGAAGGAACTGGATAAAGAACTGCGTATCATCCTCAAGCAAAAAGATGATGCTGTACGTTCTCAGGACTTTGATCGGGCTGGAGAGTTACGGGATCAGGAAATGGATCTTAAGTCCCAAATTCGCGCTATCTCCTCAGCCAAGAAAACTGAGGGAGAGAGTGAGGAACCCTTCGTTGATTCCGAAGAAATCGCCCATATTGTGGCTTCTTGGACAGGAGTTCCCGTTAATAAGTTGACGGAAACTGAATCCGAAAAGCTCCTACACATGGAAGATACTTTGCATCAGCGTCTGATTGGTCAAGAAGATGCGGTGAAAGCGGTTTCGCGGGCTATTCGTCGGGCCAGAGTTGGTCTGAAGAACCCCAACCGTCCCATTGCCAGCTTTATCTTCTCTGGGCCGACAGGGGTTGGTAAAACTGAATTAACTAAGGCTTTGGCTGCCTATTTCTTCGGGTCAGAAGATGCGATGATTCGTCTCGATATGTCCGAATACATGGAACGCCATACCGTATCCAAGTTAATTGGTTCGCCTCCTGGCTATGTGGGCTATAACGAAGGGGGACAACTGACAGAAGCGGTGCGTCGTCGTCCTTATACGGTGGTTCTCTTTGATGAAATTGAAAAGGCTCACCCTGATGTCTTCAATATGCTCCTGCAAATCTTAGAAGATGGTCGCCTAACTGATGCCAAAGGTCGGACAGTGGACTTTAAGAATACCCTGTTAATTATGACCTCTAATATCGGTTCTAAGGTGATTGAAAAGGGTGGCGGTGGCCTCGGATTTGAGTTTGAAGATAACCAAAACGAAGCGCAATATAACCGCATTCGTTCCTTAGTTAATGAGGAATTGAAGAACTACTTCCGGCCTGAGTTTCTCAACCGACTCGATGAAATTATCGTCTTCCGTCAGTTGAATAAGGACGAAGTTAAGGAAATTTCGGAAATTCTCCTCAAGGAAGTCTTTGCACGGTTAACAGAGAAAGAAATTAATCTCCAAGTTACCGATAAGTTCAAAGAACGCTTAGTTGAGGAAGGTTACAACCCCGCTTATGGGGCAAGGCCTTTACGTCGTGCTATTATGCGCCTTCTCGAAGATGTTCTGGCGGAAGAAATTTTGTCAGGACGGGTTGGGGAAGGAGATACTGCCTTAGTAGATATCGACGAACAAGGACAGGTTAAAGTCTTCCGCAGCGAAAAACAGCCAGTCTTAGCCAAGGCAACTGACTAAATAGAATTAACCCTCAAAGCACGGCAGAAGTTTAACCCTTCTGCCGTTTTTTTTGATTTAACATCTTCGCTCCGCGAGAAATCCCCGCACAAGGAACGCAGTGCGAGGGATGAAAGCCAGGGCAGGGTTTTTGACACAAAACAAAAATCTTGTGTTCCAC
>NZ_JAYGHQ010000006.1:0-145770 GCF_034931425.1 Crocosphaera sp. XPORK-15E
GAGATTTACGAGAATTTAACCAATCTTTACGTTCTCTCAAAGCATAATTCCAGACTGAACGGCAGACATCCAAGGTGTTTTCAATAACCTCAATTTGCTGTTTATCTGGAATTAGCTTGTACTCGTAAGTCAGGGTTAACATTTCTCTGTAAAATTTGAATACTCTCCTATCGTAACCCCTTTACGCAGAATGTCAAGCTGCGTAAAGGGGTTAGGGGTTAGGGGTTAGGGGTTAGGGGTTGGGGAAAAATTCGGTTATAGTCTAATCTGCAACACATTCAAACCTAACCCCTAACCTCATCAACTTAGCGATTAAACAGGGGTCGCTGCTTTACGGGCCGCGGCTGCTTCATCAGGATGAATACCCAAACGGGTTAAATTGAGACGGCCTTTGTTATCAATTTCCCGTACTTTAACCACCACTTCATCGCCTACGGCTACCTCATCCTCTACTTTACCCACACGGCCTTCAGCCAATTGGGAAATATGGATCATGCCCTCTTTGCCTGGCAAAACTTCGACAAAAGCCCCGATTTGGATAATACGGGTAACACGGCCCACATAAACCTCTCCCTCATTGAGTTTGCGGGTCATGTTGTAGATAATTTGTTTAGCTCTTTCCGCTTTTTCCGCTTCAATAGCAGCGATCGTCACCGTTCCATCATCAGCAATATCGATTTTAGAGCCAGTTTGTTCCGTAATTCCCTTAATGGTTTTACCTCCAGGGCCAATGACAAGACCAATCATTTCTGGATCGATCTTCATAGTCAATAGACGAGGCGCATAGGGAGATAGTTCAGCGCGGGGTTTTTCGATAGTAGCCAGCATTTTTTCGAGAATATGTAAACGGGCGGGAAGGGCTTGTTTAATAGCTTGGGCCACCACTTCCATAGAAAGTCCCGTAATTTTCATATCCATCTGTAAGGCAGTGATCCCGCTATCGGTACCAGCGACTTTAAAGTCCATATCCCCTAAAAAGTCTTCAATGCCTTGAATATCCGTGAGGATACGCACCTCATCTCCTTCTCGGATCAGCCCCATAGCGGCCCCACTAACAGGCTTTTTAAGGGGAACTCCAGCATCCATTAAGGCTAAAGTAGACCCACAAACCGATCCCATGGAGGTTGAACCATTAGACGATATAACCTCTGAGACAACCCTCAACACATAGGGAAAATCACTTTGTAGGGGTAAGACAGGAAGAATAGCCCTTTCTGCTAAGGCACCATGACCAATTTCTCGTCGTCCTGGAGAACGCATAGGCTTGGTTTCCCCAACAGAGAAGGGAGGGAAATTATAATGATGGAGATAGCGTTTTTCATCTTCGGGATGGAGGTCATCGCCTAAATCTTGGGCATCTCCTGGGGTTCCTAGAGTCGCCAAGGATAGCACTTGAGTCAGTCCTCGGTTAAAGAGTCCGCTACCATGTACCCGCGCAGGTAAGAGGCCAACACGACAGGAGATGGGACGTACCTCATCCAATTTGCGACCATCTACCCGAACCCCGTCATTAACGATCTGAGAGCGCATTAATTTTTTGGTCAGATCTTTGTAGATGTTGCTAACCGCTTTCGGTTGTTCTGTGGCAGCTACTTTAATCGGATCTTCTTCAGGAAGTTCGGCGATCGCGCTTGTGATGGCTGTATCTTTAATTTCATCCAGGGCCGCATCCCGTTTGACTTTATCGAAATCGTATTGCATCAGGACTTTTTTAATGGAGTCAGCAGTGCGATCGCGGATAAACCCTTCTAACACTTCATTGACGGCTGGAGGTTCGGCCTTAACTAATTCCATACCCAACTCTTGCATCATTTCCTGTTGGGCTTTAATCAGATCTCTGACGGCCTCATAACCAAAGTCAATGGCTTCAATGACATCTTGTTCGGGGAGTTGGTTGGCCGCTGCTTCGATCATGACTACCCCGTCAGGACTTCCGGCCACCACGAGATCAAGATCCCCATTTTCCACTTCTCGGTAAGTGGGGTTAATAATAAAGTCATCGCCAACTAATCCTACTCTTACGGCTGCCATTGGCCCATAAAAAGGGATTTGGGCTTGAATCACGGCAATAGAAGCCCCTGTGACTGCTAAAACATCGGGGGGAACTTCTTCATCCATTGATAAAGTTGTCGCAATGATTTGAATATCATCCCGTAACCAGTGGGGAAATAGGGGCCGTAGGGGGCGATCAATCAGACGACTAATGAGAATGGCCCTTTCTGGGGGACGGCCTTCTCGCCGTAAAAACCCTCCTGGAATACGCCCTGCGGCATAGAGTCTTTCTTCATAATCTACGATTAAGGGCAGAAAATCTATGCCTTCTCTTCCTTTGGCCCTGGTTGCTGTCACCAAAACTGCCGTATCGCCGGACTGAATTAAGACTGCTCCCCCTGCTTGGGGGGCTAACAACCCTAACTTGAGCCTAATATCCCGTCCGTCAAAAGATATTGACTTGTCAAACTCTTGCATGTAGCGTTTGTTCCTTTTTTGTTATCACGTTTCTTCTTCTGTCGCAATCCTAACATTTTTAAGGAACCTAGCGCGATGGTTTTATGGCCGTAACTGTCGTTACTTCCTTAAATGATGATTCCCCTTAAACTATCTATGAGGGAATCTTTACCTAGGATGAGGCGTTATGTTACTAAATAGGAGTCTAAATCATGGTCAATAGTAAACTTTTAGATACTCAAGCAAAAATTGTGATTATCGGTGGTGGCTTTGGCGGTTTATATACGGCCAAAGACCTCAATCATACCTCTGTTGAAGTTACCCTCATTGATAAGCGAAATTTCCATCTTTTTCAACCCTTACTTTATCAGGTGGCTACAGGAATTCTGTCTCCGGCGGATATTTCTTCCCCGTTGCGCTTGGTGTTACGTCAGAACAAAAATACGAAGGTTTTGTTAGATCATGCCATTGATCTTGATCCTCAAAAGAAACAGGTTATATTAGCTGATCATGAACCCATTCCCTATGATATTTTGGTGTTGGCCACGGGAGTCAGTCATCATTATTTTGGCAATGATCAATGGTCTACTTTAGCCCCTGGCCTCAAAACTATTGAAGATGCGATCGAAATTCGTCGCCGCATTTTTATGGCCTTTGAAGCTGCGGAAAAGGAAACTGATCCCGTAAAACGTCAAGCTTGGTTAACCTTTGTCATTGTGGGTGGTGGCCCCACCGGAGTCGAATTAGCAGGGGCGATCGCAGAAATTGCTCACAGTGCGATGAGTGGAGATTTTCGCAGTATTAACTCCAAAGATGCCAAAATTTTATTGATTGAAGGGTTAGAGCGGGTCTTACCTCCCTATCCTCCTGAATTATCGGCCAAAGCGGCTGAGGACTTGAGGAATTTAGGAGTAACAGTCCAAACCCAGTCTATGGTTACGGATATCAATGACCACATTGTAACGGTGCGTCAAGGGGAACAAATCAAACAAATCGCCTCCCGTACCATTTTATGGGCTGCCGGGGTGAAAGCGTCGAAAATGGGTAAAGTTTTGGCAGAACGAACTGGGGCAGAATTAGATCGGGTAGGACGGGTGATCGTTGAGCCTGATTTAACTGTACCAGGATATCCTGATATCTTTGTTTTGGGTGATTTAGCGAATTTTGCCCACCAAGGGGAACGGCCTTTACCTGGGGTTGCACCCGTAGCTATGCAACAAGGGGCATACATTGCTAAATTAATCAAAAAACGCCTTAAAGGGGAGTCTTTACCTCCATTTTCCTATGAAGATTATGGAAATCTGGCTGTAATTGGTATGAATAAGGCGGTGGTTAATTTAGGATTTGCTCAATTCTCAGGGTTCCTTGCATGGTTTATTTGGGTTTGGGCCCATATTTACTATCTCATTGAATTTGATAATAAATTGGTGGTGATGGTGCAATGGGGTTGGAATTATTTCACCCGTGGCCGTGGGGCCCGTTTAATTACGGGAGAAGGGGAAGGAAAACTCAAGGTTAAACCCCAAGAAATGCCATCTGAACTAACAGAAAATCCAACCCCTGTGATTCGCTAATATTTCTGTGTATAAGAAATCGGGTTTCTCTTAGAAACCCGATTTCTGGGTTCCCTGTTCCCCTTAAGAAACCCGATTTCTAGGTTCCCTTCACTTATCTAACAGCAATCCCCTCAAACCTGACGATATAGTATCCATCTCCATCCTCATATATGAATGACAAGCATCTTCTGATCCCAAAATCGCCAAGATATCCTCAGTCTTAGGCAGCGTTCCCCCTCGCAATCCCACATATTCGTGAAAGCTCGAAAATTCCCAATCCTGCGGCTGCTTCACTAAGCCCGCTTTCACAGGATTCCAGTGAATATACCTCGACAAATTTAATAAATATTCTGTGCGATCAACTAGAATCGCCTGAAACCGCCCTTGGAACAAGGAACCAACCCGATCATATCGCCGATTCATCGCCTTTGTGTAAGACAAGGAAAAAGCTTGCATCGCAGCAGAAAGATCTGCTGTTTTGAGGCAAACTAAAAGATGATAGTGGTTAGGCATCAAGCAATAAGCAATAATATCTAGGGTTTCTGCCAGTAAATATCTACGAAGCGATCGCAGAAAAAAAAGATAGTTTTCCCTTTCAAAGAAGATATTCTGACGATTATTCCCCCGATTATAAATGTGATAATATTGTCCTGCTTGAAAGATAGTTTCACGATAGGGCATATCGAGTTTCTGGATTAATTCAATCATCATAACGTCTAAGAAACCGAGTTTCTTCAAGAAACTCGGTTTCTGTTCCAGTGTTAAACTTAAGATAGCATAGAAAGAACTTTCAGAATTGGAATTGATGCCAAAACTATTATCAAAAGAAGAAAGTAGGGGCTTAATATTATTAAGCCACTACTGACTTCTGACTTACTAAAACGCATTTTAAAGACGTTTCAGCTTAGCCGCACCGATGAAACTACTTAGGATCGTTTTGAACACAATTGATAGTTCGTAAAATGGCTGCAGTAGTGTAATCACGCTTTGCGGGCTGATCGGGAGCAAATGTTTCTCCTTCTTCGTTGACAGGGGACGCAATACCACAATAGGCAGACATTTGCCTGGTTAGCTGTTGATTATAGCCTGAAACATCGGAGAAGTTAATAGTTTTTTTGGTGGCATTGAGAACGGTTTCTTTGCCTAGTTTTGCCTTAAGAAGTTCGGCTGAGCGACGGAGAAAACCCAGCAATTCTGCTCTAGTAACGTAGTCAGTCGGTCTAAAATTTCCGGTGGCGGTTTCTTCGGGCAGAATATTCCATTGGGCCCAATTAATTTTAGCCGCACTCCAGCGAGATTGCTCAACGTCTAAAAAAGGTTGAACTCGGTTCTTGGGTTTTGCGTTAATATTAATGGCAACAAGGGTATTCAGTCCATCAACGATCATAGAAATTGCTTGTTCTCGCGTCACTGAATCTTGAGGGCGAAAAGTTTGATCAGGAAACCCTGAAACAACTAGCATATTCGCTGCTTTTTCAATTTCCGATTGATAGGGATTACCCTTAATATCGGTAAATTTCTGCGCTAAACTTACTCCTGTTAAAGCCATCCAAATCCCGGCGGCAGTTGTTATGACTTGTATTTTTTTAGCTAACATTCTTAATTTTCTCCTTGGGCTTTAACGACACAAAAATTCGAGGATTTTTCTTAAAAAACCGAACATTCGCCTTTGATAGACTTATTTCTTAAATGAAGACGAGAGCCGAGCAAATTCGGTTCCCATTCCCCCTTATCAATGGACAATTGACAATTGACAATTGACAATTGGTTAATTTGGTTTAAAACCTCCTCTTTTAAGGGGAGAAATTAAAAAATTTTTCCTTATTTTCAATCCTCTACCTTTTAGGTAGAGGTAATTGTCAATTGTCCATTGTTCATTGTCAATTGTTGAATCTAAAGCCAATTACCGACTAAAATATAAGCTGACCAATAAAAAGGATGCTTATACCAGGGATTTTTTAACATAGCTAATTGTGCTTGTCTTAAGGCTTCTGCTTTTGATGATTTTTTAGTGGCTAATTGACGATAAAATTGTTTCATAATTACTGCCGCAGCTTGATCATTTACTGACCATAAGGTGGCTAAGGTACTTCTCGCCCCGGCCCGCACAGCAAACCCCGCTAACCCTAATGCAGCGCGACTATCTCCTGATGCTGTTTCACAAGCACTTAAGATTAATAGTTCAATGGGGTTATTGCCTCTGGGGTCATTTTCTTTCAATAATCTTTCTAATTCTAAGACATTAATTAAACTATTCCAAGCAACTAAAAATGTCTTGTCAAATTCTGAGCTAAATTGTCCATGAGTGGCTAAATGAACAATGGGAAAATAGCTATTTTCTAAGGTCTTTCGTAGGTTGTTAACGGTAAATTCTTCATTCAGTAAAACGGTAGTAGGAACTTGAGATTGAACGGACTTTAATTCTTGTTTAACATAAAATAAAGGAATTAAGCCTTCTTTTTTAACTGTTTCTGTTAAGCCGGAAAATAAGGTGTTTAATTGCTGATTCTTTAAGGGTTGAGGGGATAATAAAGTCAGGCCAGGAGTCAAGGCAACTTGATAGTTTTCAATTAGATATTTTTGCCCATCATATAAAGCACTCATGGGAATATTTCTAAATACTCCATCAGGCACAAAAACTAAGGTTTTGATTTTAGATTTTTCCAGATGAGAAACCAAGGGTTTAACTAACCATTGATAAAGGGTTTGACCATAATCAAAAAATTCTCTTTGACTACGAATAACTATATGATAGCGAAATTTTCTAACAATTTCTTCTAATTCATTTTGAGCAATTTGTGTCACATTAACTTCTAATGGTTGATTAGGTAAACTGGTTAAAACTACTAGGCGATCGCGTAATATTAAGGGATATAAAATAGCCGCAGAAGGATCGATGTTACTAATATCAATCGGTTGACTAACTACACAAATATCCTGAAAGAAGTTATTTAATTCAGCCGCTTGTAAAGCTTCTATTTGTTTTCGAGCTTCTTTTAAATTGTCTTGTTCAACTAATTCTTGATTATTTTGGGGTAGTAATAAACTTAGTAATTCTCTGTAAACTGGTTCAACTTTTTCTCTAAAAGATAACTGAAAATCTCTATTATTAATTAAATCAACAGTGACAGATTTTAAAGTTTTAACCGCTTCTAAATAAGCCGTAATTGCTGCTTCTTTTTGTCCAGCAGCAGCAAAAATTCTCCCCAGTTGCCACTGCAAAATATAGGTAATATCATCTGATTGAATAGCTTGAGATTTCATTAAAGCTTGTTCCGTTAAATTTTGTGCTTTTTCCCTAATTTTTTCTGTTGTCAAAGTCAGTTTATTAAGATCAGAAAAATGATAGGTGATTGAACAATCTATTAAAGGAGATAAATTGTTTTTACAAGTTTGGGTTAAAGCTAATATTTCATAAAGTTTTCCCTGATCACCTAACCCATAAGCTTCCCCCTGACGATAATTAATTAATTGGGAATTTTCTTGTACTTGTTTTAATAGTGCTTCAATTTTTTGCCAAGAAGGTAATTTATTAGAAGCAACAGCAATTTTACTCCAAGTTAATAAAATTGATGCTAAATAAAGTTGAGAATCAATTTTAGTTTGATTAACCGGAAAGTCAGCTAAAATTTTCTCAATTTCTTCTACAATAGTGGCAGCTTCTAAAAAGTATTTTTGTTGAATTAATAAGTTTAATTGAGCTAATTGTGCTTTTAATTGTGTCTCACGGGTAACAGCTTGAGTGATCGCCTGTTGATAATTTTCTTTCGCCCCTTGAATATCCTTCTCTACTTCCAAAATTTGACCTAAACTAAACAAAATAGAAGTTTTTGTCTCCTCACTCGGTAACTGGGTTAAGATGTATTCTAAAATAGTCTGAGAACCATCTAAATTGCCCTCTTGACGCAATGTTTGAGCTAAACTGAGCCATCCAGCTTGTTCGAGGGGAGTCAAAGTTTTAGGCAGTAAAGGAGTTAAACTATTAGAGGTGAGATCCTGACAATTAAGGGGGCTATCAGCTAAGGTATCCAACAAATGACGGCAAGCTCGCTGATACAAACCCAAGGCTTGTAATGCCCTTCCTTGGTTAATTTTGGTGCGTAAAATGCCAGCATTGTCTTTGATTTTCTCATAAATGTTGGTGGCTTCTTCCCAACTGGATAAGGCGGATAAACCATCTCCTCTACCTAAGAATAATGTTCCCTGAATGTTTAAAGCTTCGGCAAATACAGGTGTAGCCTCTATTTGCGCTTTTTTGGACTGTAATAGCTCTAAACTCTGGTTAATAGCGGTTTCTGCCTCCTGCCACTCTCCCAGTTGAGCATAAGCTAAAGCGAGATAACCGAGAATTCGTGCCTGACTGATTATTTCTCCCTGTTGTGCATAGTTTTTCGCGGTTTTTTGCCAAATATCAATAGCTTGATTGATTTGTCCCTGTTGATACCATTCTTTTGCCTGTTGTTCCTCAACTTCAGCAGAAGATGCTATCACTTGAGAATAGAGAGGAAAATAGCCAGAAGAAAGAGTCAGGGTTAAACTAAGGCATAGCAACAGTAAAAAGCGAAGAAAACGAACTAACATATCATTGACCTAAGATCGCTTCCATTTCCCGAAACTCTGCCAAACTTTGTTCTGCTGCTTCTTCATCTAAAATACTTAAAGCAAAGCCTACATGAACAATCACATAATCCCCAATTTTTACATCAGGAACATAAGCTAAACTAACTTCTTTAATTACGCCCCCAAAACTAACTTTTCCTTTTCTCAGCAAAGGTTCATCTCCGCTAATACTAACTACTTTTCCAGGTACGGCTAAACACATTTTTATTATTCCCTCAAATTTATAGCTAAGTCTTACCTTATTTTTGTAACACAATTCTTCAAAAAAAACTGCATTAAAAGAATCTATCATTGTATTCTTAACGAGTTGTTAAGATTTAAAAAATAAGGCTCCACTTAAAATTTTAAGTGAAGCCTTCTCAGGGATGGAGAAAATTATGTTAAAGAATAAAAAATTCCTAATTCTCCATATTTTGTCAAGTTAAGCATCCTGTTCAATGTAGATAAACAAAAGCCCCATGACAACAAGTGGCATCAGCCAAGTGATGGTGGGAATTAAAATCCAAGGTAGGTAAGACGCTGCATAAGCACCAGTCATGTGATTATTCTCCTGTGAGTTTTCTTTTGAATTTGGTCAAGAACTTTTTCAAAAATTTGAAACAACGAGAACCGAATTAGCTAGTTTCCGGGTATTTTTAGTTAACTAAGCCACGGAAAATCGCATCAATGGTAGAAAACTTGTCAAGCAAGAAATAGGCCATAAAGGCACTACCTGTACCACCAAGGAAAAAGCCGCTGGCAAATAGATTCCAACCTTCAGAGGTTTCCATGGCATCTGTTTCGGGAGCGCATTCAGTGGCACTCTTGAGAGAGACTAAACCATGTGCATTGAGTCCCATGGTACCGATGATCACGATCGCAATAGCGGTTAATAAAGCAGCGAGATAGGGATCAGCCGAGAAATCACGGCCAGGCCCTAAAATAATTTCAGGTCCAACCAAGAAATAACCGTGAGCAAGTCCCACTTCTAAACCACGCCCTAGGGGGGAGAGTCCTTTGCGATAAATGGGAAGATTATAAATGAATGCTCTTGTAAAGCCAGAGTCAGAAATGGGGGTTGATAAATGACCAGTAAAAGGGTCATCATTGTATGCCTTGACCATCTGGGTGTATCCAGTTTGTGCCATTTTTCTTGAGTCCTCCTGATTTTTGTGAATAGGATGCTTGACTTGTAAGATTACATTTTAGGGAAGAAGGCGCAAGCCAATGTTAAATTTAGCTTTAACGTTAAAAAAATTTATGAATTTTTGTATTTAAGTAAAGATTCTTTACATTTTGCCCCTCATTGCCGCAACAAAAGAGGTAAAGTTAAGAATCGGTAAGCACTCGTCACAATCAAGAGCTTTATTACGATGGATATAATTGGACATGGGGGTGATCCTCAAGTTGGCAACCTAGCCACCCCTGTTAATGCTTCGGGGTTGTCTCTGGCTTATATTAGAAATCTCCCGGCCTATCGTCAGGGTTTATCCCCTAACCGTCGCGGTTTAGAAATTGGTATGGCCCATGGTTATTTTCTCTTTGGCCCCTTTGCTTGGTTAGGCCCCCTACGTCATACGGAATATGGTAATACTGCTGGTTTATTGGCAGCAATTAGTCTTGTCTGTATTTTAACCATTGCCCTCTCTTTTTATGCCGCTGTGGGGGTTGGTCAACCGATCGCTACTTTGACAACACCGAAACCCCCTGAAGACTGGGGAACTGAAATTGGTTGGAGTGAATTTGCCAATGGTTTTTTGATTGGCGGTTGTGGTGGCGCACTTTTTGCCTATTTTCTCGGCCAAACCCCCTATATTGACCTACTTCAAAAGATTTTAGGTTAGTAGGAAGAAAACACTAAAACATTGATAACCCACACCTTGTTGCTTGTTTGAGTGATTGGTGTGGTTTTTTTTATCTTGATGTCGCCAGAATACCTTAATCTTCTGCAAGTTAGGGATGAATGGCGACCAATAAATAAACCGACCAGAGGGAGTCCATAAAAAATAGTGGTAATTTAACCAATTAACCACTACAATAAAAAAAGGAAACTTAGATTTTTAGTCAAAAAAACCCACGTTAATAATGATTTTAGCTTACAAGTACAAGTTAAAACCAAAACTATCTCAAGAAACCATAATGACTAACTGGCTAGATCTGCTCAGAAGTCATTACAATTTTTGTTTAAAAGATAGAATAAATGCCTACGAACAAATTAAATACCCCAAACTGGGCAACTACTCAGACTTAAAGACAAAAAGCGAATGTTGTCCTCTAACTTGTTCGATTTCCAATAATTCGGGATTAGGAGAACCTTTTAAGAAATCAGGCAAAAAGCGCAATGCCTATGAAATGCAATCGTCAGAATTAACTTTTTTAAAAAAGTCTAGACCCTGGTATAAAAAGATATACAGTGCTGTTCTGCAACAAAATTTAAGAAGATTAGATACAGCTTTCAAGAACTTTTTTGATGGAAGAAGATACCCTAAATTTAAAACTCGTCAGAGATTCAAAAGTTTTAGTTATCCCCCTAGACAGATTAAACTAAAAGAGAATAAAATCTATCTTCCCTCTATTGGGTGGATGAGATTTTTAAAGTCTCGAAATATCCCCGATGGCTTCAACTTAAAAAGTGTAACGGTTCGTCAAAAAGCTGATGGATGGTATGTTTCTATTACCATAGAAAATCCAAATATTCCTCAATCAAAACCACTAGATTTAAACCAAGTCAAAACTGGGATTGGCTGTGATTTAGGTATTAAAAAACTTGTAGCTTTAAGTAATGGGAAGCTTATAGAAAATCCTCAATTTGAGAAACAACTGTCTAAAAGAAAAACTTTGAGACAGCGTAGGGCTTCTCGAAAGAAAAGAGGGTCGTCTAATGAGAAGAAAGCTTACGGAAAATTAGCCCGTATTGACCAAAAAATAGTTAATCAAAGAGAAGATTATCAATGGAAAATCGCTCACCACCTAACTCGTTTAGCTGATGTCATTGTTTTAGAAGATTTGAATATTCAAGGAATGATTAGAAAATGTCGAGCTAAACAGGATGAAAACGGCAATTTTCTTAAAAATGGACAATCAGCAAAAAAAGCTTTGAATCGATTAATTAGAGATTGTTCTTGGGGAAACCTTAAACTCAAAATACAGTCGATAGCTGCAAAGTTTGGCTCTATTTGTTTAGAAGTAAACCCCAAATGGACATCTCAAAAGTGTTCCCATTGTGGACACATTCAAAAAGAAAACCGCAATAAAGAACACTTTTTGTGTCTCAATTGCGGTTTTTTTAGTGATGCAGATATCCAAGCATCAATTAATATTGGACTGAAAGGAATTGAAACTCTTAGAATTAGTCCATCCAAGCTACTTCGGGTCACGGAGAAAGTTACGCTCAAGCTTGAAGCAACAAGCTCGGCCAATGGTCGGGAAATATCAGTCTCGTCGGAGATTGAGCCTGGGAACCCTCAACAGTTAAGTCTGTTTGAGTGGGTGAATGGGGAAGCGATTCCCTGTTAGAATCCCCACCTTCAGCTTTTAGCAAGGTGGGGTTCTTCAAACAATGGTCAATGGTAAACGCGATCGCAATTTCTTATGACAACAACTAAGACAGAAACCCAAGCTCAAGAAAACAAGGAACCCTTTCTTGATGAAATGCCTGATGAAGTGGAGATGTCTATATTTGATCATCTCGACGAACTACGAACAAGGATTTTTTATGGTTTAATTGCGGTTGTTATTGGCATGATCGGCTGTTTTATTGTCGTTAAACCTTTAGTAAAATGGTTAGAAGTTCCCGCCCAAGGGGTTAAATTTTTACAACTTGCCCCAGGGGAATTCTTTTTTGTTTCGATCAAAGTCGCAGGTTATAGTGGATTATTAATCGCTAGTCCTTTCATACTTTATCAAGTTATGCAGTTTATTTTACCAGGTTTAACTCGTCGTGAACGTCGGTTATTAGGCCCTGTTATTTTAGGCTCAAGCGTCCTGTTTTTTGCGGGAATTGGCTTTTCTTATTGGGCCTTAATTCCAGCCGCTTTAAACTTTTTTATTACTTATGGGGCTGATGTTGTTGAACAAGCTTGGTCAATTGATCTTTATTTTGAATTTGTTTTATTATTAATGTTTAGTACGGGAATTGCTTTTCAAATTCCGGTGGTTCAATTAATCTTAGGAAACTTAGGCATTGTCTCATCAGAACAAATGTTAAAAGGATGGCGTATCGTTGTTTTAGGAGCAGTTATTTTAGGAGCAATTTTAACTCCTTCAACCGATCCCTTGACTCAATCTTTATTAGCAGGGGCTGTATTAGGTTTATATTTTGGGGGCGTTGGTATGGTGAAATTAAGCGGTAAATAACGTTAGAAATCATCTAAAATCCATTCAGAACTTTTTTCTCCTAAATCTAAAGGAATACTCACCGCTTTTCCTAAACGGGGACGCTCATTCGTGGTTTCTAAATAAGCTTTGATTTGTTCTAAACTTCCCCAAGCAGTTAAATAATTAGAGATCGCATTAAGATGTTCAAAGTATTCTTGCTCAGATAAGGGAAAAGATGCTTGTTCGAGATATTTCCACATAACTTGACAATAAATTTTGCCCTTGACTCGTCGCAGTTGAATATCATAAGATCTTCCCCATTTACTGTACAAAAGTTCGTGTAATTCCTGGCCTGTCATAATTCCTTATTCCTCACTAAATAAAATGTCTTTTATTTACAACCCTTTACAGTATAAATTATTATAGTATTTTTTTCATTCATCAACCTGAAATGACTGCCAAATTTTGTATTTTCATACCTTCAAAGGTTTTTCAAATTGAAAAGCATTTCCTTGACAAGTTAGAGACATGGATGACTGAATATCAAGCTATAGAATACAATAATTCTGGTTTGTCTAGTTATTCTCTGTTAACCTTGTCAGAATTTATTAAACGCCCAGATGTTAATTTAGACTTGCCAAATAAAATTTATAATCGCTATCATGTAATTGATTGGGAATTTTATTTTATGCCTTCTCATATCCTGAGATCTTTTGTATTCTGGTTAGCTGAAATCTATGTTTATGGGGAGGTGGGATTATTAAAATATTGGTCAGATCAACTTAGGCGTTTTCCACCGATTAAAATTAGTAATACACAGCAAAGTATTTTTGATTTATCTGCTGATCAGTTACCCTTAGATCAACTCTTATTTTTTCCATTAAAACAATAAAATGAAACTAATTGAGTTATTACCATTAAGGGAAAAACAACGACAAATACTACATCAAAATTATCAAATTCTACAAGAAGAAATCGATAAAATTGGAAAAGAATATGAGCAAAAATCTTATGAAGAACTATTAAATAGTGACGAAAAAAACATTATAATCACAACTGCTGATCATTTAGAAATTAGCCTATCTGTGGAAGTTTATAATGTGCAAAAAGATGGGACAATTTGTATTTGTATTGATGCTGATGGTTTACCAACAATATTTAGTATTAAGCCATCTTATCAGTTCTACAAACGTCCTGATGGTTCAGTTTATTATTAATAATGATTTATTGTGTTATTTATTTTCAATAAATCAGCCGGAGTGTTACAATTAAATAGGCTATTAGAATCACTAACGGGAAGTTCTTCAACCCACTTATTTTTTAACCATCCTTGAAATGATCGCCCTCCTGAGTCAATAAAGGTTTCTAAGTCCTTTAAACAACAACGGCGATAAAAACCAGATAAGGGTTCCCACCCTTTAGCATGACGGGGTAAACAGGCGATCGCTGCTGGTGAAACCCTTACTAAATAGCTTAACCATTGTTCGATCTCAGGGGCGTTTAAATTCGGCAAATCACAGGCCAACAATAACACCCATTCAGTTTTAATGTATGTCAATGCTTGAGCAAACCCCACTAAAGGCCCTTGAGTATCTCCTGATAATAAGGTTTCTCGCAAGAGATGACAGGAAGGAGGCACGATCGATTGATAACGCTCACTCCAAGGGGTAATAATATAAATGGGGTCTGCTATAGCTTGAATCAGTGTTGCAGTCTTTTGCAGCAAGGGAACACCCCCAACCTCAAGCAGTGCTTTATCTTGTCCCATGCGAGAACTTTTTCCCCCGGCTAAGATAATGGCACTCAGGCTAAGATTAAGAAATGTTTCCATATTTGACAAAAATGATCGGGCCGATGATTTCCCTTTTAAACTTATGTTGGGGGAATTAATCTCGTTAAAGCTATGAACGATGTCGATCATGACCCATTTCAAGAAAAAAAGCTACAAAAGTTACAACAAATAATCTATCTCATCCCTGTAGTCGGTTGGATACCTGCACTCTGGACTGTATCTCGTCATCAGGGAAGTCGTCAAGAATTATCTGCTAGTCGTGCGTCTATTCGACTAACTTTGGTTTGGGCGATCGCTTATGGTTTGTTATGGTTTGGCTCATTACAAGCGTCGGAAACCTTAACATTAAGATTACTCTATTTCAATGGTTTATTGACATCAGGCTACGTTTTGGTTAGTTTAGGGTTCATGTTTCGCGTTTGGCAGAGAAAAAATTAAATCATGAAAAATGAGTCAATGGGTTGACCCCCCGACACCCCTTTGCCCCTCTTCCTTGGCGCCTACAATGTATAGAAGCTTGGCACGAGATGGAGAGCGTCTAATCCCCAGAAATTAGAACAAGGAATTTTTCATCAAATCTCTGATCAGATTATCTCGGGCCATGATTTGCTGCATGGTATCGATTAGGTACTTGATGACTTGTTCCCGTTCGAGATTTTGGAACTCTTGTTGTAAACATTGCAGTTCAAACTTTTGTTCTAACGATAATTCAAAGACTGTTGCGTCCATGATAACCTCCGTAACTGTAATGATGGATGGTGATATTTAACTGAGGGATAGCCCTATTTGGCTAAGTTGCGAACGACATTCGTTTTAATCATCAGGAGTCGTGAAGCCTGAAGCAAAAGCTCCATTGCTTGTTCCCGACTCATGTTGGTAGCTGCATCACTAATGCGTTTCATTTCAAATTGTTGCTCTAAGGTTAAATCACGAGAGATCGGTTCCATAATGACTCCTGTTAGGAAAGATTTGGTGTTAGGACTGGCCAGAGAAACTTGGTTTCTCTGTTTTGTCTTTATATAAAGCAATGTAACAAAGATTTGACAGAATGTCTACCTTGTGTATAATCAATGCTCACAAGTCCGTTTCTAGTAAGGTTCCCCACTACTATTTAGATTACCCAGATCCATGAGATGACTAAGCATATAACATCATTTTTAGCAAGCTTTTTGCTAAAGAGTTGCTCAAAGTGAACAAAAGTTAAGAGGTATACAAGGAAAGCATCAAAAAACCCTGATTATTTTTTGTCGAATCATTTGACGAATAGTCTATACAATCTGTAATAATCTAAGAGGGCAGTATCAGTTCAATCCATCTCAATCGGCAGAACTGGAAAAAGCCGAGTCTCAATGATGACCAATCACGCCACTAGCATCGTTAAAGGAAAGTCAATTTTGACAGCAGGAGCAAAGATTGCTAAAACAAATATCTGTGATCAAGCAATGATGTCGTTGGGAAGTTATTTGCCTAGTGCAAAGCAAACTCAATCACTCATAGCTTGCTGCTGGCGAGTTAACCAAATTTTTTTTCAACTCAATTACCGGAGGTATATCTAATGCCCATTCGTCTATATGTTGGTAACTTACCCAAAGAAAACATCGAACGCCAAGCTCTGCAAGATTTATTTGTAGATGCGGGGGAAATCATGTCCATTAAAGTGATCAAAGATCGCAAAACGGGCAAATGTCGGGGTTTTGCTTTCGTCACCGTGGCCACTGATGAAATGGCTGATGATTTTATTGGAAAATACAATGATCAGCTTTTTATGGATAGCCCCCTAAAAATCGAAATAGCCAATCCTCGCGCGAAAGGGAAAGAAGATGAGGAGTCTACCCCGACAACCAGCAGCGCACCTGCTCCCACCCCTAAACCAGCTACTGCGAAAAAAGGTAGCGGTAGCGGCGGCGGTGGCAAAAAACGCGGCGATCGCAGTCAAAAAGCCCATCAAAGTTCTAGCAACGAAGGCTTTCAACCTGATCCTCGTTGGGCGGATGAGCTAACGAAACTAAAAGAAATGCTGACAGCGGCTGCTAATAACTAAGGGATGGAAAATTAAGATAAGGGATGGATTATTTAGCCAGAGATAGTTGATCAAAGGCTGACTCATCCCCTATTCTTATTTCTGGAAATTAAAATTTCAGCCAATTATTGATTATTAAGGAGCGTAGGAATGTCAGATCCAGTTGAGATGATGAAACAAGAGGTAGGAAAAGCTGCCGCCGATCGCGTTAAGTCTAATTCAGTTGTCGGTTTAGGGACAGGCTCCACTACTGCCTATGCTATTCAATATATTGGTGAGCGTCTACAGTCAGGGGAACTTAAGAATATTGTCGGTGTAACGACATCTTTTCAGGCGGAAGTGTTAGCCCGAAAATATAATATTCCCTTAAGCACTTTAGATGTGGTGGATCGCATTGATATCGCCATTGATGGGGCCGATGAAGTTGATCCCCAGAAAAACTTAATTAAGGGGGGTGGGGCGGCCCATACTCAAGAGAAAATTGTTGATAGCTTAGCTGAACAGTTTATTGTGGTTGTAGATGCTAATAAACTGGTGGATAAGCTAGGGTCAACCTTTTTGTTGCCTGTGGAGGTCATTCCCAAAGCGGTTGTGCCTGTGATGCGAAAATTAGCACAACTGGGGGGCAAACCAGAGTTACGCATGGGGGTGAGAAAAGCGGGCCCCGTTGTGACGGATCAAGGTAATCTGGTCGTTGATGTGAAGTTTGACAGTATTGATGATCCCGCTACCCTCGAAAAAACCATTAACAATATTCCTGGTGTCCTGGAAAATGGCTTATTTGTGGGGGTTGCTGATGTAGTCTTAGTGGGAGAAATTATTGATAATAAGCCAGTTGTACGGGAACTGTAATAATTTCTCGTAAATAATTCAGCTTAGGGGACAATTTTTCCCTTGTCCTCTTTTTTGTCTGGTAATAAGTTCAAATTACTGATTACCTGTTCAACCTGAAACCTAGTGGCCACGGACATCTTGATAGAGATAGAAGTTAAAGACATCAAAGAGGCCGCCAACCATTCCACAAGTGATGCCAATGGTTAACACTCCTTGAACGGGGTATCCATCACCAAAGACTGAAAGAAAGGACAAAATTTGGCTTTCTCCAATTTGCCCCACTAAGGCAACCCCTGGAATGTAACTAACCGCTATCAGTGTCCCTAAGAGTCCCCCTAGTAATAATACAGGGGTAACAAAGCTTAGTAACACACTTAGAAAGAGGGAACGAAATAAATTAGACACAGTGGTCATCTCCTAATTAGTACACAAGAACGATCTTTCTCTGAGATCAATCGCGCCTGCTCCTCTTTTACAATATGCTGAATTCGTTTGTCCAGAGCCGATTGTCACAAAATCTTAAAAGTTTATTAAAAAACTTGATAAAAGTCTGTTACATGATATGAACAAAAGGCAACAATACTACGTTTCATCAACCTAGTCTTACAAGATGTTAATTTTTGTTAATTTTTGCCATGTAGTGTAAACTTGACATGGTTTGCTTTAAAGATTGTTCTCTGGAGTATGTCAACATTCAGACAAAGCCTATGTTTTCCTCGCCCTCTCAATGGCTTCATTTCAAATCAGCGTTATGCTGTGGTAGTGGTGTGCTGATGGCCGTTTATGGACTGATTACCGTTCAATCTGTTTATGGCGATAATTCCACCGAATACCAGACCTTAGAGACAACTGAGATCAAACGTTCTATCAAATGTCAGTCTCCCGATGTTGAATTAGCTTCTGACGCGGGAAGTTTGGGACTAGGGACTAAAAATGTCATAAATACGGCTCAAAATACTTCTTTAGCTTTAGAAAACTGCTTAAATGGGGTTATTCCTCTGGAAAATGGGGCAACAACACAAAAAATCATTGTTTCACCCGCTACCTTTCCTGAGTTGTGGAAAATAGCCTCAACTGCTAGTAATACCGTTGAGATACCCTTTCCTAATATTCATCCGAGTGCGAGAGGGGCCAAAGTTCCCATCTTCATGTATCACGATATTTTGCCCCGTAAGGAAGTCTTTTTTGATGTTACCCCCGAAGAATTAGAAGCCCATTTTAAATATATTCAAGAACAGGGTTTAACCCCAATTAGTATTGATTTATTATTAGACCATTTACAAAAAGGCGTTCCTTTACCTGATAAACCTATTTTATTAAGTTTTGATGATGGGTATGGGGGACATTATAAATATGTTTATCCGTTGCTCAAAAAATACGGTTATCCGGCGGTTTTTTCGGTTTATGTCACCAAGATGGATGGCAAAACTGCCCGTTCTAGTTTAACCTGGGAACAATTAAAAGAAATGGCCGCTGACCCGTTAGTAACCATTGCTTCTCATACTATTAAGCATCCGAGAGATTTACGGGAATTATCGGATGATGAATTATTTCAAGAAATCATCACATCTAAAGAGACTTTTGAGCAAAGATTAGGCATTCCGATTAAATATTTTACTTATCCTGAAGGGAAGTATGATGCTAGGGTGAAACAATGGACAATGGCAGCAGGTTATAAAATGGCCTTGTCGATGGATGATAATCAAGAAATTTTTGCCGGTCAATCTCCTGATTTATTAAGTATTGGACGGTTTGGACAATCACAATTAACCGTTATTGCTCAAGAAGCTTGGGGTGGTTATCCTGGGCCAAAAGAAGATGGGGGATTTGATTTTACAATGGAGATTAGTAAGCGAGATCATAAAATTGATGGCATTAATTTAATGGTAATTAATGGCGGCAAACCTGGTACTATTCACGCAGACAGCCGTTATCAAGTACCAGAAATTATTGCAGGTACAGATGCAATGGCGGCAGTTGATGGGGCTTTTTTCTCATTAAAATATCTTGATTCCAATGTAATGATTGGCCCTGTAATGAGTCAAGGGGGAGAATTTGTGCCTGGGAATGCCAGTGAAAACCCAAGATTGAATGGTAGACCTTTAGTTTTAATCACTGATAAATGGGTTAAATTTGTGCCATTTGATGCGGAAATTCATAACACTTGGAAAGAGGTTCAAGGGGAATCTCATGACGGGGAATTAATCACAGATGCCTTTGTTGGGGCTGCTTGGTTAGTGAGAGATTCTCAGGCACAATCTTATGAAAGTTTTGGCAATTTATTTGATTTTTATGTTCCCAGACATCGCGCTTTTTGGGGTATACATCAATCAGGACAACCGATGATTGGGGTGTCAAAAGATCCCGTTGATTCGATACAATTAGGGGAAATTTTACAGAAATTAGGGTTTCGAGATGCCATTATGTTAGATTCTGGTGCGAGTACATCTTTGGCCTTTGAAGGACAATCTGTGGTGGAATATACTCCCCGTCCTGTTCCTCATGTGGTGGTGTTATTTCCCGCCTTATCTGCACTTTTAGAAACTAAGAAATAAATAGTTTTTTTGTATTAGATGGAGCTAAGCTGTTAAGCATTTAAACCGCGTATTTTGGAGGCTGAACCCCTTGACGGGCTTAGATCGCTATGGAAATTTGAATGCTTAACAGCTTATCTAGGGGTCAACGGCCGTTGACCCCTAGTTGCGCGTCTTGTTATAAAATACATAGATACTAATATGGTATGGCAACAACACAACAAAAAAATTGTGTTATACTCAAAGATGAAGAGTTCAACCAGAAAAAAATGATAAAAATAAATAAATATAAAATATTATGTCTATTCCAAAATTCGAGAAAAACGGCAATTTACCCGCCGGAATTCATCTTGCTACCTGGCAAGAAGTTGAAAATATTTTAGGCTTTGGTAAACGTCGTCAAAAGCTTATCGCAGGACTAAAAATGGCTTGTGAACCTTTAAAAAATGCTGGCTGTCGTAAAATTTATATCGGTGGCAGTTTTGCAACTAATAAAAGATGGCCACAAGATTTTGATATCTGTTGGGATGAGGAAGACGTTAACCTGGTACTTTTAAACAGTTTAGAACCCATTTTATGGGGAAATAGAGTTAACCGCGCTGCTCAAAAAAGTAAGTATGGTGGTGAACTTTTTCCGGCTAGTATGATAGCTGATGAATTGGGTTAGACTTATCTAGAATTTTTTCAAAAAGATAGGAATGGTAACAAAAAAGGAATAATTCAGTTTAATCTCTAGCCCAAAAATATATACTCGTAAGGCTAAAAGCTATGTACTTCTATGATTTGCAATGAACGCCAATATGGTATTACAAAAAAAAGAATTAGGGAATTCGAGCTAAAAACAGCCGAATTAAAAAGTCGTTCATTTTCTGATAATGATGAAAATGAAAAATTGCGTTATGAATTATATCTTAATAACTTCGAGAGTACCCTGGAAGAATTACAAGAGGAGGTACAAGAATATGAAGCATTAAAAAGCGGAAAAATTCAACAATTGTTTTTAGATGAATTCAGTAAATTACCCGAAGCACTGATTAAAGCGAGAATTGCTAAAGGACTAACCCAAGAACAGTTAGCAGAATCTTTAGACCTTAAACCGCAGCAAATTCAGCGTTATGAAGCTACTTTTTATGAGAGTGCTAGTTTTTATCGAATTTTAGAAGTAATGGATGCTCTCAATATTAAAATTAAACAGGAGATTATTTTAAAAAAGATATAGTCTAATTTTTTGTAGGGACAAGGCATGAGCAAATTTTCTGGTTAAACTATCTTCTTATTATTGCCTTGTCCCCAAAGTTTTCTTATTACACTAAGTCGCAAAATGCTTTGATTTATTTTGCTTGTTAATTAAACACACTTAAAAGCTAAACAATAATGCTTTTTATATTAAGATTGGGCAAGGCAAAGTATAAAAATTTACGATGGGTAGAGCAAGTTTTTTGATGCCTTGCCCCTACACAAATATTGGACTTTTTTCTAATTACTTAATTAAACATAAATAATAAAGCCACATATCAATATTAGAACAGAGATGCTGTTTATTTGTGATTTCTTGACCAGTTTTCCAGGAATAAACTTTGATATCATTAAAAATCCCTTGCAGTTGTTTAATTTGTTCTATTGGTCTAATATAATAAGTTTTTAATCGAAAATTATGGGATTCATCCCGAATAATGGCATAAGGATAATTATGTAATTGTTGATAGGTTAGAGGACGATTAAAGAAACGTAAAAACGCGAACATCACTAAATTAACATAGGTAAGGATTGGGTTAATATTAAGGTGGTTTTGCCAATTAAATTCTCGTTCAATTCCCTGAAGATTATGGGTTGAAAAAAAGAAATATCCCCCAGGTTTTCCAACTCGACTAATTTCTTGAAAAACTTGTAATCTATCAGCATGGGACATATAATCAATGCCATTAAAACTGAATAAAATAAAGTCGAAGTAATTATCATTAAATCGACTGAGATCCCTAGCATCTCCTACTTCTAATAAAATTGAGGAATCATTAGAAAATTTCTGCTGACAAGCGGCAATCATTTCAGCAGAATAATCAATCCCAATATATTGCTTAACCAACCTAGCAAAGTATTTTGTTGTTCGTCCTCCTCCTACTCCAATATCCAGCATTGTCATACTTGATAATTGCCCTTTAAGAAGGTTTAAAATCGTTGCTTCAGCAGGTTGTAGTTGGCTTAATTGTGCATAATAACTAACAATATCATTGGCTTGATAAGTAGTTTGATTGGTATCATTAATCATTAATACCTAAAACCCCACATTGTCCTTGCCAACGTAATAAATGATCGCATAAAACTAAGGCCACCATTGCTTCTACCATAGGTACGGCCCTAGGCAAAACACAGGGATCATGTCTTCCTTTTGCCGCTAAAGTGGTTTTTTCTTTATTTGTGGTAACTGTTTTTTGTTCTTTGCCAATGGTTGCGGTAGGTTTAAAAGCAACACGAATAATGATATTTTCTCCGTTACTAATACCTCCTTGAATACCTCCAGATCTGTTAGTTGTTGTGCGAATGTTTCCGTTATCATCAATATAAAATTCGTCGTTGTGTTCGCTTCCTGTTAATAAAGTACCCTCAAACCCTGAGCCAATTTCAAACCCTTTACTTGCAGGTAAAGACATGACTCCTTTGGCTAAATCTGCCTCTAATTTATCAAAAACTGGTTCACCAAGTCCTCTGGGAACATTGCGGGCTACACATTCAACCACACCCCCAATAGAGTCTTTATCTCGTCTAATTTTATCGATCAAATCTATCATTTTTTCGGCTGTTTCTTGATCGGGACAACGAACAATATTACTTTCAACTTGTTCTAGGGTAACGCTATTGGGATCAACTATTCCTTCGATGTCTTTGATGCGTTTAACATAGCCAATAATTTCTACATTAGCTACTTGTTGGAGGATTTTTTTTGCTATTGCCCCTGCTGCAACTCTGCCAATAGTTTCTCTAGCAGAAGATCGCCCCCCTCCTTGCCAATTTCTGATCCCATATTTGGCCTCATAGGTTGCGTCTGCATGGGAGGGACGAAACTTAACGGACATTTCATCATAATCTTGTGATCGCGCGTCTTTATTACGGACTAAAATAGCAATGGGGGTTCCCAATGTTTTCCCTTCAAAGACACCGGAAATAATCTCACAGGTGTCCGTTTCTCGACGGGGTGTGGTAATCTTACTTTGTCCGGGACGACGACGATCTAAGTCTATTTGAATATCTGCTTCTGATATTTCTAAACGGGGGGGACAACCATCAATAACCACACCGACTCCTCCTCCGTGAGATTCGCCAAAAGTGGTAATACGAAATAGATGGCCAAAGCTGTTACCCATATTTTTGTGTCAAGTTGAATAATTCTCTTTTAATAGTTTAGCATTTTTGGGAATATTTTTGATACTTAATTCTTCTTTTTTATAAAATATCTTTACGTTTCTGAATAATATAAGTGATTACCCAATAAATCAAACTATGTAATAATAAAAATCCCCAATTTTTGAATAAATTGTTAAAAGTTGCTTCATAAACTTCTAAGGGAATGTCTATAGGAATGCTGACTGGATTAGGATTTAATGGGGATACGGAAGTTTCAGGAATCATTAATTCAATATTAACTAAACTTCCTAATGCGCCAACTGACCAACGACTAATCATTAACCATGAGAAAAATTTACCGATTCCTGTCATTTTAAATAGGACACCGGAAAAAATAATTTGAGGCAATAATAAAAGGGGCAAAGAACTATTAGATTGAGTGATATTTTTTACCAAACTAGAAATCATAATTCCTAGGCTTAGGGTGGAAAATAGAGTTAAAAATATAGTTATTTCTATGCCTAAAAACCAGTTAAAAACTTGATTTTCTGGAGATTTAAAAAAGATTAATATTACGACAGTGATCAGTAAACTTTGTAGGAAACTAAGCCCCCCTAACACGATTGCTTTTGAGCCTAAATAGGCCAATATTCCTAAATTAACTAATCGTTCCCGTTGATAAATTTGGGCTTCTTTGATGATTTCTTGCAAAGAACTTCCTAAACCTACCCAAATAGCGGCACAGGTAAAAACAAAGAGAACTTTTAATGATAAAGTCGCAAAGGTTGGATCATTATTTTCTGAGGAAATAAAGGGAATTTTTTCAGATAAAGCTAGTCTCATGAAAATAATTCCCAAGGGGGCAGTCAATAAAGATAAACTTAAATTAAGGGGATCTCTTGATAGTAATTTAACATAACGTTGAGACAGAATTGATAATTGTTGCCAGAGTGATCGCTTAACTTTTTGGGGAGGAGAATTATTAATAATTGGTTGTTGAACTTGAGGAAGATGATTGGTAATATAAGTTTGATAAAAATTCTGATCATTCTTCTTAAATCTTTCTGATTCTTGTTCAACTATATTTTGTTCTTCAAGATGAATATAAATATCCGAAAAATCCTGACTTTTTAAATTAAAAAATTGGTTGGTTTCTTGGGGAGGGCCAAAATAACAAAGATAACCTCCTTTACCTAAAAAAGCTAAGCGATCGCAGAGTTGAATATTTAGGGTTGTATGGGTAACTAAAATAATTGTTCTGCCTTCATTCGATAAATTTCTTAATAGTGTCATTATCTTTTTATCTAACCCTGGATCGAGTCCTGATGTGGGTTCATCTAGAAAGAAAAGTTTCGGATCAGCGAGTAATTCTACCCCAATACTTACCCGTTTTAATTGACCCCCACTTAAGGCTTTTACTAAAGTATTTTCACGCTCAACTAATTCGATTTGTTTTAAAGTTTTTTCCACTTCTTGATTGATATCAACATCAGCAGGTAAGCGTAATTTTGCCCCATAATATAAAACTTCTTTAACGGTTAAATTTTGATGGACAATATCATATTGAGGCACATAACCAATCAAAGTACGATAAATATTAAAGTTTTTACGGAGATCTTCACCATTTAATTCAACTACTCCATTTTGTATTGGCTCAATGCCTAATAATGTACGGAGTAAAGTTGATTTTCCTGCCCCACTTCCCCCTACTAAAGCAACAAATTGACCCGGTTCAACTGGGAATGAAATATCCTGTAATAATGGAATATCTTGTCCTTGTTTGTCTTTAACAATTCGTTGCAGATTTTTAGCATCAAGTCGAATATTGTCCCCCCGATCTGCAACAATTAAATTATCACCTTGTAAAATCAAAGTATAAGGGCCAATACGAATTCTTGCACCAGGAGGAAGTAGGGCTTTTCCTGTAACTTTTTGCTCATTGACAAACACCCCATTGGTACTACAATCTGTTAAAATATATTGTCCTTGAGCATTGCCATCAATAATGGCATGACGACGGGATACAGTCGAGGCATCTAATTGTAAATTTGCCATCGGATCTCTCCCTAATTCAACAGACTTATTTTTGAGAGAAATTACATTTTTTTGAGGAGGTTTACTGCCTTGAGAAGCATTAGGATTAGAATAGGTAATAACAATATAGTTCACGGGATTTTGTCCGATGGTGATTTCCATGCCATCTTGGAGTAAAAGTCCCGTTTGTGGGGTGATTAGGGTATTATTAAAAAAGAGACGATTGGTGCTGGCTTTGACTTGATTGCCATCAAAAATCCGGTAATCATCCCCTTCTTGACAAAAAGAAGCTTGACAACTACCAATAACCCGCCAAGGGTCATGATCAGGTACAATTAAATCAACTTGATTGGAATCTCTACCTAAACGATGAAGGGGACGAATTAAGTCAAACGGCCCCCAAATTTGACCCTGATTACTGATAGTAATGGTAGGATTATGAATTAAAACTGTCCGAGAGCCTAAAGGGGTATTCATAGAAATAATTAAAAGTCAATCTCAAGGAAGATACTGTCACATTTTTTAAAAAATTAATTATACTAAAAACAGTTAAGATAGAAGTTATCACTCAAGATCTGACTGAGCGATGAGCGAAAATATCTAAATTTGTCCCGTGTTTAATATTGATGGCAATGGTCAAAACTCCAGTTTCACCAACCCGTAAAGTTTCCAAGGTAGAAGGGATTAAGGAAAGCAGCAACTTTTTAAGAGAGCCGCTAGCAACCCAGCTTTTAGAAGATAGCACCCATTTTACAGAAGATGCAGTTCAAATCCTCAAATTTCATGGCTCTTATCAACAAGATAACCGAGATAATCGGGTTAAAGGACAAGAAAAAGACTATCAGTTTATGTTGCGTACCCGTAACCCAGGAGGGTTTATTCCGGCGCAACTCTATTCAACCTTAGATCGTCTCAGTGATGACTATGGCAATCATACCCTAAGAGTCACCACCCGTCAGGGCTTTCAGGTTCATGGTATTGTCAAGAAAGACTTAAAATCAGCGATCGCCGCCATTGTCAAGAGCATGGGATCAACCATGGGAGCTTGTGGGGATCTCAACCGCAATGTGATGGCTCCGCCGGCCCCCTTCAAAAATCGTCCAGAATATCAATACGCTTGGGAATACGCCGATAAAATAGCCGATTTACTGCGGCCCCAAACCGAAGCTTACTACGAAATTTGGCTAGATGGGGAAAAAATCATCAGCGCCGAAGAAGCCCCCGAAGTCACCGCGGCCCGCCAAAAAAACGGCACAGGCACCATTTTTAGTGAAACAGAAGAACCCATCTACGGGGAACATTATATGCCCCGTAAATTCAAATGCAGTGTCACCGTGCCAGGGGACAACTCCATTGATCTCTATACCCATGATGTCAGTCTCGTGGTGATGACGGATGAAACTGGCGAATTACAAGGGTTTAACATCCTGGCCGGGGGAGGCATGGGGCGCACCCACAACAAAGAAGAAACCTTCCCCAGATTAGCTGATCCCCTGGGTTATGTGGCTAAAGAGGATGTTTATGATTTCATGAAAGCCATTGTCGCCACCCAGCGAGACTACGGCGATCGCCACCAACGTCGTCACGCCCGCATGAAATACCTCCTAGAAGACTGGGGACTCGACAAATTCAGGGCCAAGGTGGAAGAATACTTTGGCAAGGCTCTAGACCCCTTTAAACCGCTGCCTGAGTGGAAATATCAAGACTATTTAGGATGGCACGAACAAGGAGACGGCAAGCTCTTTTTAGGTATTTCGGTGGAAAATGGCCGGGTTAAAGATGAGGGCAGCTTACAACTGAAAACCGCCCTCAAAAAAATAACCGAACAGTACAGCCTTCCCATGCGTCTGACGGCGAATCATAACATCATTTTCTATGAAATTGAGCCGAAGCATAAAGCCGGTATTAACACCATTTTGGCTAGTTGTGGCATCGTCAGCGATCCCGAAAAAATTGACCCCCTCACCCGCTATTCCATGGCTTGCCCCGCCTTGCCTACCTGTGGGTTAGCGATCGCCGAATCAGAACGGGTGTTACCAGGGATTATTGAGCGAATTAGAGCATTATTAAATCAATTGGGTTTAGAATCAGAAGAAATCGTCATCAGAATGACAGGCTGTCCCAACGGTTGCGCCCGCCCCTACATGGCAGAGTTAGGCTTTGTCGGCAGTGCGCCAGGGATGTATCAAATTTGGTTAGGAGGCGATCCCAACCAAACCCAGTTAGCACAACCCTACATCGAGAAACTGCCGGATCGGGAGATCGAAAGCTTTTTAGAACCCTTGTTGATGTATTTTAAGCAAGAGAAGATTGAGGGGGAAAGTTTTGGTCAATTTTGCAGTCGTGTCGGGTTTGAAGCCTTGCGGGCCTTTGCCGATAGTTATATCCCAGAAACCCCGAAAAAACCCCGTAGGATTCGGAAAAATGAGCATCGAGTAAGTATTCCTGATGAAATGTTTACCCGACTTAAGGAAGCCTCGACAGAAGCAAAACGGCCCATGAATCACATTGTCCAAGAAGCTTTAGAGGCTTATTTTGGACAAAAACAGTCGGATTAGGTAAAATTAAGAGTCGGGGCAGAATCAATCATGTCCCGACTAATTCATTCTGGCAGAGCTTAACCACAAACCCTACCCCTAGGGATAATTCATCAATTGTCCCTACAAAAAACAGAAATTGGGTCCGCGTTGCGTCAATCAGATGTAACGTGAAAGACTTGACAAAGGATGACTTGATCGCTTAATCTCAGCACTAAATTAACCAGCAACCATCAGTTAAATTTTAAGGAAAAAAAATGATCATCTTGGGTAAAGTTTTAATTTTCATGGCTTTGGGAGTTGTTGTCGCTAAATTTGTGGCTTCTTTCTTAGGAAAAGGGGATGTTTCCTGGTTAAATAAGCTTGTTACTGTTATCCTTTGCCTATTTATTGGCTTTGAGTTATATCAAATGAGTCAATTATTATTGGCGAAACCGTAAGCATAAACTTGAATTTAATGAAAGGGTTGAAGGAGAGACAAACAATGGAAACAAAAGGATTTTATATCTTAGCCAATGATGTCGTTTACGATCAATTAATTGCTTTATTGAATAGTATTGAAATCAATGTTAGTCAAGAGCTTCCTATTTGTATTATTCCCTATGATAATCGCTTAGACAAAGTTAAATCAGAAATCAAAAATCGTCCCAATCTCACCTTATTTGATAATCAAGAATCTATTAATAGGTGGGAAGAATTTGCCGATAAAGTTTGGGCTGCCCATCCCCGAAATAGAGAAAGTAAGGCAACCCGTCCCCGTTGGTATAAAGGACATTTACAAAGGAAATTTGTGGCTTTTGATGGAGAGTTTGATCACTTTGTTTTTTATGAAGCAGATAACTTAGCCATGAAACCTGTAGATGATGTTTTTGAGAAGTTAAATAACTATGATTTTGTCTTTAATGACTGGGAACATCGTAAACCTACAGAAACAGCAGCTTTAAATATTCCACTGATTGAAAAGAGTGGTTGTTATACCGATGCTGAAGTTAGACCAAAAATTCATGATGCCAGCTTTTTTGGCGGCAAAAAAGGTTTATTTCCTTCTCAAGAATTGGCGGAATTAGAAAATAAATTAATTAATCAAAGAGAAGTCGAATGGATTAATAGTATTGGATGGTGGGATGATGTTTTTCTCTTTAATTATCTAACCTTGCGCTGTGAACGTCCGATCTATAACTTTACCCAAAGTCCCAACGGACAGGAAAGAACCGGAAATTGTGCCGATAGAGATCCTTTTGTGAACATCGATAATGTACTTTATAATGAACAGGGATTAAAACCTATTCATCGTATTCATTATATGAATTATTCTTCTGCTGATTTTGTCCGTTTATGTCAAGGAGAAGATGTTAATATTTGCTATCAAGATATCTTTTTACATTATCGTTTCCTGAAAAATCCTGAACAAAAACCAACTCAATTAGTTCCCGCAAATTCATTGACAAAAGCAACGCGAAAATTTCAAGGAATTGTTAGCAAAATTAAACGCACTATTTCTTAGAAAACTATGCCTAAAGTTACTGTTTGTATTCCTACTTATAATCGTTCCCATTTCCTGATTTATGCCGTTAATAGTGTTCTTAATCAAACTTATAAAGATTTTGAACTAATTATCTGCGATGACGCTTCTCCTGATGATACCCCCCAAGTTGTTGAGGGGTTTAACGATGAGAGAATTCGCTATATTCGTCATCCCAAAAACATCGGGAGAAGTCGTAATATGCGATCTGGTTTTGAAGCATCTCAAGGGGAATATTTTATTAAATTTGATGATGATGATGCTTTAACCCCTGAATTTTTAGAGAAAACAGTAACAATTTTAGACGAAAATTCTACCGTTAATTTTGTTTGTACCAGTCATTGGATTATTAATAAAAATCATGAACGGATAGAGTCAGCAACGAAAGAAAATGTTACTAGATGGGGTAAAGATAAAATAAAACAAGGGATTATTCAAGATTTAGATTGGCAAACTTTTTATCATCAAAGTTTACAAGTTGGATCAACTTTATTTCGTCATAACTGTTTAAAAGAAGTTGATTATATGCGTCCACAAGCTGACGGATGTGAGGATTTTGATTTATTAGTTAGGTTAGCTTTAATCGGTAAAATTGGTTATTTTTTACCAGAGTTTTTAATGGAATATCGCTTTCATGGGGGACAAACCAGCTTAGGGCAAAATCTCCACTTTTTAAAAGCTAAATTATTCTGTATTGAAAGTTATCAATTTACAGATCAGGAATTAGAAAAACAACGCATTATTAAATTAGCACAAACTCAACAAGATTTAGGATTAAGATTAATTGAAAAAGGAGAAAGTAAAGAAGGACGAAAACTTTTAGAAGCTTCCAAACTGGTTTTAGGCAGTTCTAAACGTACCAATTTTGGTCTACTTATTTCCTATATACCCTTGAATCTTCGTCAGTTTATTTTACAAATATTTCGGCAAGTTCGCTCAAAAGATTACACTGAAAAAGTTCGCTCACAAACCACCTAGGATTAGTCATATTATGGGATTATTAATTGATGGAATTTGGCATGATCAATGGTATGATACCAAAAGCACAGGAGGTCGTTTTGTTCGTCAATCTTCCCAATTTCGTAATTGGGTAACAGTAGACGGAAAAGATGGATTTAAAGCAGAATCTCAACGTTATCATCTCTATGTTTCTTATGCTTGTCCTTGGGCCCATAGAACCCTGATTTTTCGTGCTATTAAAGGACTAGAAGATATTATTTCTGTTTCCGTTGTCCACTGGTTTATGGGAGAATTTGGCTGGACATTTGAACCAGGAGAGGGAGTAATTTATGATCAGATAAATCAGTCCAAATATTTATACGAAGTTTATACAAAAGCAGATCAAAATTATACAGGAAGGGTGACAGTCCCCATACTTTGGGATAAAAAAACTAATCAAATAGTCAATAATGAATCTTCTGAAATTATCCGAATATTTAACAGTGAATTCGATCATTTGGGGGCCAAAGCTGGAGATTATTACCCAAAAGAATTACGGGAAGAAATTGATGCAGTGAATGAAAGAATTTATAATACGGTTAATAATGGGGTCTATAAAGCAGGGTTTGCCACTACACAAGAAGCATATCAAGAGGGGGTTATTCCCTTATTTGAAACCTTAGACTGGATAGAAGAAAGATTATCTAATTCGCGCTATTTAATGGGGGATAAATTAACCGAGGCAGACTGGCGTTTATTTACTACCTTAGTGCGGTTTGATGCGGTGTATGTGGGTCATTTTAAGTGCAATAAGTGCCGAATTGTTGATTATCCGAATTTATGGGGTTATCTAAGAGAATTATATCAAATTCCTCAAGTCGCAGAAACCGTGAATTTTAAACACATTAAAGGTCATTATTACCAAAGTCATAAAACTATTAATCCCACAGGAATTGTTCCCATTGGCCCTGACATTGATTTTAGTCAACCTCATGGAAGGGAGCAGATGGTTTAAAGGAAGTTTAAGGAGGGACGTTTTTTAAACAACTCCTCATGATTGACTGATAACTAACTAATATACTTGGGACCCTTATAAATTTGTTTAGATCCTTTAGTAATATAAATCCAACCTAAATTTTGGAGACGATAAATAAGGTTAGATATGGTGACACATAATTCATCAGCTATGGCATAAAGATGCTTCCAAATGGTTAAATCTCGACCTTTTCTACACTCATGTAATTTATAGTCTGGCATGAGTAAACAACCAGCAAAATATTGGGCTTGCCATTCTCTCCTGTCATCTTGTATTTTTAACTTAATTTTATGAATATTTTCTTCTCCAGTCACCCGACATAAAAAACTTTTCTCTTCAGTTAAAGAATTTAAGGATAATTCTAATTGTTGAATTAATCCATCCCCTTCATCTTGATTAATATGCAGTTCCCAATGTCCAATCTCATGTGCAATTGTTGATTGTTGAAATCCTTTATTATTTTTCAATTCACTAATATTTTCATTTAAAGTAATCAGACGTTTTGAAGGTTCAATCTTAGCGACAATTTGTCCCTGATTATCATTAGGAATAATTTCCCAAAGCGTATTTAAGTCTAAAACATCAAGAAGATGGTGAGTGATTCCTGCCCCCCAGTTCAGGGGATAATTATCATTTTTGGCTTGGGTTAAAAGCTGATTTGCTTTTTCTTCAATAATCTGTTTGGGGTAAAATGTGTAAGGTTTAATAATGCTCATAACGTTATTAATTTTTAATTTTTTCAACACAAAACATCATCATTCAGAGCAATTTTTTCTAAAAATATTTGCTTAGATCCTTTAGGAATATAAATCCATCCTAATTCTTGTAAGTGATAAACAAGATTAGATATCGTTACACCAAGTTCATCAGCAATACCATAAAGATGTCGCCAATTAGTTAAATCCCGTCCTTTGATAACTTCCCGTAATTGAGATATTTCTATGAGAGAAGTATCAACAGTTTTAGCAATAATTTTCTCTAGCCTTTTTAGTTCAGAAGTCGCTTCCAGTAGTTTGATTTTTAGGATTTGGTTTTCCTTTTGTAATTTCGCTATCTGTTCCTCTCTTGCTTTGACTAAAGAGTCTAGACTGGGATTTTCTCGAACTCGTCGAAATAAAGCATTCATTTCTTGAGGATTTGCTTTAATCAGTTCTTCAAATGCTTGTGAGTCTTGTTGAGTCATTTTACCAGCAAGATAGGTTAATTCTTCAGTATTTAACTCTAAATGCTTTGCTAAAGAATCGATGATTTTGGGACTTGGTTCAACTCGATCATTCTCTAGTTTAGACAGGTAAGTGTGATCAACACCAATTAAATCAGCAACATCTCGCTGACTTAACCGCTTTTTTCGGCGAGATTGCAAAATAGTCTTGCCAAAGCTCATCGTTTCGTTTATATTCATGGTTATTTTAGCTGGTGCTATGCCTGTTGTCTAGAGACATACATATTCCCTAATTGAGTGGACAACTACAGCATACCTGACTTGAAAAAAAAAATCAAGTTTATATATCTTGATATTAAAGTGTTGCACTTTTAATTCATATTGATTATATTAGTACAACAAGCACTCCTAAAAAAATATAGGTTGAATAAAAAAATCAACCTAAGTATATGTGCTTAATTTTGATGAAATTAGAATAAAATGGAAAAAATCTGCAATTTTGCCAGTTATAACCTTCTATCCTTGTTTTCTCCCCCATTAGGACAGGAATACTGGCATTGTGACATGAAACGGGGGTTTATCAAAGCGAGAAAACGAGATCTCCAAGTTAAAGCATTATTAGAACAAGATAGTATTCCTCAAGCGATCGGTCTTTTAGCGCAACAAGGGGTTTATGAATTCCATCATGATCCTTTAATGTTGTATCGAAAAGATGCAGTTGAAAAGATTTCAGATATTTTAAATCTATCTCAAGTATCAGACATTGTACAAAAAAGGGTAATAAAAGTTCTTGAGAAGTATCAAGAATATCCAATTTTATTCGACAAAAAAATTATTCAATTAAACCGAGGAGATGAAGGATTTCCTAAGCCAATTTTAATTAATTATGATAATTACAAATTCAATTTATATGCTGCTATTGACTGCATTTTTCAAGAGTCTGACGGGAGAATTCATATTCTAGATTTCAAAACGGGTCAATCAGATTTTGATAGAAGACAAGCTTATATTTATTTATTAGCTGCTCAATATCTTTATCCCAATCATCAGGCAATTGCTTCATTTTATAACTTAGAAACAGGTGTTTTATCTCAAGTAATTACAGCAACACCTAATCAGTTAAAAGCCATGTTAAAGCAATTAATTAAACTTTCTAAAAAACATCAATCACAACTTAAATATTATTGGAAGAACAAACAAAACTTCAATAAAATTTTCTCTCCTAACCCTGGTTTACCTTGTCGATATTGTCCCTTTAATTCCATTTGTGAGTTTTCTACTATTGAGGTTTCAGCATAATGAGTAATCAACCCAAAAATCATGCTCTAAGTGAAGTTTTTCCTTTAAGAATCATTCAATGTAATGCAACCGGATTTCGTCTGACTCCTTCTATTGATAAAGAACTAGGAAATCGTTTAAGTTTTCGATTTTCTCAACAGTTTCCTGGAGTCGTTGTCATTTGGAATCAGGATACTTTCTTTATATTAGGTCAATTAAATATAAAACTTCCAAGTCAAGAGGAATGGAAGCAAGCATTAGCAGAGATTCAAAAAATTGATGATTTTAAGCGTTATTATTGGTCATTTCAATGGCTAAATAAACCCCAAATAACCCCTGAAATTCTTGGTAAGTTATCTGCTCAAATTTTCACGATTAATCGACCTTTTGATTCCGTAGAGGTTTATGAAAAAAAGCAAGTCGTCATTAGAAGAGAGATTGAGTTTTGGTCTGAGATCATTGAATTACAAGATACAGTTACAGCAGGGATTACTTTAACCCTTAAAAGTCCAATTAAATTCAAAGGTACACTAGCTAATTTTTTTGAAAATCATCCTGAACGTCAAGATCCTGATAAGGTTTTAATGGGTTTAAAAGTCAAAGGTATAGATTTTGATTTTAATGGTTTAGGTACAATTGTAGGGTTGGCTGGAACTGTTGGAGAACATCAAGATAAACTAATAGAAATGGCAGCAGGTTCAACGAGTAAAGAAGCTTTAAGAAATGCACCACCAGAGCAACCTCTTGTTTTAGTCAAATTTAGTCGTAATAATAAACAATATCCTTATGCAATGGCAGCTTTAAATCCTGCCATCACAGCAGAAACTGCACCCCTATTAGACTTAGATTATGGAGAATTACTCAAATATACTAAAATCACAGATTTTAAAGAAAGACAAGATTTATTAAAAAAGGCTCAAGAAAAAGCAGATACTTTCCTGATTAAATATGGGTTAAAGCTAGAAAGATCTGTTAATAGTTATGATTATTCTCAAAATTTTCTTTTTCCTAAAAAATCTATTAATCAAACCTTACTTTTATTTGGTAATGGTGTGATTAAACCTCAAGGGGATATTCTTAAAGGATTAAAAGAAGGAGGGGTTTTTAAACGTCATCGAGATTTTTTTCCGCAAGAATTTGGTTCATCAGAAGAAATCAAGATTTCTGTGCTGAAATTATATGATATAAACCTTGATCCTTTTATCGATCAAGTTCAACGACGTTTAAGGGATTATAAATTTGAAAGTGATATTATTGAGCAAAAATATTTTCCTATTCAAGATGAGATAAAGGGGGAAATGCGAGTTAATCTTGAAAAAACAGTTGATGGATTAATTGAGTTTGATCCCGACATTCTTTTAGTCTTTCTTCCTGAAAGTGATCGCTATGCAAATAATTACAAAGCAGGAAGTTTTTATGAGCAAATCTATGCACAATTACTTAGACGAAAGATTGCCAGTCAATTTATTTATGAAGATACCTTCAAAAAAGTCAATCCTAGCTTTATTTTATCTCAGATAGTCCCTGGAATTTTAGCTAAGTTAGGTAATTTACCCTTTGTCTTAGCTGAACCTTTAAGCATTGCTGACTATTTTATTGGGTTAGATATTTCTCGAAAAAAAAAGCAGAAATCTCCAGGAACTATCAATGCTTGTGCAAGTATTCGTCTTTATGGAGCAAGAGGAGAATTTATTAATTATCAATTAGAAGGTGATTTTATTGAAGGAGAAGAAATTCCTCAGCGATTTTTAGAAAAATTGCTACCTCATAATACATTGAGCGATAAAACTATATTAATCTATCGAGATGGACGATTTGCTGGGGAAGAAGTTAATAATTTATTAGAGAGATCTGAAGCTATCAATAGTCAGTTAATATTAGTAGAATGCAGAAAGTCTCAAATTCCGAGATTATATAACGTGAATAATCAAACAATTGATGTACCAGAACCCGGTTTATCGTTAAAAATGTCCTCTCATGAAGCTATTTTAGTAACCACTAAAGTTGAGAAAAAAATTGGGTTAGCGCGTCCTTTACGTTTAAGCATTCGACAACAAGGAAAACAAGTTCTTATTGAGGATGTTATAGACACCACCTTAAAGTTAACCTTATTACATCATGGCGCATTAAAAACACCTCGTTTACCCATGCCGTTACATGGTGCTGATAAAATGGCAGGATTACGCTTAAAAGGCATTTATCCGTCCAAAATGTTAGAAGGCGATCGCCAGTTTTGGCTATAGTGTAAGTTCTATTCATGGTGGGTTCAGTAATGATTCCTTTATAATATAAGTAAGACTGTTACAAAACTTCACAGGTTAGGGATATGCCACGCATCGTTGTCATTACTGGGTTTGAATCATTTAACATTGAATTGTACCGTCAAGCAGCACAATTAGCTCAGTCGCGCTGTCCTGATTTAAATATACAGGTATTTAGCGATCGCTCTCTTTCTCAAGAACCAGAAATTATTGAGAATGCCCTGAAAGATGCAGATGTCTTTTTTGCTAGTTTAATCTTTGATTATGATCAAGTTATTTGGTTAAGAGAAAGGGCAAAAAATATCCCCATTCGTTTAGTTTTTGAATCAGCATTAGAATTAATTAGTTTGACTCAGTTGGGTAAATTTGTCATTGGGGATAAACCAAAAGGAATGCCTAAACCCATTCAATTTATTCTCAGTAAATTTTCTAGTGGGAAAGAAGAAGATAAACTCGCAGGTTATTTAAGTTTTCTCAAAATTGGCCCCAAATTACTCAAATTTATTCCTGCTAAAAAAGTTCAAGATTTACGCAACTGGTTAATTATTTATGGTTATTGGAATGCGGGTGGTACTGAAAATTTTGCCGCCATGTGTTGGACAATAGCTGATAAATATTTGGGTTTACAAGTAGGGGAAATTCCCGAACCTATCGAAACCCCTAATATGGGGTTACTCCATCCTGACTATGACGGTTATTTTACTTCTCCCCGTGACTATTTAAACTGGTATCAACAAGAAAAATCCCTAGATTTACCAATTGTTGCCATTTTATTATATCGTAAGCACGTTATTACCAAACAGCCCTATATTCCCCAATTAATTCATTTTTTTGAAGAGCAAGGATTGATACCTGTTCCCATTTTTATTAACGGAGTTGAAGGTCATGTAATTGTTAGAGATTGGTTAACTACAACTTATGAAACCCAACAAAGACAATTAGGAAATATAGAAATCAAATCTTTATCAAAAGATGCCATAGAAGTAGATGCAATTGTCTCTACCATAGGCTTTCCTTTAGTGGGAGGCCCAGCAGGTTCAATGGAAGCAGGGCGACAAGTAGAGGTAGCCAAACGCATTTTAACGGCAAAAAATATCCCTTATTTAGTAGCTGCACCCTTGTTAATTCAAGATATTTATTCTTGGACAAGACAAGGAATTGGGGGTTTACAAAGTGTGGTTTTATATGCCCTTCCTGAGTTAGATGGGGCGATAGATACTATTGCTTTAGGGGGGTTAGTAGGTAATGATATTTATCTGATTCCTGAACGAGTTAAACGGTTAACAGGAAGGCTTAAAAATTGGATTAATTTACGTCAAACTGCACCTAAAGATCGGAAAATTGCTGTAATTTTATATGGGTTTCCTCCTGGATATGGGGCAACGGGAACGGCAGCTTTATTAAATGTTCCTCGTAGTTTATTAAAGTTATTACAAGAGCTAGAAAAACAAGGTTATAATATTGGGGGATTGCCCGAAGATGGAGAGGTTTTAATTGATAAAGTTAAAGAAGCAGATGAGGCAATTATCTCGCGCAAAGATGCCGAGATGCAAAGGAATGGAGGAGCAACAGTTAATGTTAGAAAGTTAGAAGAATGGCTAGGATATTTGTTAACAACGCGCATAGAGAAGCAGTGGAAATCGTTAACAGAGACAGGTATTAAGACTTATGGTGATGAGTTTCAAATTGGGGGAATTCAGTTAGGAAATGTTTGGATCGGAGTGCAACCCCCGTTAGGAATTTCTGGTGATCCTATGCGGTTAATGTTTGAAAAAGATTTGACTCCTCATCCTCAATATGCAGCCTTTTATAAGTGGTTACAAAATGATTTTTGTGCCGATGCTGTTGTACATTTTGGGATGCACGGAACGGTGGAATGGTTGCCTGGTTCACCTTTAGGAAATACGGGGTATTCTTGGTCAGATATTTTGTTAGGTGATATCCCTAATTTATATATTTATGCTGCCAATAATCCCTCAGAGTCTATATTAGCAAAACGACGAGGTTATGGGGTGTTAATTTCTCATAATGTGCCGCCTTATGGACGTGCAGGGTTGTATAAAGAATTGATGACACTGCGAGAGTTAATTGCTGAATATAGAGAAGATCCTGAAAAAAATGATCTGTTAAAACAGGGTATTTGTCAGAAGATTGTTGATTCTGGTTTGGCAGCAGATTGTAAGTTTGAAGAAGGGCAAAAATTAGGAATTGATTTCACGGTTGAAAATGCAAAATTGTTTAGTAAACACGCATTAAATGATTATTTTGTCAAGGTTTATGAATACTTACAAATTGTTGAGCAACGATTATTTTCTTCGGGGTTACACACTCTTGGAAAAGTGCCAGATCAAGAAGAATTAGACTCCTATTTAGAGGCTTATTTTGGGGAGAAATTAACGGAAAGAGAAAGACAAGCAATTACCTCTGAGTTGCCAGAATTACAATATATTTTAGAATCAGCTAATGGACGCTCAGAAACCATTAAAGAAGCCATTTATATCAGAGATTTACTCAAACAAACTCCCGATGAGTTAACTAATTTACTACGGGGATTAAATGGTGAATATATTCCTCCTGCACCTGGAGGAGATTTGCTCAGAGACGGGTCTGGAGTGTTACCTACAGGACGAAATATACACGCCTTAGATCCTTACAGAATGCCGTCTCCTGCTGCTTATGAACGAGGCCGAGAAATTGCCAAGAAAACTATTCAACAGCATCTAGAAGAACATGGCAATTATCCTGAAACGATTGCAGTTTTGTTATGGGGTTTAGACGCTATTAAGACTAAGGGTGAATCTTTAGGTATTCTACTAGAATTAGTAGGAGCAGAACCCATCAAAGAAGGGACGGGACGGGTTGTTCGTTATGAATTAAGATCAGTCGAAACATTAGAACATCCGAGAATTGATGTATTAGCAAATTTATCAGGCATTTTCCGAGATACTTTTGTTAATATTATTGAATTATTAGATGATTTATTTCAACGTGCAGCAACAGCAGATGAACCCCCAGAAAAGAACTTTATTCGTAAACATTATTTACAGTTAAAACAACAAGGGGTAGAAAATGCTTCAGCGCGATTATTTTCTAATCCTGCGGGAGATTTTGGCTCATTAGTTAATGATCAAGTGGTTGACGGTAACTGGGAATCTGGGGATGAATTAGCTAATACTTGGGAAAAAAGAAATGTCTTTAGTTATGGACGAAAAGATAAGGGACAAGCAAGACCAGAAATTCTCAATCAACTGTTACAAACCAGTGAAAGAATTGTCCAAGAAATTGACTCCGTAGAATACGGTTTAACCGACATTCAAGAATACTATGGTAATACAGGAGGATTAAAATTAGCCGCAGAAAGACAAAGCGGTAAAAAAGTAACTGCGAGTTTTGTAGAAAGCTTTTCTAAAGATACAACCCCCCGCAAATTAGAAGACTTATTACGCTTAGAATATCGTACAAAGTTACTAAATCCCAAATGGGCCCAAGCAATGGTTAACCAGGGTTCAGGAGGGGCCTATGAAGTTTCTCAACGCATGACAGCGTTAATTGGATGGGGAGGAACGGCAGATTTTAAGGATAATTGGGTATATGATCAAGCTGCACAAACCTACGCTTTAGATCAGGAAATGGCGGAAAAATTACGCAAAGCAAACCCTGAAGCGTTTCGTAATATTGTGGGACGAATGATCGAAGCAAATGGCAGAGGTTTCTGGGATACTGATGAGGAAACCTTGGAAAAATTGCGTAATTTATATGATTTAACTGAAGAAGAATTAGAAGGAGTTACAATAAGTTAGAACTCATGGCGATCGCCTTGTAAAAATTGAAAAGTAAACTTGAAGAAAACCTGACTCAACTATCATTGAGACTAAGGGACTAAAACAAGATACAATAAAAAAAGAAATTAGAAAAACCGTCTATCTAATTATCAAGACTTATTGTCATGAGAAACCTAAAAATTGCTCCAATTCGTTCAAGTTCTCGCGTAAATCGTTATTCCCATGAAGACGTTTTAGTAACAGGACAACCAGTAAATCTTCCGATTAAATCCCTCATCAATTCTTCTACAGAGTGGGTTGAGTTTAAGTTGAGAGGAGAATTAACCCTAAAACAATCAAACTCATCGACAATTATACCTCAAAAACTTAAAATTCGCCAAGAAGAACTGACCGAAAGCTTAATTATACAAGCTAATACCTACAGCGAAAAATTAAATGATCGCACCTTAGAAATAAACTGTCTCAATGAAAAGCGACAGAGAATAGCAACCTATAACCTCTCTTTTACTGTGTTACAAATCTGTCTAGATGTAGATGCAGATCGAGATGGTGTTGTCGAAGAAAATAACCCCCATAAAGCTAACTGGAAACTGGGAAAAAACGGTTATGGTGCCATTCTTTTAGTCAATAGTGATGAGGATGCGGGATCAGGTAGACGAGAATCTAATTATGAAGATTATCGACTAAATGGATTACTAGATATCAAAGATTGTAGCCTGATGGTAGTTCGTAAAATTGGCCCCAAACGTCTACCATTTGGATGTGATTTAAGAGTCTGGGTAAGTGAAAAAACCTCCCGTTATCTTCGCATTTTTGATGAATTAGATAGCAGTAGCGGTCACGAATTAGTAGGGCCAGGACGCAGAAAAGGACAATTAAGGGAACGGGACACTTATAAAGACTTGTTTTTAGCTGTAGAAGGACTGCATGATCGAGATGTGGATTTTGATGGCAAAATTTTCGTTAACTTATCATTAGTTAAAGATAATGAAACCCTGTACACAGATCGGATCAGGTTTCAAGTTGCACCCTGGATCATGAATCCTCATACTTTAAGTCCCCAAACTGTCTATATTTTGCGAACTTCTTCTGGTTCAAATCAAAAGATGATTGAAGAACTTCGCGCTGTGGTAGGACAGTCTAAAGCTCAATTAGAGGTAGTTTCTCCTATTCCTTATCGAAGCGATCGCTGGATGCAGGATGAAATTGAATTTGGTTATAGTGAAAGTCCTGGTCATTTCCTGTCTGTTGTGTTAGATTCTCCCAGAGATCGAGGGTTAGATGATTTTCCTGAACAAGAACTTCTGGGAATTGATGTGGGCCATGTGACTCGGACAAATCCAGACGCAGGAACCCTCGATTCTTTTGGTAATTTAGAAGTTAGTCCTCCTGTTACTGTTAATGGAGTTGAGTATACTTTTGGTCGAATTTTGTTCGGAGGAGATCATGCTGATGTACCAGAATATTCGACAAAAATGGTGAAAAACATCAGAGATTTTCTCTATGCTCAAAAAATTCAAAGTCCAGTAGAGCTTTTTTCTGATTGGTTGGATGTGGGACATATTGATGAATTTATGACTTTTGTTCCTGTCAAAACTGGAAAGGGTTTTAAATTACTTCTGGCCAGTCCTAATAAATATTATGAGATTTTAAAATCTTTTGACCCTCAAAATCAGAAGGATTTGTTTCAAAGAAGTCGCACTGGAAACATCCCGATTAGTGAGCTTTTGTCAGATCAAGCATTAGCACAAGATAATCAACGTTTCCAAACTTATATTGACTTGAATCGAGCTACTTTAAAACGGGAATTGGGATTAACAGAAGAAGATATTATTGATCTTCCAGGATTATTTCAAGCAGTGGGTAATAAGGGACGAGCAGAAACTTACTTTCCTAATATGGTCAATATGTTAGTGTTAGATCGCCATTTAGCAATTCCTAAACCTTTTGGCCCCCAAATTAATGAAGAATGTCAGATGGAAGCTTTCGTCAGAAATACTTTAGAACCCCTCGGTTTTACCTGTCATTTTCTTGATGATTGGGAACCCTATTTCTTAGGACGAGGAGAGATTCATTGTGGGACAAATACTCGACGGAAACCCTTTCAAACAAAATGGTGGGAAATTGACTGGGATTTTGATGTCTAATTTGTTAACAGAATAACTTAAGAGGGAATTTATAAAAGTTCAATAAAAATTCCCTTTTTTGCTAAAAAAACATGATTAACTCTCTTTTTTTGAAGGAAAATCCCAAGTTGATTTAACGATGGATGAAATCTTGAAAAAAGAGGCGAAATTTTAGTCAGGTAAGGGTGATTTATTCAGCTAAAACGCATTTAAAGTGTGTTTTAGCTGGTCATAATTTCCTGCGAAGTTGGACAATTAGAGTTATTACAAAAAATTTATTCTTTATTGTTGTTCATAGACTTCATCAATAGGTAAATCTGGTTGTTGTGATGCTTGTACAGCCAAGCGATCGCAATATTCATTTTCTGGGTGGCCAGAATGGCCTTTAACCCAAACAAATTCCACTTCATGTTGATTACATAAAGTCAATAATTTTTGCCACAAATCAGGATTTTTTGCTGACTCCTTGTCATTGCGTTTCCATCCATTTGCTTGCCATTTTTTGGCCCATCCTTTCGTCATAGCATCCACTAAATAACGAGAATCAGTGTATAAATTAACAACACAATTCATCGTCAAAGCTTCTAATCCGATAATTGCTGCCATCATTTCCATGCGGTTATTGGTCGTTAAACGAAAGCCGCCTGATAATTCTTTGCGGTGTTCATTATAAATTAAAAGTGTCCCATAACCACCTTTTCCTGGGTTTCCAGAACAAGCACCATCAGTATAAATCAGAACTTTTTTGAGAGAATTAGTCATGATCAATTATCAATAAAAATACGACTTGATTCCTTATTATTTTTCTCCTGCATGATAAGAACTACGAACTAAAGGGCCGGAACGAACATGAGAAAATCCCAGCGATCGCGCGATTTCTCCTAGGCGTTCAAACTCATCAGGAGTCCAATATTTATGCACAGGAAGATGCTCTAAGGAAGGACGCATATATTGTCCCAAAGTAAGGCGATCGCAGTCAACCCTTCTCAAATCTTTTAAGGTTTCAATAATTTCCGACTCTGTTTCTCCATGACCTAACATTAAACCCGATTTTGTGGGCATTTTCGGCTCGTATTCTTTGACCCATTGTAAAACATCAAGGGATCGCTCATATTTAGCCCCACGTCTTACCGGCCCTTGTAAACGTTGCACCGTTTCAACATTATGATTATAACAAGCAGGTTGAGCCTTAACTACAGTTTCAACCCGTTCTTTTTGACTAATTTTTCCGTCTTTTCCTCCCCAAAAATCCGAGGTCAAAACTTCAATTTCTGTATCAGAATTTAGCTGTCGAATGGCTTCCATCACCTTAACAAACCATTGGGCCCCACCGTCTGCTAAATCATCCCTAGCCACTGCTGTTAATACCACATAGCGCAACCCTAATAACTTAACCGACTCGGCGACTTTTTGGGGTTCATCAGGGTCTAATGCCATCGGTGCATGACCTTTATCCACTTGACAAAAAGCACAAGAACGGGTACAAATGGGGCCCATTAATAAAAAAGTAGCGGTTTTATTGCTGTAACATTCTCCTCGGTTGGGACAACGGCCTTCTTCACAAATAGTATGAATATTCCGTTGTTTAATAATTTTTTGAACCGTAGAAAGTTCACTGGCTTTCCCAATGGGACGCTTCAACCAAGTAGGAATGGCTGTGAGTTGAGAACGGTCATTCGTTACGCTCTTTTTTATCATGTTTTTTTTCAAAGCTATTTAATTATTAAGCCTAAGCTCTGATTATAGTTTAAGTAAGGCTGTTGTTAATTTATCAAGGTTTCTTCACCTTTGTCGAGATTTTAACTTTCATATGTTATCTTGTAGAAAATTATTCACGAAGGGAAAACTATGTTAAAATCATCTTTTTTGCTTAATTTCGGACTTAAATCTCTTTCTGCTTTCTTAGGGCTGACAATAGCCATTGTTGGTTCCCTGTCTCCCGTCATGGCTGATCAAGTCAAACCCAGTGAATCTCCGGCCATGACTAAAAATGAAAAACCTGAAGTCATGGAAGACGAGACTGAAAAAGAGTCTCCCATGATCAAAGAAGACACTAAAGCCTATATGAATCTTGTGGAAACAGCGATCGCGGCTGAAAACTTTGAGACATTGGTAGCAGCCATTAAAGCTGCTGGTTTAGTGGAAACCTTATCAGGAGAAGGGCCATTTACTGTATTTGCCCCCACAGATGAAGCTTTTGCTGCCCTCGGAGAAGAAACCCTTAAGGACTTACTCAAACCTGAAAATAAGGCAAAATTAACCGCAATTTTGACCTATCATGTTGTACCTGGCATGGTCATGTCAAAAGATCTAGAAAAGGGTGACGTGACAACTGTAGAAGGAAGTATGGTTAAGATTGACTTAACTGACTCGGTTAAAGTCAATGATGCGACAGTGGTTAAAGCTGATATTATCACCAGCAATGGCGTAATTCATGTCATTGATAAAGTCATTTTACCCCCTGAAAAATAAACTTTAATTGACAAAACCTGTAGGGTGGGCAATGCCCACCCTACGTTGATTTTTTGAGGTTAAGGCCTTTTCTAATTAATCTTGTAAATCGAAGACATCGAGAAGATTCTCCAATTCAAACCAATATTTGACATAATATTCATTGGTCAGAGAAGTCACCCGTTCAGCAAAGGCGAGGTAATGTTCCCATAAATCTTCTGTGGGGGCCACATCAGCAGTGATTTCCCAAAGAATTTCGTAATAGTCTTGTCGAGAAATCTCTCCCTTATTACGCTGAAAGTTTAACCAAGCATAATCAAGGGCAACGCTTTCCTGTATTTGATGAATAATCGCTTGTAGCTGGATCTGGGTAAAGAAAGCCTCTAGGGGTTGAGAAGTGATCATAAGTTAGTTCTCTAAAAAAAAGAAAATCGATCAATAAGGCAAGTAAACTTGAGACGAAATAAGAAGAGTGTTGACTTTAATTTAGAAAACATCTCAAACATTTACTTGAGGGATTTTAGGGAAATTTCAGTCATGAGGATTATGGTTTCCGTAATTTTCCTGAACGTCTCAATAGCCATGCTTCGGTTTGGTGCTTAGACATTATAGGAAATTTATGTGGTTAAATCTCAAATAACCGGAAACTCCTGGATAGGTATTGGTTTAGGAAGGCAAAATTATTTTATTGTTAAGGGACTGGTAGGGAGTAAGTTAGGATTTTTTGAGAATTCTTAATCCCTTATTTGATCAGGTAAAACCTGCGCCTATTGCTAAGCTGTTGTACATTTAAAACCCTGATAAAAGTTTAGATGATGTTAACAGCTTAGTCCCTGAGCAGACGCAGTGAGGGACGGAAACCGTCAATAAGCGATAACTTTCGGACTTAGGGCTGTCCGAGATCTCAATTTAGAAAGCTCACCAGACTTAACCGACTCTTGAAGTGTCGGCCAAGAAAAATGCTCAAGTTGGGATAATTTGAACATTAAAATGGGAGAAGACCCAGGAATAACATTGCTTAATCGTAAGCACAGATAAAGTCCAAAGGTAATTGTACAAGCTCCAAAAAATTTCTCAAACATCTCACACCACTTAAATACACTCATCACACAGGTCTGATAGACTGGCTAACAGAACTACTCTATTAATAGCCTGTCCAGTCCCTAATAAACCCGACGGGGTGCGACAACATAAAGTGTCACATCCCTCACCGAAATTTATGGAAACCCTGACAAAAAGGTTCTGCCATAATTGTGACTGTAAGAGCGATAGGATAGAAGGGAGATGAGCGCAAACTAAAAACTATGGGAACCATCAGGTTAATGCACGCTAAGTTGCATCGGGTGCGCGTGACCGAGGCAAATGTTAATTATGTGGGGAGTATTACCGTTGATCCTATTTTACTGGATATGGTCGGTATTTTACCCCTGGAGGAAGTTGATATTATCAACCTGAATAATGGTCATCGTTTTTCGACTTATGTAATTCCAGGAGAAACGGGAAAAGGAGAAATTTGTCCTAATGGCGGGGCTGCTTTATTATGTCAACCAGGGGATCTTTTGATTATCTATGCTTACGAAGAATGCGATCGCGCTTACGTCTTGGAGCATGGTCATCAAGCAAAGGTGTTAGTGGCCGATGAACTTAACCAAACACAAGAATTTTTACTTCAAACTTTAGTTCCCTGTGAGGATGGCAAAAAAGTTACATTTCACAACATATCCATCCCTGAAAAACCTAAAGCGTAACACAGCCCATAGGTTGTCACAAGCAAGATGTTAGAATAATTGATGTTTTGAGCAAGGAACATGAGATGTTAAAGGCTGTTCTCTTTGACTTTAATGGTGTAATTATTAATGATGAATCAATTCATCAAGATCTCATTAATGAACTTTTATTAGGAGAAAACTTACGTCCTGATGTCTTAGAGTATCAAGAATTGTGTTTAGGACGAAGCGATCGCGCTTGTCTGAAAGACATTTTATCTCGTCGGGGACGGGTAGTTTCTGATGAATATTTAGAGCAATTAATTGAAACCAAAACTAAATACTATCGTCAAGAAATTGAAAACCTGCGCTCACTCCCTATTTATCCCGAATTACAGGAATTTTTGCTGTTGCTAAAACAACGGAATCTGAAAATTGGTTTAGTTACAGGTTCGGTGGTTTCTGAAGTTGAATTTATTTTAAACAAAGCTGATCTAATTAGTTATTTTGATGTGATTGTGGGGGGTGATGAAATTCCCAACAGTAAACCGGAACCTGATGGTTATTTATTAGCTGTTGACCGTCTCAACCAACTTGATCCTACTTTGCAATTACAACCAGAAAATTGTTTAGTAATTGAAGATACTCCCGCGGGCATTACAGCAGCAAAAAAAGCAGGAATGCAAGTGGTGGGAATTGCCAATACTTATCCTTATCATTTTATGCAGCGGATTTCTGATTGGGCGATTGATTATTTTTCAGATTTAGAATTAGAGCGAGTTGAAAAAGTTTTAACCTAACGATAGAATCCCTAGTAGATAAGCAATCGGAGATTCAAACTATGTTTAGTTCTAAAAAGTTGGGTAGTATTGGTCTGATAACTACCCTATTTACCAGTTTAATTATTTGGCCCAGACCAACCCTAGGCCAAGAAAGTGTCGATAATTTAATTGTCAGCCTTTGTCAAACATCAATTAAAGTTAAATTAGCCAACAACCAAGGCCGAGACAGGTTAAATATGACTTTTGACTCTGTAGAGCGATCGCCTCTTTCTGGTGGACAACAATCAATTAGAGGCCGGGCCAGGGTACAAGGTCGCAACAATGAACGACCCTTAAGCTATAACTGTACCATTAACGTCACTGATGGCTTAATCAGTCAATCGAGTTACACTTTTGAGGAAAATATGGGGACATCTAGCATTCGTCTCTGTCAAGATGAATTGCGAAATCTGGTCAAACGAGACAGAGATGGGTTAGTGGAGTTTAATCAAAACCCGGAAACCTATGCTATCTCTAATACAGAAGAAGGGGTGCGGGGTATTGCCCTCCTTCAACTCTCAAGACAACCTAATCAAAATTATCGCTTTGATTGTACCGTTAATATTCGACAGGGAAAAGTCACCAAAATTAGCTATAGTCCAGATGGTAGCAACAGCGATCGCCCTAATGCGAATAGGCAAGAAATCATTCGTTTGTGTCAAGATAATATTCGTCAGCGCATCTCTAGCAATGAAATTAATATTGGTGGTATTATCGGCATAAATTTAGGAACGGGTCGCCGTATCGAATTTCGAGAATCTGCTGATACTTTTTACATCTCTGATAACCAAGAAGGGGTAAGAGGTTCGGCGATTTTAAGCTCTGGGTTTCAACAGAGTCAAGTTAATTACGAATGCACTGTTGATCTTCAACAAGGTACTGTTACCAATGTTAACGTACAATAATTGGGAATCTACTGACCCCTTCCTATCGTCTCCTTTTTTAAAATACACTCTAATAATAAGAAACCGATGAGTAAATATAGTGCTACCCAAACGGAACAAATTAAAGAAATTGGTAATTATTTACGCCAACAACGTCTGAAAAACTCCTTGACTCTGGAACAATTAGCCTCTACGACATTTATTCGGTTACAGATGTTAAAGGCGTTAGAAGGGGGTAATATTGAGCAATTACCGGAATTAATCTATGTACAAGGGTTTATCCGTCGTTATGGAGACGCGGTGCAATTAGATGGGCGGGCCCTATCTCACCAAATTACGGCCCAAACTGAGGAGAAACCAGAGATTTCCCCTAATTTAGTTGCTCCACCGAGCATTGAAGAAAGTCTTGGCCAAGAACCTCCCCCCAAAGCTACTCATAAACGTAAAAAATCGGCTGTTGCAGTGGCTTCTCAACCAAGAATCTTACCTGATCTTTCCCAGGAAACGGAGGAAAAAGCTCAGGTTACTTTACCGAAACAAGTCAAACTAATTTGGGTCTATCTTCTCCTTTTAGGGGTTGCTGTTGGGGGACTCTTTTATTTATTCCCTCGTCCCCCGGCTGCTGAAACCAGAGCGAAAAATAATCAACCGGAAACCGTTAAACCTTCCCCAACTCAGCCCCAGGAAAAACCCCAATCTAGCGAGGCCTCAAAACCTGAAAAGTTTATTTCTTCAGAAAAACCCTCTCCTTTATTAACAACCCCAACAGAAACCCCAACAGAGGTTAAACCTACAACAGAAAAGCCTGAAACCCCTCAACCAACAGTTGTCAGTAACGCTCCTGTTGCTCCTGAAAAGCCTCCAGAAACGGCTGTAACTCCAACGCCAGAGCCTACTGTGAGTCATTCTGTTGCCCCAACTGGCCCCGTGAGTGCGGCGGTTCAATTGGAAGATGATTCTTGGGTGAAGGTGGAAGTTGATGGTAAAACGGAATATGAGGGCATTTTGGAAAAAGGCTCTCAACAAACTTGGAAGGCTCAAGAAAATCTCATTATTCGGGCGGGAAATGCGGGGGCCGTGAAGTTATCGGTTAATAATAAACCAGCCGAATTATTAGGAGCATTGGGTGAAGTTAAGGAGAAGAAAATTACTCCTGATGGACAAAATTAGCCTGCCTAAGCAGGCTTTGTCTAATTAGCCTCGCCCTTTAGGGTGTAGGCGAGTTATAGCAGAAGGCAAGAGGCATATCTCGACTCCGCTCGATAACCAGGCAGGAGGCATATCTCGACTCCGCTCGATAACCAGGCAGGAGGTTAAAACCTCACTGCTATTGGGTTTGAGGGTTAAAAAATGTCCTATCCTCCTTGGCGGTTGCTATAGCTACTTATCAACTAGGAAACGGCTTCTAAAGAGGCTAAAGGCTCAGGAATGGTAGCAGAAGGGGCCTCAAATTCTCCTTGGGCAACATATTCTAACCGCAATTTTAACCAGATAATAAACTGGGAATTGGTGGAAATAATGGCCACACTTGGTTGAGGACATTTCGCTTTAACTTCTGCGAGTTCTGCTGCTTCAATAAAAGCAGGTTGTTTGACTAACCAAAAGTCAATTTCTTTGTTTTTTTCTTCGTAGTCTCTGATTCTTTCTCGAAGCACTTCTTCTAGGGGTTCTTCTTCCAAGAGAAAGCGTTGACTGGCTAAAACGTAATAGTAGGTGGTCATTACTTATTGATTATTTGCTAATTACCCAGGATCTATTATCAAACTTTGCGGCCCTTCATAGGTCAAGGATCAGTGACATACCCACAAACTTCGCTACGCTTCGTTTGGGGCTTCCTCTTTCACTGGCCGAAGCCTCCACAAGACAAGTCCTGTTTTGGTCTTACTCAGCCTCCGCAGGTTGTGCTACGCAAAAGTGGCACTAACTGGTGTAATAGCTTTCTATTACCGAGGCAGACTCCCTGTGTCCCAAGGAGTAAATATTGAGTTGGTTTTGTCTCCCATCCATAGCCTCTTACTAACTGGACTAGAGGGATTTGGGGCAATTCTGCAAGAATTGGAGGTGTCTAGCCTTTATACAACGGAGAGTTCGCCCACCTCGGCTACGTCTCTTGAACTCCGCTTTTTCTTGAATTTGATCTTAGCAAAAATTTTAGAATTTGTCAACAAGTGTTACCTGGCTTTCATCCCTCGCACTGCGTTCCTTGTACGGGGATTTCTCGCGGAGCGAAGATGTTAACACTTCATAATTGCCCTCTCATAGCGAGTTTCATCTCCCTAACTGCCCTTTCCATTCCTACTAAAACAGCGCGACTGACTATAGTATGACCGATATTGAGTTCTTCCATGCCTGGTAAACAAGCCACAGGATAAACATTAATATAGGTTAACCCATGACCCGCATTTACTCTTAAGCCCAAATTTAAGGCTTGTTCACAACCTAATTTTAAGATTTGTAACTCTTTTTGACGATCTGACTCATTATGTGCTTCTGCATATTGCCCTGTGTGGAGTTCAATAAATTGGGCTTGGGTGGCAGCAGAGGCTTTGATTTGGGCTTCATCTGCATCAATAAAGAGGCTTACAGGGATGTTAGAGCTTTGGAGACGATCCACCACATTTTTAAGTTTATCGAGGCTTCCTGCTATGTCTAAGCCTCCCTCTGTGGTTACTTCTTCCCGTTTCTCTGGTACGAGGGTAACATAGTCGGGTTTGAGGTTGAGGGCGATCGCTACCATTTCCTCGGTGGCAGCCATTTCCAGGTTAAGATGGGTGCGGACGGTTTCTCTGAGTAAGCGCACGTCTCTATCTTGAATATGGCGGCGATCTTCCCGTAAATGGGCAGTTATGCCGTTTGCTCCCCCTAATTCCGCTAAAACGGCCGCTGCGATCGGATCGGGTTCGACGGTACGTCTGGCTTGGCGAATGGTGGCAACGTGATCGATATTAACACCAAGAGTGAGCAAGTTACAATCTCCTTTTTTAGAGAATAATAATTATTGTATCATTTCTCTTATTAATAAGTTAAAAGAATAAAAAACTGTTGTCTGTTCCTTAATACAATTACTTTTTTATTATACATTAGTCTAGAAGATCTTTGTTGATTTAACCTAGTTGTTGATAAGTTAGAGATTAGTGATGTATAATTAAGACGCGATTCTTCTCAGTAGGTTTATTTTAACAAATATGGCAATTAAAAAGAGTGAGTTATATAGTTCTTTATGGAAAGGTTGTGATGAGTTACGGGGGGGAATGGATGCCTCTCAATATAAGGATTATGTGTTAGTTTTATTGTTTGTTAAATATGTCTCTGATAAATATTTAGGGGATGATTTTTCACCGATTGAAGTACCTGATGCTGGAAGTTTTCAGGCTATGATTTCTCTCAAAGGTAATCCTAATATTGGGGAAGGAATTAATAATATTATTGCTAATTTAGCGGAAGCAAATGACCTCAGAGGGGTTATTGATGTAGCAGATTTTAATGATGAGGATAAGCTAGGAAAGGGTAAGGAAATGGTAGCAAGATTGACTAATTTGATTGCTATTTTTGAAAATCCTGCTCTTAATTTTAAGAAAAATCGCAGCGATGGGGATGATTTATTAGGGGATGCTTATGAATATTTAATGCGAAATTTTGCTACTCAATCAGGTAAAAGTAAGGGGCAATTTTATACCCCTGCGGAGGTGTCCCGTATTATGGCGAAGGTGGTAGGAATTAATACAGCAAAGCGTCAAGATCAAACTATTTATGACCCGACTTGTGGCAGTGGTTCCTTATTATTAAAAGCGGCGGATCAAGCACCGAAGGGGTTAAGTATTTATGGTCAGGAAATGGATAACGCTACCCGTGCCTTAGCCCAGATGAATATGATTCTGCATGGTCATGCTGATGGCATTATTTTACAGGGAAATACTTTAGCTGATCCATTATTTAAGGAGGAGAATAAAGGGTTAAAACGGTTTGATTTTGCTGTAGCTAATCCGCCATTTTCTGCTAAAGCTTGGAGTAACGGTTTTAATCCTTTTGATGATGAATTTAAACGTTTTGATGGTTTTGGTATTCCTCCGGCGAAGAATGGGGATTATGCTTTTTTGTTACATTTGATTGGTAGTTTAAAAAATGACGGAAAAGGAGCGATAATTTTACCTCATGGGGTTTTGTTTCGAGGAAATGCAGAGGCAGAAATTAGAAAAAATTTGATTGAACAGGGGTTTATTAAGGGCATTATTGGTTTACCTGCTAACCTATTTTATGGGACGGGTATCCCTGCCTGTATTATTGTTTTAGACAAGTTCAATATTGGGGAACGTCAAGGCATTTTTATGATTGATGGGAGTCGGGGGTTTGTCAAGGATGGCAATAAAAACCGTTTGCGAGAGCAGGATATTCATAAAATTGTTGATGTCTTTAATAAGGGGTTAGAGGTTCCTAAATATTCGCGGTTTGTATCGGTTGATGAGATAAAAGATAATGACTATAATCTTAATATACCTCGTTATATTGATTCTCAGGAGTCGGAAGATATACAGGATATAAGGGCCCATTTGTTGGGGGGAATACCAAAGGATGATATTGAAGCATTGGGGAAATATTGGCAGGTTTATCCTGGTTTAAAAGGGGAATTATTTGAGGTCATTGGGGAGGGTTATCTGGGGTTAAGGGTAGGAAATGATGAGATAAAACCGACTATTTTTAATCATGGTGAGTTTATTCACTATTCTGTGGAGATTGAGGGGATTTTTAATAGTTGGAAAAATGAGCATTTACTGTTATTGAGTGGACTGGAAAAAGGGGATAATCCTAAGAAGATTATTGATGAGTTATCGGAGTCTATTTTAGAAGCGTTTGCGGGGAGGAGTTTGATTGATAAATATGATGTTTATCAGCATTTGATGTCTTATTGGTTGGAAACTATGCGGGATGATGTCTATATTTTGGTTCAGGATGGTTGGGTTGCAAACTTAACTCCTATTTTGAATAAAAAGGGGACTGCTACGGATTATACTTGTGAATTAATTCCCAAGGAGTTGATTATTAATCGGTATTTTGTTGAGGAAAGGGCTAAGATTGAGGAGTTGGAAAGTAAGCGGGATGAAATAGGGAGAGAAATGGAGGAAATACAGGAGGAATATGGAGGTGAGGAGGGGTTATTAGAGGAGGTGACTAATGACTCTGGGAATATTACTAAGGCGAATATTACTACTAGAATAAAGGAGATTAAGGGTAATAGTGAATTTGAGGAGGAAGTGAAGCTGTTAAGGGTTTATTTACGGTTAATTGATGAACAGTCGGGGTTAAATAAACAGGTTAAGGATGGGGAAAAATTGTTAAATGATTTGGTCTTGAAACAGTATAAGTTATTAACAGCAAATGAGGTTAAAAGTTTAGTTATTGATGATAAATGGTTTCCGAGTTTATGGGAGTCTATTAATTCGGAAATGGAACGTATTTCTCAACGGTTAGCGCAGCGTATTATAGAGTTAGCTGATAGATATGGGGAAACATTATATGACTTAGAAAATGATGTTAATTTGTTGACAAATAAGGTTGAGAAACATTTACAATTGATGATTAATGGTTGATAGAATGGGATGTAAACGTAGGGGTCAACGCTGAGCAGAGTCGAAGCGTTGACCCCTACAATATTGATTACGTTCTTTAAGTAATTCTAATTTTACCTCATGAATTAACTCTAAAATCTGCTCACGGGTTTCTATTCCTGCTTGTTTAAAAGCTTCTTGCATATCCTGACGTACTTGGTTAAATTCTTCTTGTTTTGTGTTACTATTAGACATGGTAGTATTATTAATTATACAAGAATGATAATGATTCATTGCCCCATCCTTAACATCACATTCTACGGGATTTGTTCCTAATTCCCAAATAGATTTATGTTTTTTGATGGTAGTAATAATGATTTTCTCCTGTTCTTGGGTAACTTCTACTTCTTCCGTTTCTCCTAGTATTTCTTTGGGAATTAATAGACCTTGTTCGGTTACTTGTAATCTCATAATTAATGGCTTCTCTCTTTCAATTTTAGCATTTTACTGATTTGATTATAACACGATTATTTGATTATTATGGAAGAACAACGGGTTAAAAAAGGTTATAAGTTAACAATCAATAAGGTATTTTATTCCCATTGTTTTAGCTCATCTTCGGGTAAAGCATCAAAGAAACTATCACTAAGTTTTCCTTTAAGTAGTCCAGGAGTTCGGGGTTTTTCGGCATCTTTTCCTAAACCAATACGAAAATAGTGAATAAGGTCATAAATTTCGGTTAGTTTGTCTTGGGGAATGGCTTTGAGTTCTTCGATAATTTGATCCATTAACATTGTTTTTAGTTAATTCACTGGGTTAAAATTTTCTTGTTTTGTGTTATTATTAGACATGGTAGTATTATTAATTATACAATTAATGATCATGATTAATTGCCCCATCTTTTTTAGATTATAACACAATTATTTAATTATTATGGAAGAACAACGGGTTAAAAAAGGTTATAAGTTAACAGATATTGGGGTTATTCCTGATGATTGGGATGTTAAAAAGTTGGGAGAAATTGCTAATATAGTAATGGGACAATCTCCTTTAGGCAGTTCATATAATCATAAATATAAAGGTATTCCTTTATTAAATGGGCCTACTGAATTTACAAAAAGATATCCTATCAAAATTCAGTGGACTACATCTCCGACAAAAGTTTGTGAAAAAGGAGACATACTGCTATGTATTAGAGGAAGTTCTACTGGGAGAATTAATATTTCTAATGATCGCTATTGTATTGGCCGTGGAATTACAGCAATAAGAGCAAAAGAAACTTTAAACAATACATTTCTTGAGTTTCAAATTTATGATGCAGTTAACCGCATTCTTACATTATCATCTGGATCTACATTTCCAAATATTGACAGTAAATCGTTAAAAAAAATTCAGATTACATTCCCACCACTTCCTGAACAGCAGAAAATAGCAGAAGTATTAAGTGATGTAGATAAGGGAATAGCAGCTTTAGAGAAACTCCTAACCAAGAAGCGTAATATTAAACAGGGGACAATGCAGCTACTTCTAACTGGGAAAAAACGCCTTCCTGGGTTTACTGGGGAGTGGGAGGTTAAGAAGTTGGGGGATGTTGGTAAATTTAAAAATGGGATTAATAAGGGAAAAGAAGATTTCGGTTTTGGGTATCCATTTGTAAATCTCTTAGATGTTTTTGGACAAACAAGATTATCTAATAAAATATCACTTGGGTTGATAAATTCCACTCAAGTAGAAAGGAAAGATTATGATTTGAAAAAGGGAGATATTCTATTTATCCGTTCATCAGTAAAACCGGAAGGAGTTGGCTTAACTTCTCTTGTAATAGAAGATTTATATAACTCTGTTTATAGTGGATTTTTAATTAGATTTAGAGACTTTAATCTATTGAACTTAGATTATAAAGAATATTGTTTTTATGAAGAAAGTTTTAGAAAAAAATTAATTGACAATAGTACAGTGAGCGCAAATACAAACATTAATCAGGATGCACTAAAAAAACTTGAAATTTCATTACCACCAACAACCGAAGAACAAAAAGCCATAGCTAATATATTAAGTGATATGGATAAAGAGATTGAGAAAATAGAGAAACAGAGAGACAAATATAAACAGATTAAACAGGGAATGATGCAGGAATTATTAACAGGAAAGACTAGACTGGTTTAGGGTTTGGGGTGTTGGGTTTTTGGGGGTGAATAATCAAATAATATCCTATTGATGCTAACATATTGATTGTAGGGGCATAATACTATTATGCCCGTCAATTTCAGGGTTTAACAGTCAAGGTTTAACAGTCAAGGGTTAAACAGTCAAGGGTTAAACAGTCAAGGGTTTAACAGTGTTAAACCCCTACAGATGACAATATTTTAGAGGAGATAGTAAAAATGGTCGGAGAAACAGAACGAGTTACCCAAAACCGTGTTATTAACCTATTCCAAAATAAATTAGACTATGATTATCTTGGTAACTGGAAAGATAGACAAAATAACAGCAATATAGAACCCGACTATCTCCGTCCTTTTCTGCAACAACAAGGCTATGATAATAACCTAATTGATAAAGCTATTAACGAACTAAATAAAACCGCAAAAGATCAAAGTCTTGACTTATATTATGTCAATAAAAATGTTTATAGTCTGCTGCGTTATGGCATTAAAATTAAACCAGAAGCAGGGACAAATACCCAAACTGTTTGCTTAATAGACTGGGAAAACCCCGAAAATAATCATTTTGCGATCGCCGAAGAAGTCACTATCAAAGGAGAGAATAATAAACGCCCCGATATTGTTATTTATATTAATGGTATCGCATTAGGAGTCATTGAACTTAAACGCGGTACCGTCTCCGTTTCCCAAGGTATTCGTCAAAACCTCGATAACCAAGAATCTCACTTTATTAAGCCATTTTTTACCACAATGCAGTTAGTAATGGCAGGAAATAATAGTCAAGGAATACGCTACGGAACTATCAAAACCTCAGAAAAATATTACCTCACTTGGAAAGAAGAAACCGAGGAAATAGAACTAATTAACAACACAATTATTAACCTTTGTCAAGGGGTTAGAAATAGATTAGATACTCATCTCATCCAACTCTGTGAAAAAGAGAGATTTCTTGAACTAATTTACAACTTTATTGTTTTTGATACAGGCATTAAAAAAGTTTGTCGTCATCATCAATATTTTGGCATAAAAGCAGCACAAAAACGCATCAAAAATAGAGATGGGGGCATTATTTGGCATACACAAGGCAGTGGAAAAAGCTTAACAATGGTTTGGTTAAGTAAGTGGATAAAAGAATATAACCCTAACTCCAGAATTTTAATTATTACCGATAGAGACGAACTAGATAAACAAATTGAAGGCAATTTTATAGGTGTTGATGAAGAAATTTGTCGCACTAAGAACGGGAGAGAATTAATAAAGAAACTCAATCAAACTCATCCTAATTTAATTTGTTCACTCATTCATAAATTTGGCAATAAAAAAGTAAAAAAAGAAACAGACTATGAGCAAGACTATGATGATTATATCCAAGAATTAAATAATAGTTTACCTCCTGATTTTTATGCTAAAGGAGAGTTTTATGTATTCGTAGATGAATGTCATCGAACCCAGTCCGGTAAACTCCATGAAGCCATGAAAAAAATCCTCCCTAATGCCCTATTTATTGGCTTTACGGGAACCCCATTATTAAAAAAAGATAAAAAGAAAAGCATTGATATATTTGGAACTTATATACATACCTATAAATTTAACGAAGCAGTCGAAGATAAAGTTATTCTTGACCTCAGATATGAAGCCCGAAAAGTAGAACAATATATAACATCTTCCACTAAAATTGATGAATGGTTTGAAGCCAAAACTAGCCAATTAACCGAAACAGCCAAAAATCAACTAAAACAACGGTGGGCAACCCTACAAACCCTGCTAAGTTCTCAGTCAAGACTAGAGAAAATTGCTCTTGATATTATTCTTGATTTTAACAACAAAGACCGTCTAAAAAGTGGAAATGGTAACGCTATCTTAGTCTCTGGCGACATTTATCAAGCTTGTAAATACTATGAAATATTCCAACAAAAAGGCTTTAAAAAATGTGCCATCATCACCTCTTATAAACCATCACCCAAAGACATTAAAGGAGAAACCACAGGAGAAGAACAACTTACCGAAAAACTCAGAAAATACGAAATTTATAGGCAAATGTTAGGCGGCAAAGACCCCGAAAAATTTGAAGAAGAAGTTAAAAATAGATTTATTCATGAACCCGCCCAAATGCAACTATTAATAGTAGTAGATAAACTCTTAACAGGGTTTGATGCTCCCTCAGCAACCTATCTTTATATTGATAAAAGTATGAGAGATCATGGACTTTTTCAAGCCATTTGTAGAGTCAATAGATTAGATGAAGAAGACAAAGAATATGGCTATATTATTGACTATAAAGACCTCTTTAAAAGCCTAGAAAAATCCATCAAAGATTATACAATAGAAGCCTTTGAAGACTATGAACCTGAAGACATCGACGGGTTAATGGGCGATCGCCTTCAAAAAGGACAAAAACAGCTAGAAGAAGCATTCGAGAGGATTCACGCCATCTCTGAACCTGTAGCCCATCCCAAAGAGATAGACGACTATATAGACTATTTTTGTGGAGATAATAGCCAAAATTATGAATTATTGCAAGAAACCGAGCAAAAACGTCACGCCCTCTATCAACATACCGCCTCCTTAGTTCGGGCCTATGCTAACCTAGCCAATGATATGCTAAGCCTGGGCTATACCAGTCAAGAAATAGACGATATTAAAGCAGAAGTCAAACAATATGAACAAATACGAGAAACCATAAAACTCGCCAGTGGGGACTATATTGACCTGAAAACCTATGAACCCGCCATGCGTCACCTCATAGACAGCTATATAGGGGCAGAAGAAAGCGAAAAAATCACCACTTTTGATGATTTAACCCTAATTCAATTAATTGTACAACGGGGGGCAGATGCCATTGATTTCTTGCCCCCGACTATTCGTTGCAGTCCCCAAGCAACGGCGGCCACCATTGAAAATAACCTAAGAAAAGTCATCACAACTGCCTACCCAACAAACCCCAAATATTACGATCAAATGTCCCAACTTTTAGAACAAATAATCATAGAAAGACAAGGTATTATCCAAGACTATGAAGCTTATTTAAAACAGATTATTGAACTTTCTAAACAAGTTAACCAACCCAGTCACTCAAACCGTTATCCTAATACCATTGACACCCCTGCCAAACAAGCCTTATATGACAATTTAGAACAAAACGAAGCCCTTGCCCTAGCCATTCATTACACCATTATAACCACAAAAAAAGACAGTTGGCGAGGCAATACAATCAAAGAACGTCAAGTCAAAAAAGCCATCAAACAACATCTAGAAAGCGAAGACAATATTAACCTTATTTTTGAAATCATTAAAAATCAAACAGAATATTAACAGTTAATCATTAATTCCCTAAACCCATGCACCAAATAACCCTAAATGACCTAATTATCAATGTTACCAGAAAAAAGATCAAAAACCTTCATTTAACCGTTCATCCGCCTGATGGAGAGGTAAGAATTTCAGCACCATTGCACCTTAATGATGAAACCATCCGTCTTTTTGCAATTTCTAAACTTCATTGGATCAAAAAAAATCAAGCCAAATTAAAAAATCAACCCCGTCAAAACAAGAAAAAATTTGTAACAGGAGAAACCCATTATTATCAGGGAAAACCTTACTTGTTAAACGTAATTTATTATATTAAAACCCCAAAAGTAGAAATCAGAAATAATACTTATCTTGACCTTTATGTAAAAGAAGGAAGCGAACAAAATCAACGAGAACAAACCTTAATTAATTGGTATCGACAACAACTAAAATCAGAAATTCCTGCTATAATAAGGAAGTGGGAAAAAATTATGCAAATTGAGGTTAAAGAATGGGGAGTTAAAAAGATGAAAACTAGATGGGGAACCTGTAATATTCAAGCCCAAAGAATTTGGCTAAACTTAGAATTAATTAAAACCCCAAGTCATTGCCTAGAATACGTCATTGTTCACGAAATGACCCATTTTTTTGAGCGACATCATAACGAAAAATTTAGAAAATTAATGGATCAATTTCTTCCCCATTGGTCAATTTATAAAGAAGAATTAAACCAAACGCCCTTAGAACCCATAAAATGAATTATTTCTAGTCAATTAAATCATCTTTTTGCTGTTGTAAATCATACTGATTTATTATTATTCTATTTGCTGCTAAACATTGTAACCATCCTTGTAACCGATTAATTTTGTAATAATCTTCTAATAACCCTAAATCTTGCTCTTGTTGTGTTAGTTTAGCAAAGGTTTCATACAAAGGATAATCAGAAGTAACTAAACTATCTTTATAATGCAAGATAGGCGGATTTTCATCTTGAGAATAATCTGAATAATTGACCCGTAAATTCCCTAATTCAATTTGCATTTTGGTGTGTAAAGTTGGATGAGGATTAGTGTCAAAATCAGGATAAAATAGATAAGTAATCTTAGGAATACGCCAAGAAAATTGAATAAGATTTGCTTCTTCTAATCTTCCTACGGTTCGACTTGCACATCCCTCATATAAACGTAATAAAGTTTCTAAACTTTCCAAAGCAGTAATATGAATAAGTAGGGAATTTTTAAGTTTTCTTCCCACAGGACTATTTTGACATAATCCAGCAATAATTTCTAAATTGCCTACCTGATACAACATAGCATCAGCTAAGAGGCAAGCACTATTATAACTGCCAAATAACGACTTAATATCCTGTTTAACTTTAGGAGATAATTCTCGCATTTTTGGACGATGACTAAAGGTACTCAAAGCTAAATACAATAATAAATCTTGGCGACGCTTTTGCGTAATCATATCCCAGTCTTCTTCATTAGTTACTTGTAAAATAACCTTAAAGGCTTGCTTAAAGGTTCTAAACTGTTCTTTTAATTGTACCTCATTTTCTAACTCTAATTCTCCATTAATGGGAAGTCTACCCCTTTCTGTATGAAAGTCCATTAATGGCTGTAAAATCAATTCATAGTCCTCAAAGCGTTTAGTTTCGACAATAATTCTAGGGGTTGCAGCGCGAGAATGAAAACGAGAAACCCTAAAAGTTTGTGCTTCTGCTTCATCTTTAAATACAAAATAAATGCCTAAACCTGCGGGGATAGCATCAACATTTAAAACTTGATCAATATAAGCTTTTAATTCTTCTTGTTCGTAATATTTTTGAAAAGTATTACGACTGGTAATTATCCCATCTCCATAAGCAACAACTCCCCGATCTCGATCATCAATTAATACTTGTGCTGCAACAATTAAAATACGTTGGGTTAATTCCCATGCTTTAATCAATGCTTCTCGTCTTTCTTTTAAGTCTTCAATGACATTAATAATATAACCTAAATTAACAATATTAGCCGAATTTTTGGGTGCATCTGGACGATAATAAGGGTCCCATCCTGTACTTTCATATCCTGCTGTTGCGATGCGTTCAATATCTCCTCCATGACCACATCCATAGTCAAAAAAGCTAGTTTCTGGGACAAATAATGATGATTCTAAAGCTAAACGAACGGGACGAGATAAGCTTTTTCTAACTATTGCTGCTTTATGTCTTTCAATTTCTACGGGTAAGATTTCACTGGAATTTAAAGGACGTAGACAAGCTAAATAATGACCTTCAAAAATCAGCCGATAACGGTTTAATCTTTGTTCCCATTCTAGTTTAGTACCAATGGAACGGGTTAATTTTAATAATCCTAATTTTTCTTCAATATAGGTAAGATGTTCAAAGATTTCATGGTGAGGATAGTCAGCAGTAACAAAGGTTTCTTTGCGATGGAGTATGGGAGGATTATTTGTTTCTGTATAGTCCCAATAACTTGCTTGTTGTGTCTCTAAATTAACTACAATACTTAAGGTTAATTCGGGATGAGGATCAAGATCAAAGTTGGGATAAAACAAATAAGAAATTTTCGGTTTATCCGTATTAAATTTAACAATTGTTGCTTGTTCTATATTATCAGTAATTCTTGCTTTTTGTTCATATTCTTGTAAAATCATTTCAAGATAATTAATCGCACTTCTATGAACATATAAAGCATTAGGTAATTGTTTGCCAATAGGACTATTTTGGCAACAATTAATGATTTCGTTAAAATGGTCAGTGGTGAGAAACATAATAAGTTAATATCAGTTGATTTATTCAGAAAGTTTGCCAAACTGTTGACGATATTTTTCTAGAATAGACTCCATTTCTGAAACCTTTTGTCTTTCTTATTGATCTGTTAATTTTGGCGATCGCTGTTCTCTTATTATTGTACGCAAAGATCATCAGTAGTGGTCACACCAGCCAAAATCCTCTACAATCAAATTTAGTTACAAAACTTCACACACAAAAGAATTATGGCCGTTGATGATCGTAAAAAGCGTATTCTCGAACATTTAAAACAAAGTACAGACGGAATGCAATATGTTGCACCGAAACAAACTAGCGAACCCTCTGGGACTCCTTCCCCGACTCCCATACCCCAACCCACCCCAACTCCCCTGGGGAATGATCGTAAGCAACGGATCATGACTCATGTTAACAGTAGTAGTGGGGACTTTGGAAAATTTTCTCTTACTGATGACAAGAGGAAGAAAAAAATTGAGGATCATATTCGGAAAAGTTTGAATTAAAAACATCATTTAATGTCGGGATAATTCATGAATTATCCCGAAAAATTTCAATGATTTCTGTATATTCAAATTCGTTAGGACTTTGTTTTACTAAAGCATAATTAACCCCATTAATAGAAATAGTATCTTCTTCACAGTCAACTTTAGGGGAATAATAGACTAAAATATATTCTTTTCCAATATAATTATAAGTTTCTTCTTGTACTTCACCGCGCCATTGAGTTTTCGTTACTAAAATAATTAATTGATTTGCTAATTGAGGAATTGATTTTGCAACTTGTCGGCGATAAATTTCATCTAAACTACCAAAAGGTGAATCCATAACAATAGGAAATGTACTACTATCTGGTCCCATTAAAGTATTGCGATGACTCCACTCTCTAACCCGATCAATAATTCCCCCAATAAATGAGAGACTTAAGATTTGATTTTCTCCTGTTGATGCTGCCACAGGAACTGCTATTCCTGATGTATTTTCGATTAAATTTAATTCATAATTTTGACTTAAACGAGGAAGATAAGGGGTAAAAGAAATCGAACTAAAAATCTCTTGTACTCGTCTTTCTAGAGAGAGACGAAACTGTTTTTCTAAACGACTTCTAACTTCAATAATTCGTTCCCTTGCATCTTTTATCCCTTCAACGCGCCGTTTTACCAAACTTTGCTTATCTTCTTTAACTTTCTGTTTACTGATATCTTTTTCTATAGTTTCTAGAGTTTTTTCTAAGGTTTTTAATTGATGTTGAATGCCTCCTTGCTCTAAGCGTAATTGTCTAATTATTTGATTGATTTTATCTAAAGTTTCTTGAAATTCTCTAACATCTTGATTAGGATAATTACGGAACTTTTGGCTAATCTCATCTAATTCAATTTCTACCCTAGATAATTCTAAGCGACACTGTTCTAGTTTAGTCTGTTTATCATCAACATTCGTCCAAAAATCAATGACTTTTTGTTCTAGATCATAAACTTGAGATTCCAAGCGAATAGCTGATTCTTCTACTGCAGCAATTCCTGCTTTATTCATCCATTGTTTAACCAGTTCATAATGACTGCTTCCTTCTAATAATTCTTGACCACAAATACAGCTTTGTCTGGTTAATAATTGTTGTATAAATTGCTGTTTAATGCCACTTGGTAATTCTCCCCGTTGACGTAAATCAGCAATTATAACTTTAAATTTTGAGATAATATTAGTTAAAAAGATAGTATAACCTTGATTAGAAATGAACTGTTTAAGCTGTTTTTTTGAGTCTAATAAATCACTTCTTAACAATTTTTCTTGTCTTTCTAATTTTTCTTTCAGTTGTTTTAATTGTTCAGCCCCACTTAACTCTAATAAACGAGTTGAGACTGCTTTTTGCTGAGACTCTTGCTCATCAATTTCCTTGATAATAGTTGCTTCTTTTTCAATGAGTTGTTCTTTTTCTTGTTCTAATTTTGTTTGTTCTTTGAGGATTTTTTTGATATTGATATCCCCAATAATTTTTAGTTCATCTTGAAAGATTTTCTCGACTTTCTTAAGATGATCAATTGAACGATCTAAAACTTTAATACCTAATAATTCTTTTGTATCTTCAGCAATTCTATTTTTATCATTGCCACGAAAAATATAATCAATATGTTCCCCATCAAAAAAGAAATATCGATGTAAACTTTCTGGCAAAATTCGGTTAATAATATCTTCCGGTTGCTGTAGGGGAGGATACCAGCGACCATCCTCACCAGAAACTAACATAAAAAACTGACTATTACTGTATTGAATTACGCCATTTTTATCTAAACAAGCATAACATTTACGTTTAACTTGATAGCGTTGATGATCATGTTCAAAATAAATTTCTGCCCAACATTCAACTGATGCACCTGTTTCAGCTTCCATGATCGCCCGTTTATTAATTAACAGGTTAGGGGAAGCAAAAGCTGCGGTAAATTTTTCATATAAAACCCAAGTAAAGGCATTTAATAACGTGGTTTTTCCTGCCCCATTATTGCCATGAATAATTGTTGTATTGTGGGTTCCAGAAGCCAAAAATATTTCTGGGGTTTTGCCGTAAAATTGACGAAAATTACATAATTTAAGGGACAAAAGTTTCATTGAATTACTTCTTTAACAATTTTGACGATATCATCATTAATATTACGAGGCGATCGCTGATATAATTTCTCTTTTTCTAACTGTAAAACCCGTTCAATAATTTCTCTTATTTCAGGAGGGGCCGTATTAATGGGTTCTTGCACTTTACTCAAATTTGCTTCTTCATTCATCAGTAGATATAGGGAATATTTTAGGGAAAGATTCTCGAATTATAGATAAAAATCGCACCGCAAGCAAAGATTCTGATAAAAAGCTTAACAATAGAACATGATCTTGCCCCGATGAGAATCATCAACGCACCTAAGCAATCAGAAGAATCTGGTGAAATACGGACTAAAAAGCTTTTGAAAGTCCTGCTTGTTTTAAAACAGCATTAGCTGTATGACGGGATTTAATCGTATTATCTACCACAAAACGTCGCTGTGTCAGAGGACTGTACCAAATTTCGTTGTCTCCTTTTCCTTGACGTTCAAAATAGCATCCTGCATCTACAAGCAGTTTTTTTAATTGAGAGGTAAAAGAAGAAGGCATTGTTAAGATACTACTTTAATAATTTCTTGACGATGAGTGCTTAACTCAATGGTAATAGAACCTGTGTAGTTTGCTGAAATTAGACCATTAAGAATCAGTAATTCTGGGATCATTTGTTTTAACTTAGAATCAAGAAAATCGAGAGTTTCTGCTTCAGTTGCTAAACCTGGTACATCTTCGCTAGTTGCCACCCAAACCCCAGACTCTGCATCCCAAAATGCGTTAATTTTATAGCTTTTAAGTTCTGTCGTCGTTGTTGTCATGATTATGTATTAAAGTGAATTTTTTCTATTATACAATTTTAATAGCAGTGCCTAATTCTCTTTTTTCTAGGGGTAATTCATGAATTACCCCTACCCATAGAATCTCATAAAAATGTAGGGACGTTGTATACAACGTCCCTACAATCATCAATTAAAAAAGATTGATGTAATCAGTCAATTATTTACGTTTGCGACGAGAAGCACCAACACCCAAAGCAGTACCAAAGGCTAAGAGGCCAAGGGTTACAGAGGGTTCAGGAACTTGTTGAGAAGCTAAAATCAATTGACCACCTTGAACAAGATTTGCAGACCCAATAATACCATCGCGGAGACTGTGGGCTTGAGTGTCTAAGATAAAGAGTTTTTCGCCGTTTCTGGTCTTAAAGAGGCTAGTAACATCCAAGATACCGGAACTTTCCCAGTTACCACAATCATTAGGCACAGGATCAGTAACCCCAGCAGGAGCAACTACACTGCGATCCATTTGAGCAATTCGTGTTGCTGCTCCAGTAGTAGCATTAAGCTTCCAAATAGAAGCTTCTTCTCCACTAACAGTACAAAAAGCATTCACAGAACGGTCTTCTTGGATGATGATATCACCATCATCAGCCCAATCTAAGTTATCAGGACTGCGTAGGCCAAAATCTTGCTTATCTGCATCATCCCCATCATAAAGAATGTTGACGTTAGCCGTTAGACCCGTTGCGTCAATATCAATGGTATAGGTCGTTCCCCAGCTATCTTCAGGAAATACATCTTCACGCCCTGTAGAAGCCATCACTACCTGATTAGGATTATTGGGGTTCGTCGCAACATCTTCAGGACGAGAGAAGAGAAAAGCTCCTACATCGGTTAACCCAGGAACCACCGTATTTCCTAAGAAAGCAGCCCGTCCACTTTGAGTATCTAAACCATCTTGAGTAGCATATCCAACCCCATCAAACCCAGGTTGTGCAGCTTGTCCAGCGTCAAAATTAGTAACTTCTACCCAAGTCCCAGAACGAGAAGCCCCAGTCCCATTAAAATCAGCCGGAGTGGTACTACCATCGTCTGCTTTCCAAACATAGAGGGTTCCTTGGGCCAAACCGTTACGATCCAAGAAACTACCGTCACCCACAGCACCTTTGTCCCCAAGATACATATAAAGAGGGGCGGCTTCTCTGTCATCCCCTAGGATAAGGGCAACCTGATCATCATTTCCAGAATCAATGGCAGTGACGTTTTCCCAACCACCGCGGCCTAAAGCTGAAGCCGCATAAAGTGCGCCACCCAAGGGACTATCGCTAATAGAATCAACATCTAGAGCGAACATAGTTCCCCCATTGGTTTCCTCCCCAGTAAGGTAGATATTATCCACAAAACCATAGGTTCCGGCATTAATATGTTGACCAGAACAGAAGCGGTTAAGACCCGCACCAGTGGGAAATTGACTAACATCGGTAATCAGAGCCCCTGCCCGATCAAAAATCTGATCAAAGGCTAATCCTGCATCTTTAACGGTACGGGTGTTGGCATCAATATCGAAGTAGTGGATTCTTGCTCCAGTGGTGGAGACATCATTACCTATATCTCCATCTTTAGTATTGAGATTGTAAGCGTATCCCTGAGTAGAGTTAATTTCACTATTAACCAGAACCCGAACGGTATCATTATTGATTTTAAAGGCTCCAATTCCGTCTAAAATCCCGGTTGGGGTGTAACCGTTAATGGTTTCGCCTACGGTAAAGATGGCTTTGGTATTCCAACCGTTTAACCCCTGCATTTGAGCAGTCGGATATTGGGTTGTAAACTGAGCTTGAGCAGCATTTGCCCCCAGAGCAACCACACTAGCTGTTGTTGTTAGGCCAACAGCAATTTTTAATAAGTTTTCCATTTTCTCCTCGTTAGGGACAGTGTGTGCAGATGAGGATTTTTTTTTATCTTGACGACAATTGTTAAGATCTCCTCACCAGTGCTTAGTATCTTTGCTTTAAGATAAGAACAGATTTTGCTATTGTTAAGTTTTGGTAAAAAATAGACTTCTTAAGGTTTATTTAAGGATTATTGATTGATACAAACCGAGTAAGCGATCGCCATAATCAGAGATAGTGCCTCAATTGAACATTGGTACTTAAAAAGGTTAAAATGACGGTTTTATCTTGATTTTTTCAATGAAATTTTCCCAACTCAACTTTAATCCACTCAGTTTTCTCATTATTATTAATACATTAATTCTGTTTATTTGCAGTGTTTTAAAACATATTTTATTTCAGTCAACTGCTTGGGATTTAGCTATTTTTGATCAAGCTATTTACTTAATTAGTCAGAATCAACCGCCTATTTCTTCTTTTCTGAATATTCATATTTTAGGGGATCATGCTGCTTTGATTTTCTATCCTCTGTCCTTATTTTATAAGCTTTATCCGTCCGTTTATTGGTTATTATTTATTCAAGCATTTTCTTTAAGTTTAGGAGCATTACCGATCTGGTATTTAGCTAAATATCAAGGTTTAAAAAATTCTCAATCCTTAACTCTTAGTTTGGTTTATTTACTTTATCCTTTGATTTTTAATATTAATTTATTTGATTTTCACCCTGATATAATTGCTATTCCTGCTATTCTGTGGGGGATTTTAGCGGCTTTTACCAATAAATTAGGAGTATTTATTTTAGCAATTATAATTATTTTAAGTTGTAAAGGTGTCTTATCTTTAACAGTTATTTTTATGGGAATTTGGTTATTATTGTTTGAAAAAAAACGGTTATATGGTTCTATTGCTTTAGGTTTAGGCCTTGCTTGGTTTATTATTAGTACCCAGGTAATTATTCCCTTATTTAGTGATAATAGTGCCAATATTGGGCGACATATTTCTCGATTTAGTTATTTAGGAAATTCTTTTACAGAAATTGTTCAAAACTTTATCTTTAAACCTTGGTTATTATTACAAGGATTATTTAATTTAGCCAATTTAGAATATTTACTTTTATTGTTAATTCCTTTAATTTGGGGTCTATCTTTTAGGCATCTTTCCCCTTTAGTGGGTGCTATTCCTGTTTTAGCCATGAATTTATTATCCCAAGATGTCTTACAAAAAGATTTATTACATCAATATTCTTTACCCATTATTCCTTTTTTAATGGTTACAGTCATCACAACCTTAGCAACAGAAAAAGCCTGGTTTAGACAAGAAAAATATATAATTATTTGGTCACTCATTGGATTTTTAGCCCTAGCAAAATTTGGCTATTTTACCTCTCGATATTTAGAGTCTCTTGATACCTGGAAAGCAACTCAAACAGCTATCAGTCAAATTTCAACGAAAGGTAGTGTTTTAACCTCAACTTATATCGCGCCTCATCTTAGTCAACGTCCTCTGATTAAGTTAGCAGAAGATGGAGCAGATGGATTTGATTTAAACCAATTTGATTATATCTTATTAAATCAACTTCATCCAGGGAGGGCAAGTTCCCCAGAATTAATTGAAAGCATTAAACAAAAAATTGGGCAAATACCCGCATTTAAGTTAACCTATCAAAAAGATAAAGTTTATTTGTTTAAAAAATAGACAATACCTGTAGGGGCAATTCATGAATTGCCCCTACTATTTAAAGATTATCTTGAAAATAACGATGATACAATTCACAATTAGGATGTGCTTCATCTCCCAATAAATTAATTAATCCCATACTCTCTAATTTATAAGCAATAGACGGTTCTAATTGTACTCCGGTTTCAGTTTTTACAACTTGTTTCATGCCTTCTGCTAACTCAGGAGAAGATTGTAAATTGTTCCAATGACGACGTAAATGACTGCCATAAATTCCCCCTTGAGTTGGGGCTTCTTCTAACAATTTTTCTTGGGAAACATTCTGATAAGCTAAGGCATCTAAAGCTAAACGAACTAAATAAGGATGTCCCCCTACCATCTCAATTAAATCTTTAGCAAACTGTTGTTTTTTCTGATCTTCTGACCATTGAAACCCATAATAATTAGCTAAAATTAAAACCTGTTCTAAATCAAACCCAGGTAACTTAACTTGTCGTCCCACATTAAAAGGAGATTGATTCGCATCTAATTTTATATAAACCTCTGTAGAATTAGCAATCACTAAACGTAGATTTTGCCAAATTTCTAAATTGTTAGCTTCTTCATGCCAATAGCGTAACATGGGTAAAAAATCTTTGGCAATATCAGCATATTCAAAAACCCGATCTAAATTATCTAACCCTAAAGCTAAAGGGCGATCAATCTTTTCTAATAGATAACTTTGAAAATAGGTTTTACAACTGACTAAACTGCCAAATAATTCCTCATCCCAATAATCATCAAGTTCTGGTTTTAACCCTAATTCTCGACTAATATTGGCACAAAACCAGCGCAAAAACTTATCTAAACTGCTAAACATTGCCCCTTCTGCTGCCCGAAGATTTAGGTAAACTTTGCGACAATCATTGGCTTCTGCATGAGCTAAAATTGTATTTAGTAGAGAGGTTTTACCCATTTTTTCCGGGGCTTTAATGCGAATTAGGGCCCCAGGTTTAAGAATGGCTTGACAACAATCTGATTCAATGGGAGGACGAGGAATATAAATGGGAGAATCAACCTTAATTTGGGTTTGAGTTTCAATGACAGGAAACATCCCAAAGGTTGGCATGGTTGAGGCTTGTTTCCACTCAGGATATTTGATATCTTTCAGCCATTCTCGTAAGATTTGGAACTTACCCGGCCCCTTACTTCGAGGATCTAATTCGGGACATCCATTGGGTTGTTCACTCGAAAAACAACCGTAAAGTTCTGTCATTTGCTTTTTATAGGTTTCGTGACTCGCTGCTTCTGCAAGTTCCCAAACTTCCGTATCCGGTTTCCGCCAATTTTCATAAGCAAACCGCACTAAAAAAATCTCTCGGAGTCTCCCTTTTAAATTTTGCTCGTTGGCAACTTCTTTGATGAATTTATCCCAGTCTTTTGGTTTCATAGCGATCGCATTAATAATAATCAATTATAACAAAAATTCACCGTCTCTATTAATGGGTTTTCTGGACTTCTCGAACTTTTTCTACAGTTAACTGTAAAGCTTCAGCAATTTGTTCTACACTTAATCCTAATGCTAATAAACGAGGAACAGACTCAAGTTTGGCTTATTCACGGACATCTTGAAAATAAGCAATTTCTTGACAAAATGAGCGTTCTGTTCCCGAACCCAGTGCGCTTTTAGGATAGAGAGCAGCAGACTATAATTGGAATTAGACAGGCTGTAGTTGAATTAAGATGACAAATTCTGCTGATCTTAAAGACCTAATTAGAGAGCAATTACCGAATATTCTGGCGGAAGATGCGAGTATTCGGGATTTTATCTTGCGAACCGTTTCAGACTATTATTCACCCAAACAAGAGACTGATCAGAAGTTCGAGGAATTTAAAGAACGAGTGGATCGGGTTTTGGACGAATTACAACGAGATCGGGAAGAACAAGCCCGTAAATGGGATGAAAATAACCATAAATGGGATCAACTTTTAGACAAATTAGAGCGAGATCGGGAAGAACAAGCCCATAAGTGGGAGGATAATAACCGTAAATGGGATGAAAATAACCGTCGTTTAGATGATTTTATTCATGAACAAAACCAGAAATGGGATCAACAATATCAACAAAATCAAGAAACCTTAGCAGAAATTAAACAGATGAATCGTAAATATGATAGCACCATCGGAGCTTTGGGGTCTCGTTGGGGACTCTTTTCTGAAGCGAGTTTTCGCAATGCGTTAGCAGGTATTTTAGAAGACTCTTTCGGGGTAGAAGTTGTTAATATTAATGATTATGACCCTGATGGGATAGTTTTTGGACGACCTGATCAAGTGGAAATTGATGTCATTATTAAAAATGGGTTAGTGATTGTTTGTGAAATTAAATCTTCCATGAGTAAATCAGATATTTATACATTTAGCCGTAAAGTAGAATTTTATCAGCAAAAATATCAGCGCAGTGTGAACCGTAAAATTGTGATTTCACCGATGATTGATCCCACTGCTTTACCCGTTGCCGAAAGTTTAGGGATTGAAGTTTATAGTTATGCTGATGATGTATCTGTTTAATTGAAAAAAGGCTATGATAAACGATAAAAAATACTATCCGTTTTTATTTTTACCAAAAATTCTGGGTTTAAAGCCCCGCCGTTTTAGGGCGGCTTCTTGATGCACTTCCTCCTCGACGGAAGCCGCCAAGACCGGAGTGCATCGCTTTTTATGGAGTTGCCAATTTAGGCTTGAGTGTGTTATTCTGATTTTATCTAAGTACACAGTGCGTAAATGTTCGTTCTAGAGTTCAAAGTTAAAGCTAAAACTCAACAGTATAAAGCGATAGATGACGCTATCCGTACCTCTCAATTTATCCGTAACAAATGCGTAAGGTTATGGATAGACACAAAAGGTACGGGGAAAAACGATCTATACAAATACTCTAAAAAATTAGCTCATGACTTTAACTTTGCCAACGAACTTAATTCAACAGCTAGACAAGCAAGTGCTGAAAAAGCTTGGAGTTCCATTAGCCGTTTCTACGATAAATGTAAGCGTAAGGTATCAGGAAAAAAGGGTTATCCTCAATTTAAGAAGTTTAGTCGCTCTGTTGAATACAAGCAATCAGGATGGAAACTTCTGAATCTTAAAACTATCAAGTTCACTGACAAAAAAAACATAGGTGTTCTTAAATTAGTAGGGACTTGGGATTTAGGATATTTTAACGAGTCTGATATTAAGCGGGTTAGACTTGTTAGACGTGCTGATGGATATTATTGTCAATTTGTTCTTTCCTGTGAAGTTAAAGAAGATGTTAAACCATCGGGTAAATGTATTGGTTTAGATGTTGGCTTAAGTTCTTTCTACACCGATCATGAAGGCAATAAAATTGATAACCCTAAGTTTCTGAGAAAGTCTGAGAAGCGATTGAAACGATTTCAAAGACGATTATCTAAAAAGAAAAAGGGTTCATCTAACCGTCAAAAAGCAAGGATTAAATTAGCTAAAGTTCATCTTAAAGTAAGTAGGCAGCGTAAAGACTTTGCTGTAAAGTTAGCAAGGTGCGTAGTTCACTCTAACGATGTGATTGCCTATGAAGATTTAAGAGTTAAGAACTTAGTTAAAAATCATTGTTTAGCCAAGAGTATTAATGACGTGGCATGGTATCAGTTTCGAGAATGGTTAGAGTATTTTGGGCAAAAGATGGGCAAAATAACTATTGCTGTCGCTCCTCATTATACGTCTCAAAACTGTTCTCAATGCGGTGAAACTGTGAAGAAATCTCTATCAACTAGAACCCATCAGTGTAAGTGTGGATGTGTTTTAGATAGAGACGAAAACGCGGCAATCAATATTCTTAAAAAAGCGATTCAGTGCGGTCTTGGCGGTTCCCGTCGAGAGCAACTGAATCAAGAAGGATTAAATACGGTAGGGCATACCGGATTTCAAGCTTGGGAAGAAGTGTCCTCTACTTTAGAAGAAGTGATTCTTTTGGGGCAAGACATCTCGGTGAACCAAGAATCCACTCGCCTTTAGGCAGTGGAGTGTCAACCTATAAACAAGAATCATCTCTATTTCTATTCTACTATTTTCTACTTTTTTCGATGTTGCCTCCCCCTGACAACCCCGAAAAATTCCCTGGAATGGGACTGACATCCGATGAAATGGGCCCTATCCTAAAAGTAGAGGATGATCTACCTCCACCATTTCAAATCATGGTGGAACTGATAAATTTCTCATTTTGGTGTGAGTAAAGGAGACAAACTAACCATGAATTGTAAACTAACCATGAAACGTAAATTAGCAGTAGGAATGGCGATCGCGCTTCTCTTTGTTTTCGGTGTGGAAACAATGGCAGTCGCCTCTCCTAACTTAATCTCTGGCACTGTTATCACTCAACAGAAAGATTGTCGAGGGGATGATAAAGATGATTGCTAACCTTTACGATAACGATTAAACTCCGACCACAATACACCTAGAGTTGGAGAAAGCTGGGAACCTTCCTGGCTTTTTCTGAAGTTTAGCAACTCAAGGTAAAAATTGCGATAAGAATCGAATTACGCCGAAAATTGATTATTGTTTCGGGAACTAAAAACATCAAATACTTGACGACAGAAGCATTTTAGCTTTTCCCCGATATCAGCAGCAGGTTGATAATTACCTTCTAATTGCCAATTGTCTACGGTTGACAATCGCCAGGCTTGTCCCTGATGATTAAAGCCTGTGGCTTCTACCCCGATAAATCGTTGAGATTGATCTAGGAAATCTTGATGAAAGTGAATTTGTACTAACATACTGCGACTTTGAAAACGGGGACTCCACCCAGGTAAATGAAATCCAATATCGATGGAGTGGGGATCAACTAACTTTAAGGTATCAGGATCATTGCGCCAAGGCTTGAGATCGGCTTTCGCATCAGGAAAATGGGACTTAAATAAATGGACGATCACGGCAATTTTGGTCGCCAATTCTACGCCTTGGGCTTTTTCCGATGCGTTCATGTTTAGTCTCCTCATGATAACTTTTTAGATGGAATAACAGATACTAAAGCCTTATTCACCCCTCAAACTAGGGATTATGCTTGATCCGACTCCATCAAGATAGATTTAATCAATTTTAACCCCGTTCTTTGATTTGGGGGTTGCTATGTCATGATTAGACAACTATGCCGCTTCACGGTGGTGACTACTTAGATCGCTAATAAAGGGGCCGCATTCAATAATTTTTGAGTATAAGGATGTTGGGGTTGTTTAAAAATGCTTTCAGTGTCTCCAATTTCTACAATTTTACCTTGATTCATCACCGCAATTCGGTGACAGAAAAAACGGGCTACCCAAAGATCATGGGTAATAAATAAATAGGTTAATTGAAAATCATCTTTTAACTCAGACATTAATTCTAAAACTTGTGCCTGTACACTGGCATCTAACATACTTACAGGTTCATCACAAATCACTAAATTTGGTTTAGTAATTAAGGCCCGCGCAATAGCAACTCGCTGTTGTTGTCCCCCTGATAATTGTTTAGGATAGCGATCATAATAGTCTTCTACCGGGGTTAATTTGACCCTTTCTAACATTTGACATACCTGATTTTTTGCTTCTTCTTGCGTTGCTAATTTATGAATAAATAAAGGATCAGCAATGCTTTGTCCAACAGTCATTAAAGGATTTAAACAAGCATGAGGATCTTGGAAAATCATCTGAATTTGTCGCCGTTTCAGACGCATTTCTTTGTCCGAAAGTTTGGTTAATTCTTCTCCTAAAAACTCAATACTTCCCCCAGTGGCTTTTATCAGTTGCAAAATAGTTCGGGATAGGGTACTTTTGCCACAACCAGACTCTCCCACTAAGCCTAAAATTTCTCCAGGATATAATTCAAAACTTACCTGATCAACCGCTTTGATAACTTCTGTTTCTTTTGAGAAAAATTCTTGCAAAAAATTACCTTCTAAGGTAAAATATTGTTGTAAATTTGTTATTTTTAATAAAGGTGTTGTCGGAATTGTATCAGGTTTCCGCAGTTGCTGTATAGTTAATTCTTCTTCTTCGTCTATTTGAACGTGCAAAGCTGCTTTTAATAAAGACTTAGTATAATGGTGTTGCGGATGATGTAAAATGTCTTGCATTTTACCCATTTCCACAATTTTTCCCTCATTCATAACCGCCAGGCGATCGCAATATTCTCCTACCATAGCTAAGTCATGGGAAATTAATAATAACCCCATACTTTCTTCCGCACATAAACGGGTTAATTCTTGCAAAATTTCGGCAGCTACAGTAACATCTAAAGCGGTAGTTGGTTCATCAGCAATAATCATTTTGGGGTTCAACAATAAAGCCAAGGCCATAGCCACCCGTTGACGCATTCCTCCACTAAATTCATGGGGATATTGGGCCCAACGGTTAGGGGGAATTTTGACTTTATCTAAGGTCTTAATTGCTAAATTTACCGCTTCTTTTCGAGATAATTGGGGTTGATGAGCTTGCAAGGTTTCAATACAATGATCACCAATAGTCATTAAAGGATCAAGACGAGTCATGGGATCTTGAAATACTAACCCCACTACTTCCCCCCGAAACTGTCTTAATGCTTCTGGGTTTAAGTCAACAATAGATTGCCCTTCAAACTGGATTTTTCCTTCAATTTGTGTTAGGTTGGGCAGGAGTTTCATGGCGGCTCGGCCCAAGGTGGATTTGCCACAGCCTGACTCTCCCACTAATCCTAGTTTTTCTCCTGGTTGCAGGGTAAAAGATACCCCGTCTACTGCCCAATGTTTACTATTAGGATACTGAATGCGTAAGTTGTCAACACAAAATAAGGGTTCGCCGTTCATTGCTTCAGCTAAATTTATCATTGATAGTTGATAATATCTTACAACTCTCCACAAGCAAAGCCCCATTTTGCAGTTAATGAGTCGGTTAACAACCCTATCTAACCCCTTGCCTATTCCCTTTTACTTAAAATAGATTTTAGGTTTCATTTCTTTTCCGTTTGTCATGTTTCGTGAACTTATGTTTCGGAGACATCAGGGACACCCCTAACTTTTGGGATAACCAGACTTCAAAATTATGGATAGGATAGGAACGAGTGGCGATCGCCGGATCTACCATGGGTTGAACTAGGATAGTAAACATTCCTAAACGGTTGCCGGCCAAAACATCGGTAAACAAGCGATCGCCCACCATAGCGACGCGAGCATTAGGTAATTCCATCGCCTGAATTGCCTGACGAAGCTTACGTCGAGAGGGTTTGACTGCCCCTAATAGGTAAGGTAAATCTAAAGACTTAGCAATTCTGCCGATCCGATTTTCACTCAAATTATTACTCACTAACCAAATCGGGGTATTTGGGCGAATACTGTCAACCCAAAGCCTTAATTCCTCAGAGATATGGGCTTTTTTGAGGGGAACTAAGGTTTCGTCCACATCTAAGACTAATCCTTGAATGTGATAATATTCCAGGATATTTGGGGTTAAACCGAGGATAGTATCACCTAAAATGAGATCGGGCTGTAAGAGTTTGGCCTTAGACATAGACTTGGTTAAATAATGAGGGGCTAACTATTAATCTTATTTCCTGGCCTGAATTACTTGCAAACTTCCTCCCGCATAAAGACGTTGTTGACATTCAGCCCACCCTATTGACTTTAGTTGGGCAACTAAATCAGTGTTTAAGAGTTGCCAAGCGGTTTCTGTTTCAAATAACCAGATAAAAACTGCTACAGGCGGCCAAAATAGATAATTAGTCGGTTGATGTAAATCAATTAAAGCAAGTATTCCCCCTTGTTTCAAGACACGATAGACTTCTTTAAGAATTTGGGTTAACTGTTGCGGTTCCATTTCATGAAGGGCTACACTGGTATGAACAAGATCAAACTGTTGATCAGCAAAGGGCATTTTTTCTGCTAACGCTTCCACATAGTCAGCTTGGGGAACGTTTTTTTTAGCGCGACTAATAGCGGTTGCTGAGGCATCAAGTCCCGTGACATCGTTGGATTTTTCGACGAGAAAACGGGTGGTTAGCCCCCCACCACAGCAGAGATCTAAGATTTTGGTATCTGGGGTGATGGTGAGTCCTTCTAGGGCTAAATGACGGAATTTTTCTTCTCCTCCCACTGGGAGGGCACTGAGACGAGAAACAGTGTTGTATAACCAAGGATATCGATAACTCAACGGTCTTAAAATTGTGGCCATTTTTGATTGCCTTGTGGTGGTCTGTTTTTTTATTATGAGGACTTTTACTAAAAATGACGACAAAATAAATTATCTAATCACTGCAATAATCATGAGATTTTAGGGAACTCTAGGAAAAAGAACAATTACAGATTATATGTCAGATCTTCTAGAGATAGATCATCCGTCCTCTCTGACAGTTGAAGGAAAGGAAATTATCCGAAACATCAGCAGTCATTATCGCAGTGGGAAAGCACACTTAGGCAAGGATTTTTTTGTACCTTGTTTAAAGTATTGTCATCAATATCGGCGTGCTGTTGGTTATTTTTCTAGCAGTGTGTTGATTACTTGGTGTGATGCTATTTCCCATATTATTTTAGATAATGTCATCATTAAATTAATTATTTCTCCTGAACTATCGGATAACGATAAGAGGGCTTTAAGCATAGCGACTGATGAAAATGAGCGCGATAAGTTAAGACAAGTTTTTGCGGACAAAATTATTAAAGATACATTACAAAATAATTCTTCTGAAACAAGACAAAAGTTATTAGCCTGGATGATAGCTAATGAAAGGTTAATATTACGATTCGCTTTTCCGCAACATTTAGATCAAGTAGGTTTATTTCATGAGAAAATTGGGATATTTGATTTTCCTTGGGGAGACATGATTGCTTTTACGGGTTCAGCTAATGAATCTATAAACGGTCATAATTTTAATTATGAATCAATTGATGTCTATCGTGATTGGATAATCCCTGATCAAGAGAGAGTAGTAAATAAAATAGAAGAATTTGAAGATGCTTGGACAGGGAAAGCAGACGGGTTAAAAACGGTAGGTCTTTCTGAAAAATCTCTAAACTTTATTAGCTCATATGCGCCTAATTTTAATCCTTTTGATGATGATACATTTAAACCGCAAAAAATCATTAAAGTATCAGAATCATCAAATAAAAATAACCGTTGGCAACATCAAGAAGAAGCTGTTAAAAGGTTCTTAGAAGTGCGTCGTGGTGTCTTGGAAATGGCAACAGGAACAGGAAAAACGCGAACCAGTTTAAAAATTCTTAGTCAACTTGATGATGAGAGTAAAATTGATGGAATTATTATTAGTACAGATGGTAATGATTTATTAGATCAATGGTCAAATGAGATACAAGGTTGGGCAATTAAAAGACCTAAAGCATTTCGCATTTTAAAACATTACGGTAATCATCATCAATTAGAAAGCTTTATTAATAATTCTCAGAGGGCAATTATTGTAATTTCACGAACAAAGCTGAGTTTGCTTTTAAGCCATATTAAAGATAATCTGAAACAAAAAATAATTATTATTCATGATGAAGTTCATGGTTTAGGAAGTCCAGAAAACTGCAAAAAATTAAAACATAAACATCAAAATTTTGGCTATTGTTTAGGTTTAAGTGCTACGCCAGAAAGACAATATGATCAAGAAGGAACTAAATTTATTTTTGAGGAAATCGGAGAGGTATTTTTTAAATTTGGGCTAAAAGAAGCCATTGAACTGGGAATACTTTGTGAGTTTGATTATATTCCATTGAGGTATCAATTAACTGATGCAGATAAAGAAAGACGTAATCAAGTTTATAGACAAAAAGCAGCTAGACAAAAAGAAGGTAAACCCATGACAAAAGAAGAAGTATGGACAGCACTTTCTAAAGTATATAAACTGGCAGAGGAAAAACCAACAATATTTGCTGATTTTGTAGAAAATAATCCTAATATGTTGAAGTCAACAATTATCTTTGTTGAAGAAAAATCTTACGGCAATCAGCTTTTAAATACCATTCACAAACATACTCATCGTTATCGTACCTACTACTCAGGGGAAGATCAAGAAAATCTTAAAGCCTTTGCAAAAGGAGATATTGACTGTTTAATTACTTGTCATAGAGTTTCTCAAGGAATTGATATTAAAAGACTAAAAAATGTTATTATATTCTCATCAGCAAGAGCAAAACTTGAAACAATACAAAGAATTGGTCGTTGTCTTCGGACTGATCCTGAATGTCCTAATAAAAAAGCAAAAATTGTTGATTTTGTTGTTGAGGGTGAGGAAGAAAAAGAGAGAATTGGTGCTGATGAGGAGCGATATCTTTGGCTCACTGAATTATCACAAATCAAGAGGATTTATACAGATGTCTATAGAACCTGAAATTAAACAAGCGATTGAAGAATCTGTTACGGAAATGGGTCAATCTGACTCAGTTTTAAGACAGATAATAGCTTGGCTTGAAGCTATTAGTAATAACAAGCTATCTGATAGGGATCAAGCACAAAGATTAGAATTGATTTATGATGCGATAAAAGTTGAAAAAAACGAAAATTCTTATGAAGATTGAAATCATTAGTTGGGAATGTCAAGGGTTACGCTGTCCAGATATGAAGATAGATTTAATGTCTGGTGAAAACCCTGCTCATGTTGCTTTAATTCAAATGCCAAATGGTACGGCAAAAACAACAACTTTAAACTTAATTCGTGCTGCTTTGACAGGAGAAGCAACAAAATGGAATAAAGAAGATGTTAAAAGTTATCGTCGAAATGGAGACACTCATTCTCAAGGATCATTTATATTAAATTTAAAGGTTGATAACGAACTTTTAACTTTTGAATTAATGTTCAAGTTTGAGGAAGGAATGGTTAATTATAGTACCAGTTTCCATTTATCTGGTGGAATGACTTATTATTGGAATCCACCTATTAATATTAAACGATTTTTAGAATCTAGATTTGTGAGACTATTTATTTTTGATGGGGAACTTGCTCAAGAATTATTAGACTCCAATAAATCAGAAGCTTCTCAAGCAATTGATTCTTTGTTTCAGTTATATTTATTAGATGAATTACATAACAATGCTGAAAATCACTGGGACAGAGAAACTTTTTATAAAGCAAAATGTCAAAGGGGTTATACACGACAAAAAAATTTAGTAGATGGGTTAAAAAGACGTATTGAAACCATAGAAGAAATCACTAATCTTAAACGGATTAAACATTCTAAGCTTGAAAAAGAAATAGAAGACTTAAACTCTAAAATTGAATATTATCTGAGTCAAGATCAAAATCTTGATGAAAAACTAAAAGAAAAAGAAAAAGACTTAATTCGTGCTGAAGAAAGAGTCATAAGAGATGTTAATGAATTGATGGATAAAATTAGAAAACCTCAATTATTACATCCAAAATTCATAAATTTACTGATTGAATTAAAAGATAAATTTGATAAAGCTGAACTTCCAGAAAAAGCATCGCGGCAATTTTTTATTGATCTTTGTCATGAGAAAGAATGTATTTGTGGGAGAGAATTAAATGACGAAATACGAGAAATAATTAGACAACGTGCTGATTTATATCTGTCTGATAATACCGCAGCATTTTTAAATAGTTTAAAAGAGGATATTAGGAGAGATTTGTTATCAACCGATAATGAGATAGAAAATAGTTTAAAACATAGTGTGAATAATTTACAAGACACTAATGAATATAGAGAACTGCTCAAAAATGAAAGGGATTATTTAAAACAAGAAATTATTGATCAGGGTAGTGATGAAGTTAAAAAATGGCAGGAACAACTTGATGAAAACAAAAATATAAAAAATAAACTTGAGTTAGAATTAGAAGCAATTGAACGGGAACCTAATCATCATGACAATCCTAAATTTTATGAAAAAACTAACTGTCTAAAAGCTCTTTATAAATGGCGAGAAGATGAAGAAATTAAACTCGCTGAAATTTCTAATACTATAGAAATGCGTAAGAAAAAAGAGGTTTTACAAAAGATTATTGAACTCACTAAACAGAAAGCAAATAATAATCTAAGAGAGTCTATTCGTGATAAGTGTAATGTCAGATTAAGTAATATATTACATCGTGATCCTATTTCGATTAGTGAGATCAATCACTCAATTACTTTACAAGGACAAAAAGCAGCAAGTATCGGACAAACTTTATCAGTTGGTTATATCTTTCTGACAACTTTATTATCAGAAGGACAAAATAAATTCCCCTTATTAGTTGATAGTCCAGCTAATTCAATTGATGTAACAGTTAGACGAGAAATCGCTCAATTAATTCCTAAATTATGTCAACAATTTATTGCTTTTACCATTTCTTCAGAACGAGAAGGGTTCACAGATACCCTTGATAAACATTCAGAAAAGATCAAGTTTCTGACAGTATTTCGGAAAACTCAAGGAACTGAAAAACTAGAAAAAACTTTACCATCAGAAGGTGTAACCCATACTCAAAATTGTGTCATTGTGCAGGGTAAAGACTATTTTGATAACTTTGATACACAATACGATTTAAAGGAGCAATAAACATGGCTAAATCATTTAGAATGCGTCATGACGCAGAAGATTGGTTTTCTAAAATTAAAAACCAAAAACCTCCTCTTAATACTAAATTTGATTTATACTATTTATGTTTGATGATGGGACTAGCATCAAAAAGCTATAATATTCCTGCTGCCAGTAATTCTACAGATTTTGTTGAGTATTTTGTCTCAGACTATCAAAGCCAACAAAACTTAATTATTGGGTTATTAATACAAGCAGAATTGTCAGATAAAGGGCTTAGTTTAGATGATAAAAGTCAGACTAAAAAGATTTTAAAAGACTTAATTGATCCTAGTAGTATTACAAATTTAACTGATTACGGAATTGATAGAATGAATGCTTATGCAAGTGGGGGGTTTGACTATTTACAGACAAAAACACCTCAACCTTATTATGCTGAGGAATTTCTGATTAGTTATGTTAGACTTCTGCAAGAAGAAATGGATAATTATGTTAAATAATTTCGTAAGGTAGGCACCGTCAACCCTACAAAGTTTAAAAAGTAGTTTAATTTATCCAATTTTCTCCTCCGGGTAATTGGGATAATTGATGATTAATTTCTACTCTAATTGTTTTTGTAGAATAAGTATAAGTCATCTTTAACAAAGCATAAGCGATGTTTTTAATTTGTTCTTCGTTAACTTTTTCTCTAAGTTGAAATGGATTATATTGCTCGTCAAATACTTCTACACTTGCAGCAAAAACCGCATCCTCAAAGCCATCATCTAAATAATCTTGCCATTGCTCTTCTTTGATGTAATAAAATTTATTATTGTCTTTCAGATTAAGGGATTGAATTCTTAAAATAGAATCTCGAATAGAAACAGCCCAAGAATTAGTTAATCGTTGTTCGACTTGATTTTTAATTAAATGAATTAGCAATCTTACTAGAAAACTTTGAATTTTTTCTAAAATTGCTTTTTTACTCATTTCTTCTAAATCATCAATAATATCTAATGCGTCTTGATAACGACCTTCCTTAATATATTGCCTAAGTTCTATTAATTCTTTTGTCATGACTAATTATCTATCCTTAAATGACGATTATCTTAGCGACCATAAACCTATGAATTGATCAACAAGTTGTTGAAGTTGAGATAGAATTTCTTGATTGAATTCTACTGTTTGAAATCCATGAACAAGCTGATTTCTGATGTTATATAAATTAATGACTATATTATATTGTTCTATTGAAAGTTCTCCTTGAGAATAAAGATGGTTAATAAGTGACACTGGGCTAAATCTTTCAATGGGAATAGACACTTTTTCCGCTTGTTTACGAAGTAAAACTTCTAAGATTATCCATAAGATTAAAAAAGCACTTTCTTGATCTTCTAATGTAATAAGATTATCCACAGTTTTTCTTTTCTTGATAATCTTTTCCCAAGATAGCAAACTATTGCTATTACTTGGATTAATGGGAACTTGATCGTCTCCTGTAATCAATAAAAAACGCCAGCCTGAATGTTGAGCAACTATTTCAGCTATTTCTTTATATCTATCTATAGTAATCTGTTTTGAAGATTGGGATTTGATTTCGATAATATAACCTTCATGATCAGATTTTTTAACGACTAAATCAGGTCGATATCCACTTAAATCAAAAGGAACAGCATCAGGTTCAATCCATACTTCATACCCCTGTTCTTTATATTTTTGAGCAATCCTGTTTTCTAGTTGACTATGTTGATTTCTAGTTGTTTCAGCATTCATAAATAACTCTCCAAAGTCTTAGATTGACATATTCTTACATAAACACATTCAGAACCAGTATAAATTCCTTGAAGTAATAGATCAGGATAATTTAAAGGATCAAAAGTTCCTTTCAAATGTCGACGATGTGCCTGAACATCTGTGATTTGTTGATCATCTTCATAAATTACACCAATTAAGGCATCTTGTATTGGTTTAATTATATTATCTACATCAACAGGATCTCTATGGTACAAGTAAACTAATGTTAGATGTAACTCTAAATCTTCTGGTAATACTGTTCCTGTCCAAGTTTTTTGAGCTTCAGTTTTCACAGTATGTTTCCAAGTTTGTACATTTTTTGCTTGTACAGATCGAGGTCGTTGGGGAATAAGAAAATCAAATATCATGACTATATTAAGAGTAAGGTGGGCATTGCCCACCTTACATAAATTATACGGCTCCAACTAAGGGATAAGGATGAGTTAATTTATCCAACTGTTGTACCAGTAAACTGAGGAATAGTCCCACATCAGTTACAATGCCCACAGACTCCACAGAACCGCGATCGCTTAGTTTCGTCACCACCGCAGGGTTAATGTCCACACAGACCATTTTAACCCCCGCAGGAGTCATGTTTCCGACCCCAATGGAATGCAGCATACTGGACAACATCAAAATCATGTCTGTCCCTTGTATTAATTCAGCATAGTGACTTTGGGCCTTAATTAAGTCCATTTCTGTATCAGGTAAGGGGCCATCATCCCGAATAGAACCCGCTAACGCAAAGGGGACATTCTTCTTGACACATTCATACATAACCCCTTTGGTAATAATTCCTGCTTCTACCGCTTGGGCAATGCTACCACAACGACGAATAGTGTTAATAACTTTGAGGTGATGACGGTGGCCTCCACTCACAGGAATACCTCGCTGCATATCTACCCCTAAAGAAGTCCCCATCATCGCTTGTTCAATATCATGAACCGCGATCGCATTTCCCCCTAATAAAGCATCAACATAACCCTCTCGGATTAATTTGGCTAAATGTTGGGCCCCACCCGTATGAATGACCACAGGGCCTGCGGTAACTATAACTTTACCCCCTTGATCTCGCACTTGGCGAAGTTCCCAGGCAATTTGTTCCACCAATAATTCTACCCGACGTTCGCTGGAAACCCCAGACCCCATAAAGGTGAATTCTTTTTTACCGTTGCGTTGATCGCGGTTTTCTGATTGTCTGACGGTACGAATACCATCAACCCCCACCATCACGCGATCGCCTAATTTAAGATCCCGTAATAACTGACAATGGGCCGTCATGGCGTTAGGATCAACCACAATTGCTGCATCCATGCGTTGATTTTGCACTGATACCCATTCACAGTTAACCCGTACTTCTGTAGGATAAATGGTACTCACATAGAAGTCATCGGGGGCCACGCCGTCTTGTTGCACCACTTCTACATTGATATCACAGATTTCTTCGGGAGGAGCAACCGCACCAATATCAATTAGTTGTGTCATGATTTCTTCCATGACATCATGATCCGGTGCAGAAACTCTTACCTCAGCAGAGGAAGTGCTTTGTCTTTCTACCCCTAAGTTAAAGTTAAGAACTTTGAAACTGCCCCCATTCTCGACAATCATATCTAGGGCCTTATTCATGACACCCGCGTCAAGGAGATGTCCTTGTAGTTGCATAATACGACTTTCAACGGGGGTACTTGCATGAACTGATTCTAAGACAGGTTCATTAACCCGCAGGGTTAAACATTTAGCGGCCCCTCCTGCTTTAAGAAATTCGGATAAGGGAGTTTGTACCACTTCAAAACCAACATTAGTTAACCGTTGTTGTAAGCTTTCGCTTATCTGGTTCATAATGATGGTGTGGTTAACATTTACCGCATTACAAGCAAATTTTACCGCATCAGGTTCTTCCACAATGATGCGTTTTTCTTCAGGAATTCGCAATTCAATTAAGCGGTTAGAATAGGAATCAAAAGCAGGGGGATAATAGAGTAAATAACCACCTGTGAGGGGACAAAAACAAGTATCTAAATGATAGAATCTTTCATCAATAAGACGTAGGGATAAAACTTCTGTATCCAACCATTTAGCAATGTAGGGATGGGAGTCTAATTCGGATCTAAACCCATATCCGGCCCATAACCAGCGGCCTTCTCTATCAAATAAAGCGTCTCCGGCCCCTTCAAAGGGGAGATCTTTGGGGAGTTCATAAACTGTGAACCCATTGGCCTCAAACCACTCTTTAAAATAGGGTTCTTCCCCTTGACGTTCTTTGTGGAAAAAGCGACTTAACACCGCATTATCTCCTAAAACTAGACCCGCATTGGCTGTAAATACCATGTCCGGCCATCCTTTTTGGGGAGTAACGAGTTCTACAATGGCCCGATCTTTAATTGCGTGATAGAGCTTGTTCCATTGTTCTACAGCGCGATCGCTGGAAGATTTATGAATATTCCCCTCCATCCAAGGATTAATCACATAATCTACATCATAGTGGTCGGGAGCGCACATTAAGATACGAATCGAATCAGTCATAATATTTTACACAGTGTCATCAATGAAATGTTGCCATCACTTATTTTTTGGGGCAACTTGCTGATTTTTGGGACAAGTTGCCGACTTTTACCTAAAAACTTAGATAAAAGTTAGACTATCTAAGCTGATATTTTTTCCTGCTTATGTCTGGAAACGTTGCTGTTAACCAGTTTACAGGCTCCTCACTGGTCTTGTTTAAGCAGTTAGTTACCACACAGACCAATTTATCATCTTACCGTGAATTTGACCAAATTTATAAGGTCAGGGATTAGATGGGCATGGCAATACAAATTTAATGGTTAACCCACAATCTTATTAATGCCATGCCCCTACAGAATTTATTAATTACTATAAAAATCTTCATCTAATATCTGTTCTTGCAAAAAAGGACAAATTTTAGGATATTCATTTTCTTGAGGAATACGAACCCCAAACTTAGCAAGTTTTCCTTCTTTAATGGCTATTTTACGAGCATCAGGATAAGCTTTTTCTATAGCAGTTTCTAGATAAGATTTAAGGGAAGGAGTATCTTGTAAATTTTTCTGAACTCGTTGACGATGTTCGATAATAGAACGATACCAACTATCTTTCATAGATGAAGGTGCATCATCTTGTACTTTTAATTTGAGCAAATGAGCTAAAAGAATCATCAAATTACTTTCTAAAGTTCTTTTTTCTGATTTTCCCAACTCCGTTAATTCCTCAATTAAGTTATCAATATCTAAAGAAGAAAAATCACTTTTTTGCAATTGATAGATAGTGGTTTCTATCCACTTTTGAAAATCTTGGTCGTAAAGTGTTTTAGACATAGAACTAATAGTATAAATTTAATAGATAGATACTGATGGATTTAATTCAACATTAATATCATCAATCTCTCTAATTTTATCCCAATCAATCACAGCAACCCAAAGATTTTCTTCTGAGGAATATTCCACCATTCCATCAACTTCTAATTCTTCACTATACAAAGTTAATTTTTGTCCCTTTTGTAAACGAATATTTTGACAGCTTAAATCTTCAAGAGTTCCCGTACAATTTAATCGTAAATGACCTTGAGCATCAGCATTATGAAAATCGGCAAAAACTCTTAATTGATTCATCATTATTTTAGTCCTTAATTATTTTTAGTTGGATTAGGAATCGTTGGTGTCAACAAATAACTAATTTGTTCGGGGGTTAAACCTGTTAGCGTTGCATGATTCTTGCTTCTTCCAGAGGTACGAATAACATCACCACCCATTTGACGAACCTCCTTAACTGTTGTCATACCAATTTGACCATGAGGGATGTTTTTAGCCAATTGTTCCACCTTTAAGCCTACTGCACTTTCCACTGAAATGCCAGTAATTCCACAAGGATGAGTTCCTATACCCCGTCTAATATCTTCTGGACGGTTACGACCTCCTCGAATGTATTATATTTTATAATTCTAGTAGGAGGAAAGTTTCTAGATGAAGTCATTTAAGTCTATCGCTTTATCCATAGCTATGTTTTTATCATTTCCTAATGTTAGTTTAGGAGAAGAATTTGTTTATGGAGACTCAATTTTATGTAAAAATCAAGGGAAGAAAACGTATATGGCCTTATCAACTAAAGAATATAATATTGCAATTTGTTTTCAAGGAGATGATTGTGTTTACGATCCTGAAGGTAAGAACTTATATTACTATGTAGGTCAGAATAAACAAGATAACTCCAAGGTATTTTTGTCGGCTAAATATAACGTTTTAGATGGGATGGAGTGGACTGAAGAATGGATAGCTAATAATAATGAATATATTTATCGAGTCTTTCACACCAAGAAACAAGGCGGATATAGTACAATTACAGTTTTAAAAAATGGAGATAAAGTTTATAATAGCTTGGTTAGAAAGTACATTTATAATTGCTATGATTGATAGCTGACATTTTGAAAAAAACTTTTAAATATGGGTTCAAATTTTAGAATTTAATACTCTGAAAATCCTACAGGATTTAATAATAAACAAATAAGGTGGGCATTGCCCACCCCATTAAACTTTAATTAGTACGGAACCTGGCTAATTCTTTGCCTGTCTTCGCATCATGAGCGTGAACAGTACAAACCAAACAAGAATCAAAAGAACGGGCCACATGACCCACTTCTACGGGGTTGGTGGGGTCTTCAATAGGAATACCAATTAAGGCATCTTCAATAGGCCCTCTGGTATGATTACCGTCTCTTGGCCCCACATTCCAGGTAGTCGGGGCAATTACCTGATAATTCTTGATTTTGCCCCCTTCTACCTCAACCCAGTGACATAAGGCCCCGCGACTTGCTTCGGTACCACCCCAACCCCGGCCATCTTTTTCTGTGGGTTTGATGTACCAAGGGTCATTTAACTTAAATTCCCGCAGACACCGTTCTACTTCCCGATATAGTTTAACGGATTCGTGCATCCTGGCAAACTCCCGTAAATGAATGCTAGGGCCACCCATTTTCTTGAACATATCCAACACTAAACCATCATAATGCTGCCAACTTTCCCCATGTTTACCACCAGCAACTAACTGACGCGCTAGAGAACCCACTTCCATACGGCCTAAGTCTTTATGACTTACCGCAGTAGACCAAGAATATTTACCTTCATAGTCCCCGGTATTAATTTCCTTGGGTACGGTGGTACGATCAAAGGGATGAACATCAGCAGTGCCTTCTTCATACCAAGCATGACTGGTATTCTCGCGGGTGAAGGTATGGTCTACCATCTGATGAGTATCAGTAAGGCTATCATAAACACCACCCTTCATGATAACGGCAGCATTGCGTCCTTCAATGGTGGGTTTTTGATATTTGTCTTCGTGGGGAAGATAACCCCAAGTTAAAAATTTACCTGGCCCTGCACCATATTTATCTAACCCAATATCTAACCCCATACGCCAATAAAAACCAAGGTCAGAGTTAGCATGATTAGGACTTTCATCTAACCATTCTAAGAAATCTTCATAGGTTTGAATTTGTTCGTATCTTTCTAAGGAACATCCTAACCAAACTGGTTCTAACCAATTGGTGCGAAAATACTCCATAATTCCCCAACCTCTGGTAACATCTGTTAGGGTAGGCGCACACATTACACCCCCAGGAACCATATAACTTGAATGGGGCCATTGTCCCCCAAATAAAGCATATAATTCTACAGGTTTCGCTGAGGTGGTAATGGCTATTTCGTAAGATGTCCCAGTAAAGGCACTAAACCGTTTACAAGCTTCTTCGTAAAAGGGACTATTCTTATACTTTTTATTGGTTAAATCAATGGCATATAGAGCATAAAAATGTCTAGGATGACTTTGAATAGTCTCAACTAATTGCCCTAAATTTCTGGCTAAAATTGCATTACGAGGAACTTCTGTACCCCAAGCTGTATCTAAGGCCCAAGATGCACAACTAAGATGAGACGCGCCACAAATACCACAAATACGAGGGGTAACAATGAGTCCTGCTTGGGGGTCTTTTCCTCTTAAAATTACTTCAAAACCCCGAAATAATTCGGCTTTTGTCCAAGCATTGACTACATAGCCATCTTCAATATCAACTCTAATATCTAAGTCGCCTTCGACTCTCCCAACCGGAGATATTTCTAATTTTTGAACTGCCATATTGCTCCTCTCAAGAATGGTTAAATGTTTTATAACATAAGGGCATAATATATTATGCCCCTACAGATTATTACACAGTAAAAAAGTCATCGTTGGCCCAAGATGGACTGGTATCTTTGGCCACAACGGTTAATAAGGCATAATCTTTCTTATTGATACCGGGTGGTAATTCTTTGGGAACACCCATCACGGTTTGCGTCTTAAAGACCGTTCCTGGTTTAAGATCATGGAAAGGAAATTCTGGTTCTGTACAACCTAAACAGGGCATTCCTGCACGGGTTTTAGAAGATACCCTATTCCATAAAATACGGTTACAGGAAGAATGAGTCATGGGGCCACGGCAACCCATATCATAAAAGAGACATCCGGTACGCTGTCCGAAGTCTTGGGTACTTGCCTTATAGGAAAAGTGCATATTCCGGGTGCAACCTGTTTGGGTAAAGCTACGGAAGAAGGTTTCAGGACGGTGAAACTCATCTAAGGTGATGTCTCCCACTCTGCCCGTCGCTACTGCTACCAAAATTTGACTAATCCAGTCTGGGTGAGCAGGACAGCCTGGTATATTAATAACAGGTAGACCAGCTTGAGAACGATAGTCTGCCCCTAAAGATCCCCCTTCCTTCCGTTTCAGGAATTGTAAGCCTACGGACTCGCTAGGGTTGGGTTCCATGGCCGGAATACCTCCATAGGTGGCACAGTCTCCCACGGCAACCACAAAAGCGGCAACCTTGGATAAGTCTGCTAACCACTCTTTCATGGGACGACCCGCAAAACGGTTCCATTCTCCGCTTCCCTTGGGGGCATTAACCACTGTTCCCTCAAATACTAAGATATCTACGGGAATTTTGCCACTAACACAGTCCTTTAAGAGTTGTTGTAAATCATCGCCTAATTCCAAACCCAGGGACGGATGCCATAAGACATTAATCCCAAAGTCCGTAATTAAGTCTACTACGGTCGGTTCTTCTGCATTGAGAAAGGATATGGTATTCCCAGAACAGGCCCCGCCTTGCAGCCAAAGAACATTAGCCATAGACTGTCTCTGATAGGTTTTTCTGTAATTATGCAGTAACTTTTATTAAATTCTTTTATTGTTTAAGGTTCATTTAATAATGATTTCAACAATATTTCTAAAATACAATATTTCTTCTTTAAGTCAACAAATGAAGCCTTAAGGAATAATCATTTTATCTATTTTTTCTGTATCAATAACAACATTAGGGGTAATTCATGAATTACTAATTCAGATATATGAGTTTTTTGTCAAGCTCAGTTTACAAATATTATCTATTAGTAATCATGTATTATTGGGGTTGCTGCTCAAATCGGGCTATTTTGAGGGATGGAGAGAAGTTAAGACGGTAGGGGAATAACGTAATATAGGGCTTTGAGGGGTGTAACTTGATTTTTAGACAGATTTCTACAATCTAACATTAGTATAGCGCATCCTGAAAATAGCAAAAATCTCATTTTCGGGCAAATTTTAGCAAAATCAGGAAAAAGTAGATCTCAGTGAAGTTATGTTAAGAGGTCTGATTGATTGAAATAAATCATGAGTTATACAAAATTTGATAAGTTTGGATAATTATTCAGAAGGCGATCGCATTGTAGAGAATGCAATATAATTGCCGAGATTTTTTAACGATATTATGGGATAATTTTGTTTAAGAACGATTGCTTAACCACTCAAATTATTGTAGTATTTAATCTGTTTGGGATTAACTCTACACTCCAAATTAATTGAAGATGAATAATCAACTTTTTTACGGTGACAATCTAGAAGTTTTAAGAAAACATATCAAAGATGAATCAGTAGATTTATGTTATATTGATCCGCCGTTTAATTCTAAGCGTAATTATAATCAAATTTATAATAATCTTGGGAAAGAAGATCAAGCACAGGCACAAGCATTTGTAGATACTTGGACTTGGGATGATCATGCTAATCAAGGTTTAGCAGAAATTCAAGAAAACTATTTAGGTCATTTTACTTCTCAAAGTATTGATTTAATTTCAGGTTTAACTAAAGTTTTAGGTAAAGGTAGTTTACTCGCTTATCTGGTAAGTATGACTTTAAGAATTGCTGAAATATTTAGAATATTAAAACCAACAGGGAGTTTTTATTTACATTGTGATCCCACAGCAAGTCATTATTTAAAATTAGTATTAGATGCTATTTTTTGCAGTCAAGGGGGGGACTTTTTGAATGAGATTATTTGGTGTTATCGTGGTGGATGTTCTCCTAAAAAAGACTTTGGAAGAAGACACGACGTTATTTTTAGATATGCTAAAAGTAGTCAATATTTATTTAATCCAGATCAAATTAGAGTACCTTATCAAGCTGAGGGAATCAATAGAAAAGATGATGCTATGTGGGGAAAACATAAAGGGACGAACAAAGTATATAAACCTCATCCACTAGGGAAAATTCCTGAAGATTGGTGGCTGATGAATATTCTTAATGCGAATGATCCAGAACGTTTAGGATATCCCACACAAAAACCTGAAGCATTATTAGAAAGAATTATTAAAGCAAGTAGTAATGAAGGGGATATTATTTTAGATGCTTATTGTGGCTGTGGGACAACCATTGCTGTTGCAGAAAGATTAAATCGTCCTTGGATTGGTATTGATATTACTTATCAGAGTATTAGTCTCATTTTAAAACGACTCGAAGATTCTTTTGGTAAAAATGTTTTAGATAAAATACAACTCAATGGCATTCCTCAAGACATAGAGTCTGCGATCGCCTTAGCTAATAAATCTGATGATCGTACCCGTAAAGAATTTGAAAAATGGGCAGTCTTAACCTACAGTAATAACCGAGCCGTAATTAATACAAAAAAAGGAGCAGATCAAGGCATTGATGGGGTTGCTTATTTCCAAGGAGATAAAGATGAGAGAGAAAAAATCATTTTTCAAGTAAAATCAGGCAAAGTAAAATCAGGAGATATTCGAGATTTACAGGGAACTATAACCCTACAAGAAGCTGCCATTGGAATTTTAATCACCTTAAAACCTCCTACCAAAGACATGATCCAAACAGCTAAAGCTGCGGGTATTTATCAAGGTAAATATATGAATAAAAGTGTAGACAAAATACAAATTATCACCATTCAAGAGATTTTAGAAGAAAGAAAACGTATTGATATTGGGTTGATGTTTGAAGTGCTGAAGTCTGCGGAAAAACAACGGGAAACCAAAGGCATACAAACGACTTTAGATCTATAGTTTGCGAGTTTATACAAATATGATTCTGTAGGGGTTTAACACTGTTAAACCCTAAATGGTAAGGTGGACAGTGCATTGGGCTACTTAATTTAAAAATTGCATCATGCTAGAATAAAATGAAAGTTATCATAGCAAACCTAAAAACGTGATGGCTACTAACACTAAGAATATTAATACTCAAGTCACTTTACCCACAGAACTATATCAGGCTATTCAAAAACGGGCTGAAAAACAAGGACATTCTCTTAATGATGAAATTGTTACCTTATTGATGACTTACTTTCTCGAACCAGTTACAGCCTTTGAAGACACACAAACAACAACCAGTGAAACAGCTTGGGCAAAAATTGATGAAGCGAGAAACCGTCATACAGGTCAAAGTTTTAGTGATAGTGCTGAACTATTAAGAGAGGACAGACAGCGTTGAATCAAATTGTTGTTGATGCTAATGTTGCTATTAAATGGGTATTGCCTGAAATTTACTCAGAGCAAGCTTTACGGTTACGCAACAGTAACTACAATTTTTGTGTTCCAGACTTTTTCTTTCCTGAAATTGGTAATATTCTGTGGAAACGAGTCCGTCGAGGAGAAATGTCCTTAGAAGATGCTCAAAGCGATTTAGCAGCCATCTCCAGTTTTCCATTGCAAATCTGTCCCTCTTTTTCTTTAATGCCAATGGCTTTGATGACTGCCATAAGAGTTAATCAAGCGGTATATGATTGTGTATATTTAGCATTAGCAGTGACAAATCAATGTCAAATGGTTACAGCAGATGAACGCTTTTTCAACGCAGTTAGAAATGATTTTCTGTTTGATCATTTAATGTGGGTCGAAGATATTCCTTAAATCCCATAAAAAATAAGTAGGGGTATAATCTATTATGCCCCTACCATCAACCAATATTCTGCCTCGAAACCATCAAGGATTTAGTTCTTAGACGTTAAAACTACCTCGGAAGGGTTAACCTTAGCTTGTTCCTGAATCGCCCCGTAGAGACGATTTAACGCGCTAATATAAGCACGGGCAGAAGCTGTTATAATGTCTGTATTGGCAGCATAACCGGAATAAATACGCCCCTCATGACGTAACCGAATTGTTACCTCTCCCATAGCATCTATCCCTGCTGTGACTGACTTCACCGAAAACTCGATCAACTCATTGGGAACATTAACTACCCGATTAATCGCCTTATAAACGGCATCAACCGGCCCCGTCCCGATCGCAGCATCAGTCAACTCTTTCCCTTCGGGAGTTCTGAGGGTAACAGTTGCAGTAGGACAAGCGCGATCGCCACAAGACACCTGTACTAACTCCAAACGGAACAATTCAGGGGCTTGTTGAATCTCATCATTAACGATAGCTTCTAAGTCCCAATCTGTAATTTCTTTCTTCTTGTCAGCGACTTCTTTAAACCGCAAGAAAGCATTATTTAAGTCCGTATCAGACAACTCAAACCCCAACTCTTTTAAGCGAGTCCGAAAGGCATTGCGTCCCGATAATTTACCCAAGACAATTTGATTATTGGTTAACCCAATGGACTCAGCATCCATGATTTCATAGGTTAACTTATTTTTGAGAACTCCATCTTGGTGAATACCAGACTCATGAGCAAAGGCATTTGCCCCCACAATGGCTTTATTTGGTTGTACAATCATCCCTGTGAGGTTAGATACGAGACGGGAGGTCTTATAGATTTCCTTGGTGTTAATATTGGTTAAAGATTCAGTAGAATCAGCCGGACGACCCAAAAACGGGTTAAAATATTGACGACGAACATGGAGAGCCATTACCAACTCCTCCAGGGCAGCATTGCCGGCCCGTTCCCCAATGCCATTGATGGTACATTCTAGCTGTCTGGCCCCATTTTTAACCGCTTCCAGGAAGTTGGCCACCGCTAACCCTAAGTCATCATGACCATGTACGGAGATGATGGCTTGCTCAATATTGGGAACATTGTCTTTGATGCCCTTAATTAAGGCCCCAAACTCGCTTGGGGTAGTATAACCTACTGTATCAGGAATATTAACAGTGGTTGCTCCGGCTGCGATCGCCGCTTCTAAGACTTGATACAAAAATTCTGGATCACTGCGTCCCGCATCTTCTGGGGAAAATTCTACATCATCCAGGAAAGTTTTGGCATAAGCCACCATTTCCGGCACAATATCCAGGACTTCTTGACGAGTCTTTTTGAGCTTATGTTGCAGGTGAATATCTGAGGTAGCAATGAAGGTATGAATGCGAGCTTTTACGGCAGGTTTTAGAGCTTCTCCTGCTGCTTTTATATCATTCTTACTTGCTCTGGCCAAGCCACAAATTTTCGGGCCAGTTTCCGTTCCCACAATTTTCGCAATTTTCTGGACAGCTTCAAAATCTCCAGGACTGGCGTAGGGAAAACCTGCTTCTATGATATCAACGCCAAGTCGTGCGAGAGAGCGAGCAATTGTGAGTTTTTCTTCAACCGTGAGACTTGCGCCAGGGGACTGTTCCCCATCTCGTAAAGTAGTATCAAAGATGATAATGTGATCAGGTTGACTGCTCATAGGGTAACGACTCAACGCGATTTAATCATGGATTAGATTTCTTGTTATCAATTATACTCTATCTTATTAGAATTTTTAAGAAAACCGATCTAAAATTTTTCTAATTGTTATTTTTTCAGCAGCTAAGCAATGGGTAATAGTTCACGTAATTATCAGTAAGAGGTGTTCAATGGTGACTCAAATCAAACCCAAGTATTACACCCCAGAGGAATATTTAGAACTCGAAGCAACAGCAGACTATAAAAATGAATATCGAGATGGAGAAATTATTCCTATGACGGGTGGAACCACAAATCATAATAAAATTGCTGGTAACTTTTACGCTTATCTTAAATTTGCCTTCAAGGGTCAAAAATATGATGTTTATATTGGCGATGTACGTCTCTGGATTTCTGATTTTCGTCAATATACTTATCCTGATGTAATGGTAATTGATGGTGAACCCATTTATGAAGGAAACAGTAAAACAACAGTGACAAATCCTAGTTTAATTGTAGAAGTTTTATCAAAATCAACTCAAAATTATGACCAGGGGGATAAGTTTCGCTTTTATCGTTCCATTCCTCAATTACAAGAATATATTTTGTTAGCACAAGATCGCTGTTATATTATGCAATATACGAAAACCCCAGAAGGTAATTGGTTATTACGAGAACATGAACAAGAAGCAGCCATATTACAATTACAATCTCTCGAATTTTCCATTGAAATAAAAGAATTATATGAAGGAGTTCAATTTGAGGAAACAGAAGGAAATAATGAATAATCTAAAATTTTGGTTCTACAGAATTTGCTATGTTAAATTAACCCTTAAGAGTTTAAACATATAATTTCCAAAAAATATGAATAATAAAATTATTGTTATTGGGGCAGGAATTGGAGGTTTAACGGCAGGTGCATTATTAGCCCGTCGCGGTTATGATGTAACTGTATATGAACAGGCTTTTGTACCTGGAGGATGTGCTTCTACTTTTAAACGTAGGGGGTTTACCTTTGATGTAGGAGCGACTCAAGTGGCAGGATTAGAGCCTGGAGGCATTCATCAACGCATTTTTGAAGAATTAGACATAGAATTACCAGAAACGACTTTTTGTGACCCCGCTTGTGCTGTTTTTTTACCAGAAGAAACTACCCCAATTAATGTTTGGCGAGATCCCAAAAAATGGCAAATAGAAAGACAAAAACAGTTCCCAGAAAGTGAACCTTTTTGGCAATTATTAGCGAAATTATTTCAAGCTAGTTGGAAATTTCAAGGCCGAGATCCTGTTTTACCACCCCGTAATTTTTGGGATGTTTGGCAGCTAATAAAAGCAATGCGCTTAGATACATTAATTACCGTTCCTTTTACCTTAATGACGGTAGGAGATGCCTTAAAATTATATGGATTATATGAAGATAAACGCCTAAAAACTTTCTTGGATTTACAATTAAAACTCTATTCCCAAGTCAATGCAGATGAAACCGCTTTATTATATGCAGCAACAGCATTAGGAGTATCCCAGGAACCCCAAGGATTATATCATCTTCAAGGCAGTATGCAAGTATTAAGCGATCGCCTGGTAGAAGGGTTAGAAAAACATGGAGGAAAACTCTTAACTGGTCATAAAGTCGAAAAAATTCATGATAAAAATATTACCATTCGTAATCAAAAAACAGGGGGTATTTTAACTGAAACAGCTAATCATATTGTGGCTAATGTTCCCGTACAAAATTTAGTCAAAATGTTGGATATACCTGTAAATACTTGGTTGAAATTGTATCAAAAACGAGTAGAAAAATTACCAGAAGCATCGGGGGCATTTGTTATTTATTTAGGAGTTGATCGTCAAGCTATTCCTGAAAATTGTCCCCCTCATTTACAATTTTTATATGATTATAATGGCATCATTGGCGAGAATAATTCTTTGTTTGTTTCGGTAAGTAAACCAGGAGATGGTAGGGCCCCGGAAGGAAAAGCAACTATCATTGCTTCTAGTTTTACGGATACTCAAATTTGGTGGCAAACCACAGAAGAAAAGTATCAACAATTAAAACAACAATATACCTCTGAAGCGATCGCCTGTTTAAGCAATTATTTTCAGCTTAATTCTGATACCATTATTCATCAAGAAACAGCCACACCTCGAACTTTTGCCCATTATACTGCTAGAGATCAGGGTATAGTTGGAGGAATAGGTCAACGAGTTTCTACCTTTGGCCCCTTTGGAATAGCAACCCGTACCCCTATTAAAAATCTTTGGTTAGTGGGAGACTCAACCCACCCAGGAGAAGGGACAGCAGGTGTCAGTTATTCTGCATTAACCGCAGTAAGACAGATTTTAAGTAATAAGTAATTTGTTTGAGTTGTTAATTAATTGCTGCTTCTGACCTCATCAACCCCTCTATCCAAAAGGTAACAAGACGCGATATACTCCAATCGACAGTGTTGATGGGTAGGACAATGGTAGCGGTAGCAATTTTAGCAGCCGGACGCGGCACAAGGATGAAATCTAACTTACCTAAAGTGTTGCATACTTTAGGAGGGCGATCGCTGGTACAACGGGTACTTGATAGCTGTCATAAGATTAACCCGTCTCGGCAATTGGTTATCATTGGCTATGAAGGGGAACAGGTTAAACAATCACTACAAACTACCCCAACCCTGGAATTTGTTGAACAAAAAGAACAATTAGGCACCGGCCACGCTATTCAACAATTATTACCCGATTTACAAGACTTTGAGGGTGATTTATTGGTTTTAAATGGGGATGTTCCCCTACTCCGTCCCGAAACCCTCGAAACCCTGCTAAAAATTCATCAAACTAATGGCAATGCAGCCACCCTATTAACCGCCCATTTACCCAACCCTAAAGGCTATGGAAGGGTCTTTTGTGATAATAATAATCTTGTGACCCAAATAGTGGAAGATCGGGACTGTAACGCCGCCCAAAAGAAAAATCATCGGGTGAATGGGGGTATTTATTGCTTTAACTGGCCACAACTGGCCAAAGTTTTACCCAAACTTTCCCCCAATAACGATCAACAAGAATATTATTTAACAGAGGTGGTGCAGTATCTTAGCCCCGTCATGGCTGTTGATGTGGAAGACTGCTTAGAAATTAATGGCATTAACGATCGCCAACAATTATCAGCCGCTAACGATATATTACAAGACCGTATCAAAAATCGTTGGATGGCCGCAGGTGTCACCATGATCGATCCTGATAGTATCACCATTGATGACACGGTTAAACTAGAGGTTGATGTGATCATTGAACCTCAAAGCCATTTACGGGGTAATACTGTAATTGGGGCCGGTAGTCGTATTGGGCCAGGTAGTTTGATCGAAAATAGTCAAATTGGTGAGAATGTAACGGTACTCTATTCTGTGATTACAGACTCGGAAGTTGCTTCAGAATGTCGTATTGGCCCCTACACTCATTTACGGGGAGAGGCGAAAATTAAAGAAGCTTGTCGCATTGGCAATTTTGTGGAGATTAAAAAGTCAGAAGTCGGACAAAAAAGCAATGTGGCCCATTTATCCTATCTCGGTGATGCTAAATTAGGAGAACAGGTGAATGTTGGGGCCGGAACTATCACAGCTAATTATGATGGGGTGAATAAACATCCGACAATTATTGGCAGTCGTACCAAAACAGGGGCTAATAGTGTATTTATTGCCCCCGTAACCTTGGGAGAAGATGTGACAGTAGCTGCGGGTTCAGTTGTTACCAATAATGTTCCTGATCAAGCATTAGTTATTGCTAGGCAACGTCAAAGAATTATTGAAGATTGGAAAACAATTATGGCACAAAAACAAAATCAGTAGGAGAATAACCCGATGAGTCAAACACCCATAACAGTTAGTTACTCATTAATTTGGACACTAATTGGTATTCTCATCACAGCAATAGATAGGTATTATTGATGCTAGACTCAAAAATTTAGAAACTTCATGCAAATTACAAATGCTCCAAATCAGATTAAAATTTATCAACGATTACAAGTTAATTCAGAAGAATTAAAAAGATTTTGTGAGAATAATTTAATTGCTGAATTGGCAGTTTTTGGCTCAATTTTAAGGGATGATTTTTCTTCAAGTAGTGATGTGGATTTACTGATTAGTTATCTACCTTCAGCCCCCAGAGGGTTATTAGAAAAAATTCAACTGAAAGAAAAGCTAGAAAGTTTATTTAATCGCCCTGTGGATTTAATTAGTAAAACCAGCATACAAAAAAGTAGTAACTGGATTAAACGTCAAGAAATTCTTAATTCAGCAGAGGTGATTTATCGTGCATGATTTAGCTGCATTATTGGATATTTACCAAGCTATAGTTTTAATTTTTAGATATAGCGAAAATGTGAGTTATGAAGAATTAGAAAATAATCAAGAAAAACAGGACGCTATTTTAAGACGTATTATGATTATTGGGGAAGCAACTAAAAGATTATCGTCAGAATTTAAGCAGGAACATTCTGTAATCCCTTGGAAGCAAATCGCTGGTATGAGAGATGTTATTACTCATGATTATGATGAGGTAGATTTAGAAGAAGTTTGGACTGTTATTAAGGTTAATCTACCGACTTTATCTGATTATATTGTTCCCCTGTTACCCGAAAATAAATAATTAGAGGAATATAAATTTAGTAAAGAATAGAATGCAAATTAACCACATTACCAATAACTGCGATCGCAGGGGCCTCAAAATTATTTTGCTCAATTTGTGCTAAAATAGTTGCAAATGTCCCAATTAATTGTTGTTGTTCGGGTCGGGTTCCCCATCTTACTAAAGCAATAGGAGTTTCAGCAGTTAACCCACCTTGTTGCAATCCGCTAATAATATTAGCCAAATTATGAACCCCCATATAAATCACAATAGTTTCTGATCCTTGGGCGATCGCTTGCCAATTAATATTAGGCCGATATTTCCCCGTTGCTTCATGGCCTGTCACAAAGGTAACAGAAGAACTATAACCCCGATGAGTTACCGGAATACCTGCATAAGCAGGGGCCGCTATACCTGCGGTGATCCCAGGTACTACTTCAACAGGAATACCTGCATTAACTAAATCTTGCATTTCTTCCCCTCCCCTACCAAACACAAAGGGATCACCCCCTTTAAGTCTCACTACAACAGGATATTGACGGGCTTTTTCAATTAAAATTTGCGTGGTTTCATCCTGTAATTTGGAATGACGGCCCCGACGTTTTCCCGCATCAATTTTTAAAGCGCGATCGCTGATCATATCCAAGATTGGAAGGCTTACCAGCGCATCATAAACGACCACATCAGCGTGTTCCAGGAGGGTTTTGCCTTTTAAGGTCATTAAACCTGGATCACCTGGCCCTGCGCCTACTAAGTAGACTTTTCCTAAACATGGTTGCGTTGTTATTTCTGTCATCGAGTTATCTCCTCTACCATCAATTTTGCTAATTCTGCGGTTGCACCCAAGGGGTTCCCTAACTTAATCTCAATCTTGGGTAAACTTTGTTGTAATTGCTTCACCTGTTGCTCAATAATGCTTGTAATGCCACCAGTAAACAGAAAATAAGGCAAAATAGTAATACTTTGGTTTTGCTGTTTAACTAAGGCGTAAATTTGGTCTTGTAAATTGGGTGCAATACTCCAATAAGCAACAGTCGCATTTAACCGATTGGCCATTGTCTCAACGGACTGATTACCACCCGGACGACGACTACCATGAGCGATAATTATTCTAGCGTCTTGGGGGTGACTAGAGAACTGACAAGACAGAATATTAATTAATCCTTCATAACTTCCTAAATAGGGGCATAATTCTAACTTGATGGTGTTTCCTAATGCTTGTTGAGCGATCGCCACTTCCCTGGGAATATCTTCTCTGACATGAACCCCTGGTAATAAAAATAAGGGGACAATTTTGAGGCAATTAATACCCACAGTACAAGCTTTCTCAGCAAATTGTTGAATTCTCTCTGCTAAGGAGACTGAAGCGAGTTCTAAGGATGCTGTTTCGACTAAAATGGAGGAAACAGGAGAAAGCACAGCAGAACGAGCGTTTTTGCGGTTGCTCATTCCCTGTAAGCAGAAAGCCTGAAGATGTTGCTGTACTAAATAAGATAACCGTTCTAGGGCAATTTGGGGGCGAGGATCACGGCTACCATGGGAAACAAGAAGATAAGCTGATGTTAAAGTCAAGGTATTTGAGATAATTCTTGTAATTTATCTTAACGAAATTCAACCATTAAGGATACAATCGGTTCACAACCTGATTGAAACTTGACATCATGACTCAACCTTTAATTCCTGTGATCCTTGCTGGTGGTAAAGGGGAACGATTTTGGCCCCTTAGTCGTCGTCAACGTCCCAAGCAATTTTTATCCCTTGATGGTAGTGGAGAGAGTTTACTACAAGCTACTGCTAATCGTCTGTTACCATTAGCACAAAATTGGGATAATCTTTGGGTGATTACTGCTGCACCGATCGCTGATGGGGTGAGAGAACAATTACCCAATTTACCTAATAGTAATCTATTAGTTGAACCTGAAGGAAAGGATACTGCGCCAGCAGTTGCTTGGGCAACTTTAGAAATTGCTAAACGTTATGGAAATGATGCAGTAATTGGCTTTTTTCCCGCAGATCATTGGATTAAAAATACTGATCAATTTGAACATACTTTAAAGGCAGCAGCGCAATTAGCTTTAACCGAAAATGCTATTGTTACATTAGGGATTAAACCTAATTATCCAGCAACAGGTTACGGTTATATTGAACAAGGAGATATGTTTGGTAATTTTGATAGTTTACCTGTTTATAAAGTAAGCCGTTTTACCGAGAAACCCAATCAAGAAACCGCAGAATCTTTTATTGCTACAGGTAAATTTAGTTGGAATAGTGGAATGTTCATTTTCCGCGCAGGTGTTGTGTTAGATGAATTAGCAAAACACGCGCCCCAAATTTTAAAACCCCTAGAAGAAAAGGGACAAGATGCTTATGCTGATTTAGAAAAAACCAGTATTGATTATGCTTTAATGGAAAAGACCCAATTAACTTATGTTTTACCCGCTAATTTTGGCTGGGATGATTTAGGTGACTGGAATTCTTTAGAAAGATTAGTTGATAGTACAGGTAAAAATGTAGAATTAGGAAATCATGTGGGACTTGATACAAAAGGGGCGATCATTTATGCGAGTGATGATCAGGAAGTTATTGCCACCATTGGATTAGAAGATGTAGTGATTGTTCGAGATAAAAATGTCACCCTTGTGGTCAATAAAAACCGCACTCAAGACATTAAAAAGTTACTCAAACTCTTACAAAATAACGAGAGTTTTGAAAACTTACTTTAAACTTATTACCTTATTACCTGTTTAACTTTTTTATGTTTTCCTTAACTAAAACAAGTACCCGTCAACGAGAAATCATCGAAGTTGTTCTTAGTAATGGCTGGGATTATATGAGGGGATTATTAACAAGGGGAAAAGCAGATAATCCCCAAATTCCCACCCCAGAAGTTCTGCGTAATATATTAGTAGAACTTGGCCCATTTTATGTCAAATTAGGGCAAATTTTAAGCACTCGTCCTGACATTTTACCACCCAATTATATTAATGCTTTGACCGCTTTACAAGCAAATGTTCCACCTGTTAGTTGGACAGAAATTGAAGGGGTTTTGCGTCAACAATTACAGCAACCAATTGAGTCTATTTTTAGTCAAATTAATCAGCAACCAATTGCGGCGGGTTCCATTGGACAAATTCACCGTGCAACCTTAACAAATGGTCAAGAAGTTGCGATTAAAGTTCAACGGCCAGGTATTGATAAAATTGTTGATCAAGATATTACTTTAATCAAAGGAATTGCTGAATTAGTTTCTTTGACAGAATTTGGTCAAAATTATGATGTTGTTAAACTTGCTGATGAATTTTCTCAAGCAATTAAAGCCGAATTAGACTTCACAAAAGAAGCCCTTTATACAGATAAAATACGCAAAAACTTATCGGAAAGTCGTTGGTTTGATCCTAAAGAATTAGTAGTTCCCCAAGTATATTGGGAGATGACAACAGAAAAAATATTAGTCTTAGAATGGTTAAATGGCAAACCAATTTTACAAGCTGATTTAACAATTACAGAAAGTGATAAACCCATCGAACAACGCAAACAAGAAATCACAACCTTATTATTTAGAGCCTTTTTTCAACAAATTTATTTAGATGGATTTTTTCATGCTGATCCCCATCCTGGTAATATTTTCTACTTAGATGATGGTAGGATCGCTATTATTGATTGTGGAATGGTGGGTCGTCTTGATCCTCGAACCCAACAAATTTTGACTGAATTATTATTAGCAATTTTTGATTTAGATGCTCAAGGTTGTACTCAATTAACCATTGAATTATCCGAGTCAGGAAAATCTGTAAGTTTAGAGAGATTGCAAAGTGACTATGAACGCATTTTACGCAAGTATTATGATTTAAGTATCTCTCAATTTAACTTTAGTGAAGTTGTCTATGAAATATTGCAAATTGCGAGAAAAAATAAGTTAAAAGTGCCAGGAAATTTAGGATTATATGCTAAATGTTTAGCTAATTTAGAAGGAGCAGCAAGACAGTTTAACCCATCAATTAATCTTTTTGATGAAATTAAACCCTTAATGACAGATTTATTCCGTAATCAACTGATTGGAGATACCCCCTTACAAACCAGTTTAAGAACGGTTTTAGATCTCAAATCAATTTATCTAAAAACGCCGCGACAAGTGGAAATGCTGCTCGATAGATTATCTTCTGAAACCCTACAATGGAATTTAAGATTACAAGAATTAGATCCCTTACGTCGTAGTGTTGATGCTTCAGCAAATCGTCTTTCTTTTAGTATTGTGTTAGGATCATTGATTATGGGTGCTGCTATTATTTCAACCGGATCTAAGACTCAACAATTATCCTTAATTAGTAATGTTTTATTTGCCTCGGCAAGTTTATTAGGAATGTGGCTACTTATTAGTATTTTACGGTCAGGAAGATTAAAATAATTAATCATCATAAAATAGTTGCTTTTATTTAAGATCAAGGATTAATAAGCGGTAAACTCAAATTGTCCGCTAAAATTAGATATTAGCGTAATCTCTACTATCTAAACCAATGTACAAGTGTAATCCTTCCGTTCGTCAAGAACCCCGCTATGAACCGGCCGCAGTCATTCCGGTTAAGCAAGATTCTTCAATTCTTAATTGGTTAGAAGCGACTAATCGCTTGATTCCCCGTGAAACTGAAGAATCTACCAGTTCCGTAGAAGAAGATGCGGAAATTTCCGACTTAATTGATGTTGATGACAGCTATGATGACGACGATGATGACACTATTAATCTCGATGAAGACTAAACAATAGAAGTCGTGACGAACTATTGAGTCAAACTAGGGGAACATTTAAGATCGTTCCCCTTTCAACTGAGTTAATTAATCTTGATTTTTGGTGATAGTGTAATTTAAGTCGTGGACGCAAAATTCTCTCCCTCAATCTCCCTCAAAAAACCATCAGGAAACAGTCTGCTAATCTTACTAACCCTGCTTCTGTCCTTTCTGATTCTCGGTTTTGCTCAGTTATCGGGCCAATTTAATCATTTTAGTCGGTTACTCCTGTTTCCTCTAGGGGTTTCCTCTGCTGCAAGTGGTCTTTTTGGTTATTTCATTGTCCCTTTATTACGACGCTTAAAAACGGGACAAGTCATTCAAGAAGATGGCCCCCAAACCCATCTAACCAAAGCAGGAACCCCTACTATGGGGGGGATTTTTTTTGTTCCTGTAGCGGTGATAATTGCTTTAATTTGGTCTAACTTTAACCCTAATGTCATTGCCGTTTCTCTCGTTACCTTAGCTTATATGACTATTGGTTGGGTTGACGACTGGCAAATTCTACGGCAACAATCGAATAAGGGCCTAACCCCCCGCATGAAACTAATTTTACAAATTGCGATCGCCGTTGGGTTTTGTCTCTGGATGTTCTGGAGTCAACCCTCTAGCATCACCAATGTTACCCTAGCTGGTAATCTTATTCTTCCCCTAGGGGTCTTTTTTTGGGGACTGGCCGCATTTGTTCTAGTAGCAGAAAGTAATGCGACTAACCTCACTGATGGAGTGGATGGTTTAGCCGGAGGAACCGGGGCCTTAGCTTTCTTAGGATTAGGAATTTTACTCGCTGCTACCTCACCAGAATTAGGGATATTTTGCGCTTGTCTGAGTGGGGGTTGTTTGGGATTTGTCCTGCATAATCGTAACCCGGCCAAGGTTTTTATGGGTGATACGGGTTCCCTTGCTTTAGGGGGTTCTCTCGCAGCAGTAGGCATTCTCAGTGGTCATCTTTGGGGACTTTTTATCCTCAGTGGCATCTTCTTTGTGGAATCTTTGTCTGTGATTGCTCAAGTTAGTTACTATAAAGCTACAAAAGGCCCCGATGGGAAGGGAAAACGATTGTTAAAAATGGCCCCATTACATCATCATTTAGAATTAAGTGGTTGGGCCGAAACTCAAATTGTCGGAGTTTTTTACTTAATTAATGCCGGATTAGTTATCTTAGCTTTCCTATTATCTTAAAGTCAAAAGGACACAGAATTAGATAAGATCTGTGTCCTTTTTATTTAACAACCTTTTGCTTTTTGCCTATTTTCTATTGCCTCCTTTAAACGAAACTAAAGGCTGAACTATTCAAATCTAGAGAATTGACCCCGGAAACAACACCAATTAACTCATCAGTATTACCAGCTTTAGAGAAGATAGCACTAGCTTCATAATTACCTTTTCCGAAGGAAACCACATCATATAAACTCTGATCGCCATGAAGTTGAATTACATCCCCTTGTTGGGTATTAAATCCTTTAATCAGCGCAAAGTCTTTATATCCAGCTTGATCATGGTAGGTTTGAAGTTCATCTCCTAAAATGAATGTATCTGCTCCTTTGGTTCCTATTTCTAGCTTCACCAGTGCTTTTTGTCCTACTAATTGTTGGTCTTTTTTAATCCCTGTTAAATCAATGCCTGTATTGGAGCTAATTTCTTCAAGAATGGTTTTACTACCGCTTTTAGTATTTTTATCATTTTCACCTAAAAGAGTGTTTCCAAGAGTCGCACTTTCCTCAATCTTAATGTTACGGAATTGACTGGATATGTTAGGAGTAGTTCTATCATCATCATTCATGAAACCTAAGCGATCATAGTTTCCAGTAAAATAGTCTCCTACGTTGATACTATAGGTTTTCCAACCATTAGCAGCCGTGTAATTATTAAAGGCTTGATTTCCCCAGGTTTGAGTCCCGTGGAGTTGAAAAAGGGCATTGGTATCATCAAAAATATTATCGTTATTATCAAAACCAATCCCTTGAATTTCTCCTTCTTTTGTACTGAGGAAGTCAAAAGTTAAGACGGTATTAGCGGTAATATTGTAGTTGCCAATGCCAAACTGTTTCCATCCATTATTCTCAATTTGCACCTCATTAATATTGCTAAAATAGGTGACAACCGCTTGGGTTGTATCTTGAGGCGAAGGTGTCCCATTGTTGATAGAAGCAGCGCCATAGGATTCCAGAGAACCTGTTTTGGTGGTTCCGTTAACAGTTATGTTTAAATTGGTGGTATTAGTGAGATTGGCTTCAGAAATCTTAATGTTACGGAATTGACTGGATATGTTAGGAGTAGTTCTATCATCATCATTCATGAAACCTAAGCGATCATAGTTTCCAGTAAAATAGTCTCCTACGTTGATACTATAGGTTTTCCAACCATTAGCAGCCGTGTAATTATTAAAGGCTTGATTTCCCCAGGTTTGAGTCCCGTGGAGTTGAAAAAGGGCATTGGTATCATCAAAAATATTATCGTTATTATCAAAACCAATCCCTTGAATTTCTCCTTCTTTTGTACTGAGGAAGTCAAAAGTTAAGACGGTATTAGCGGTAATATTGTAGTTGCCAATGCCAAACTGTTTCCATCCATTGTTGTCAATTTGCACCTCACTTTTATCCGTTGAATAGGTGACAACCGCTTGATTTGTATCTTGAGGCGAAGGTGTCCCATTGTTGATAGAAGCAGCACCATAGGATTGCAAAGAACCTGTTTTGGTTGTTCCATTGATGGTTAAGGAAAGCTCATTATTGTTACTAACTGGAGGAGGAGGAGGAGGAGCAATATTACTATCACTATAATTAATCTTGATTTGATTGTTAAGATCGCTATAATAATTAACTAGCTTAATTGAACCATTACTCCCTAAACCTAAAATTAGATCTTGACCACTTTGGGTTTTAGTAACCGCAGCATTTGTATAATCTAGCTTCAGTGTATCTTGACTGTTACCATTATAAATAACATCATTGCGTGTCACTTTATTGGTTAGATATCCACTAATAGTATTCGCGCCACTATTGAGATAAATTTTATCATTACTGCTAGAATTAATGACATTTTCTATGGTCACATCATAAGCGATCGCCGTCGTATAACTGGTAGTTGCACCAAAGGTTTCACTCAACAAACCCCCAGGATTTAGATCCATCTGATAGCCACCACTTTTATAGGTTAAAGCGGAAAAATCTAGGGTATCAGTTCCTCCTGAATCCCAAAGTGCTTGTTTGGTTAAATTAGTGGTATTGAGCAGTGAAACACCATTAACAGTAAACTTATCAATGCTAGTTGTAAAAACATAGGTATCGTTACCAGTATTAAACTGTTTGGCCCCATATAAACTCTGCAATGCTTTAATATCAAGGGGCATATAAGTTCCCGCAGAATTCCCCGTGAAGTTGTAAGTCATTACTGAGTTATCAGTATTATCTAAAGCCGCATCTAAGCCTCCATCATGGGTATGTTTTAATCCTAAAGCATGACCAAGTTCATGAATTAGAGACATATAACCATGCTTTCCTGCTAGGTTTTGGAAGCCATTGGTATCGCCTAAACGATCATAACTACTTCTTAAATGAACATCACCTGATACTCCTAACCCTGAACCACCAGGGAAATAAGCATAGGCATAAGAAGGGCTATCAGAATCCATAAAACGGATTTGACCATAGGTGCTTGTATTAGTTTCTGTTACCTCTTGAAAATCAATATTAATGACATTTTCTAGCCAACTCATGATTGAGCGAACATTATTTTTAACGGCATTACTGACTTCTTTTACTCCAGTTTCATAGCCGTAATATGAACCGTTAAAAACATCATTTTCATAAAAACTAAAGGTAATCACCCTATTGGTAGGAACCGTCCATTTATAACCAGATAAAACTGCGTCAATGGGAGGATTATTTGAAGTCGTTGTTGATGAAGGGGTATTACTACTTGTCGTTGTATTGATGGGATTATCATTATTATCTAATAGTCCGTTAAGGCAAGCTGGACAGGAACATTTATAGTCGGTAACTGATAAGTCATGCTGGTTATTATTATTATTATCGTTGATTATATCAAATAGGTTATCCATGGCTGTTTCTCTCTAGATTCAAAATTATTACAATGATTTAGCTGTTCAGCTAGTGGTGAGGGTGATTACCAAAATTGTTAATCATAGGTCAATTCTATGTTTTAAGAATTAGAAATGATAAGGTAATTTTTACGTAAAATAGAGAAATTTTTGTCAAAAATATTTTTAAAAAACACATTTTTGATTATCCCAATAAACCCTTAAGTAATAAAACAGATACAACCAAGAAAATACCGATAATATAATAAAATATAATCAGGACATACCGCATAATTATCAAAGTAAGTCGATGGTCATTAATAAAGTACAAATAGAAATATCGTTTGTCCTTGGGCTTTAGGGCATTCAGCCAGGGCTGAAGCCCTTACTACAAACTTTTTAGTTGTATGATAAAATTCACATCTACTCAGATCTTGCACCTGAACCAAAAATCCAATTTTTGGCCTAAATTTCAACGAAATAATCAGGGTTTGACGGTTTTAAAATCCGATTTTTTTAGCTTTTCGGTGCTGGTACAAGATCTGAGTCTAGCTTAAAATTCCCAGGTTAAAGAGGGAATATTGAAGCGAAAAAACCTATCTATGTATCAGTAATTATCCAGATAACTCAAGACTGCAAGGCATAGCAAAAATATCAGGGTAGATAGGGAATAGTTGATGAAGAATGCTGTATTGTAGGGAATAGCAGTAATTACTCTGAAATTTTTCCTTCAGTAACTTGCTCAATCAGATCTAATTGATCTTCCTGAGTCCCGCGATCGCTACGTAACCATAGCAAATATTCGATATTTCCCGCAGGCCCGGTAATGGGAGACTTGACTAAACCACAATAATACCAACCCAGATCATAAGCGGTTTGTAAAACTTGGGTAATTGCCTGGGCATGATCTTTAGGATCTCGAACCACACCTTTTTTACCCACCCGTGATCGCCCGACTTCAAATTGAGGTTTCACTAATAAGATGACTTCTTTTGGCACAACCAAAAGATTCCACAAGGCTTCCAAGACTTTGGTTAAAGAAATAAATGAAACATCCATTACCCCTAAATCTGCCCTTGTGTCGTCTTGATATAATAAATCAGGGGTGAGATAGCGAAAATTGGTTCGTTCTTTTAAGATCACTCGCTGATCTTGACGCAAAGACCAAGCCACTTGTCCATAACCCACATCAATGCCATAAACTTGTTTAGCCCCCGCCTTCAATAAACAATCGGTGAACCCCCCTGTTGAAATCCCCCCATCTAAACATATTCGTCCTTCCACCGCCACCTTAAACACTTTTAGGGCTTTTTCAAGCTTTTGTCCCCCGCGAGAGACATAAGGGGGTTTTGCTTGCAGTTGAATATCAGCGGCGGTATCGATTTCGGTGCCAGGTTTATCAATAATTTGTTGATTAACCCTGACTTCTCCGGCCCGAATCAGTCCTTGGGCCTGTTGACGAGAGGAACAGAGGTTGCGTTCAACTAATAGGGTATCGAGACGTTGTTTACTCAAAGGAAGGATTAAGAAAAAAAATGCTGATTTTTCGGCAAAAAAAGGCGGGAAGAACCCGCCCTAATTATTAGTTTTTAGTCGTCATCAAAATCATCATCAAGATTATCATCAGACTCTAAACTCCAAGGAGAATCTGCTTCAGTATAGGCACGAGCGATATGATCATCTAAGATCATATTCTCATCCACCTCATCTAAATTAGTCCCTAAGATCCTGGTGGGGCGAGGTTGGTCATGATTATTCTCCCGTTCATAGCGATTTTTAGGGGCTTCTTCCACACTATTGTCCACCCCTCCCATCACCATTTCTTCATGGATATTATAGCCAGTACCAGCGGGAATTAAGCGACCAATAATCACATTTTCCTTTAACCCCCGTAACCAGTCAGACTTCCCTTCAATGGCAGCTTCAGTTAAGACACGGGTTGTTTCTTGGAAAGAAGCAGCACTAATAAAGCTGTCCGTATTTAAAGAGGCTTTTGTAATCCCCAATAATACTGGAGTATAGCGGGCGGGCGCACCCCCTGTAATAGCCATGGCTTCATTAACCTGTTCAATTTGACGTAACTCCACCAATTCCCCAGGTAACATAGTGGTATCACCCCCATCATCTACCCGTACTTTAGCGGTCATCTGACGGACAATCACCTCAATGTGCTTATCAGAAATATCAATCCCTTGAGACTGATAAACCGTCTGTACCTGATCCACCAAGAATTTTTGGGCTGCCCGTAAACCAATCAGGGCCGCGTCATAAACCCCTTTCTTGTCCACATAATAGCTAAAGAATACCTCTAACATCTCATGAGGATTTGCCGGCCCATCTGTTAAGGGATCACCCACATCAACCTGTTGATTATCAGATACCATGACATTTTGGTTCGGTAAGATAGGATATTCGCTGATGGTGCCATCATCTTCAATGATTTTCACATCAACGCTTTCATCCTCCAAGTATTCCACCTGACAAATCCCCGGTTTGCGGGCCAAGACACAAGCTTCTTTGGGTTTACGGGCTTCTAAAAGTTCTTCAATTCTGGGTAAACCTTGAATGATATCCCCTGTTTTAGAACGTTCATACACCAATAACACGAGATTATCACCCCGTTGCACCAAATCCCCATCATCAATATGTAAAATTGCTCCGGCAGAAACCCGATAAGGACGGGCCAAACGCAATTTAATGTCATAACCCGAATCAGTGGATTCAATGGCCACCACTCGTCCCGACTCAGGGGCAATTACCCCTGGGGCCAACTCCGTTGCTGCCACAATTAAATCATTTTTAGCCACCGTCGGTTTTTCAGAAATGGTCAGGGTAGTGACATCTTCATCTCGCACGATCAAAACCCGACGAATCGCCTCCTGGCCGCTTTTAATCCCTCGAACCTCCCCATGTTCCTTACATTGGATTTCCGTTTTTGCCACCACATCTCCTGGGGCAATTTGCTGACCATCTGTAACCAAAACAGTCGTTTTAATTAGACCACCATAGGGATCAGTATCAAGATCCCGACGCAAAATCAAAGATTCTAGAATCACCAACTGTAACCGTTGACAGTCCTCCTCCTCATCATTTTTTAATTCAATATCCGCCGAAAGATTGACCGTTGTTGTCTCAGTCCCCGAAGCATTGTTATTTGTCCCGACCACAATTTCGAGAACCAATTGGGTACTTAACAAATTAATGCCATCTACTGACTTCACCCGTTCCCCATCTTTATAAAAGAGTCGTTGCACCGATCGCAACTCAATCCGTCGGCCTTCTTCTTCATTAATCGACCCTTGAGACGGCGCGGCCGGTTCATCAGACACCGGATACTCCTGCACCGGACGGAACAACAACCCTAAACCTTCCGTACTTTCGATCCATTCTGCTTGACGCAGATCGGTGATCACCATGCCGGGCAGTACCTCTGTCCCTGGTTGAATCAACTCCTCATTTTTAATCTTCACCTCGTCGGGATCAACATCTAAATGAAACTCCCCAGGTTTAATCACAATTTCTCGGAGAATATCATTCTTTTGAATCACCTCTACCACTCCAGAGGACTGACAGAAGATATCCTTAACCACCTCAGTTCCCGCCTCGACATACTGGCCATCCTCAACCACCAACAAGGAAATATCCTTATTGACTTCATGGGTTTCTTCGGGAATCCATAATAATGTACCCCCTTGAAGCACCTCATAGCCAGCTTTGCGGCTGCCCTTAGCTACCTCAATTCCTGCATAGCGTAACAGGCCCCCGGTGGCAGTCTGATAACGATCATCAATCAACTCAGCAATAATTGCATGATTCGTCACCTTCGTTTCTGGGGTGGCCTTCAACAAAAAGCGTTGGTCATCCGCCGTATAAATGACATACTGTTCATGGCCTGCCGTACTTTCCTTGCGTACTTCAGCCTGATCCAACAACACCGAAGCGGTAATAATATCAATCTCACGGCTATTGGTTTGATGACGAACCACCCCACCATTTACCGATGTCAGCTTCGTTTCCGCTAACACCGTTTCTCTTATTACCTCATCCCCATTCTTCACAACGGGTTCTGCTCCTGGGGGTAAATTATAGACATCTCCTGACAAGACCCAAATTAAACCACCCCGTTGAGCAATATAAGTCGTATTCCCCTGGCGATCGGTTTTTTCTTCGGCGACTAAATTGGCAAAGAACACTTCCCCCGCCAAATCTGTTGACACATCCTTTGTGGCCCGTTCTGTTGAGCGCGTCGCCTTAGCTGAAGTCACCTCCGCCAGCAACTGCTCTTTTTCAACCTTGTCCCCATCACTGATGAACAACAAAGATCCTGGTGTCACGGAATAAGTGATTTTTTTACCCCCTGCGGTCGGTGTCCAAGCTAATTCTCCGGCTGTTTCTACCTGAAACGCATCTTCCCCATGACGAGTCCGAACCTTGCGGGTAGTCAGTCCTTTACCCCATTTCACCGCTCCAGCATCCTTTGCCTTCACTTGCTCGGCTACTTCTCCGGTAAACACCCCGCCTGTATGGAAAGTCCGCATGGTTAATTGCGTCCCTGGTTCCCCAATAGACTGAGCCGCGATAATTCCTACCGCTTCCCCAAGATCCACTGGGCGACCCACTGCCAAGCTCCAACCATAGCACTTTTGACAGACAGAACGGGCTGCTTCACAGGTTAAGGGCGATCGCGCTACCACCGATTCTACTTGGGAGGCGATCTCAGTTGCTAAGTCAGAATCAATCGCTTGATTTCGCTTGGCCAAAACTTTACCATCTACCACCACATCTTCGGACAATACCCGTCCTAGCAAGCGATCCACTAAAGGAATTTTCACGCGATCGCCATCTTTCATCGCAGTGACAGTGAGGCCGCGACTGGTTCCGCAGTCAATTTCCCGGACAATCACATCTTGGGACACATCCACCAAACGTCTGGTTAGATAGCCAGAGTCTGCTGTCCGCAAAGCTGTGTCTACTAAACCTTTCCGGGCCCCATAGGAAGAAATAACGTATTCTGTTACTGTTAATCCTTCCCTGAAGTTCGTTTTAATCGGTTGGTCAATAATCTGCCCTTGAGGATCAGCCATTAAGCCCCGCATTCCCACTAACTGACGGACTTGGCTCATATTTCCCCGCGCCCCAGAAAAAGCCATCATATAAACTGAGTTGAGGGGGTCAGTTTCTCGGAAATTACGAATAACCTCATCTTTCAGTTCTTCTGAGGTACTATTCCAGGTATCAATTACCTTTTGGAAACGCTCTACTTCGGTAATTTCTCCTCTGGCATATCGAGCTTCTGTGATATTAATTTCTTGTTCTGCACTCTCAAGCAGTCCCCGTTTAGTTGGTGGGATAGTCAGATCATCAATACTAATCGAAACCCCTGCTCTTGTCGCAAAGCGGAACCCTAAATCTTTTAAATTATCCGCCATTTGAGAACTCCGGGCCGACCCATAATGACGGTAAGACCAGGCAATTAATTTTTTTAAACGACCCTTGTCAACAATGTGGTTATAGAATGTCATGTCAGTTGTCAGTTGTCAGTTGATAGTTGATAGGTGATAGTTGGTAGGGGTAGGTTTTGCCCAAAATCCCATGATTTTAACAAATATTTTCAGATAAACCTGCCCTTACATTGCCGATAGGGGTCAACGGCCGTTAACCCCTACTATGGACTGATTTAAACTTCCTCTTCTTCCAGGTCTTCTGTAGACAAAGATTCATAGGTAGGACGGTTGGGGGCCCGGCGTTGGGTATCTACCATCAAATCGACTTCTACATCTCGACTGGTGCCATCTTCTGCGGTTTCTACCTTATGAACGGCAATATCTAACCCCAAAGATTGTAATTCTCGCATTAACACTTTAAAGGATTCAGGGGTACCAGGACGAGGAATGGGTTTTCCTTTGACGATCGCATTTAGAGCTTCATTCCGTCCTTGCATATCGTCAGATTTAACCGTTAACAGTTCTTGCAGAATATAGGCCGCCCCATAAGCTTCCAGGGCCCATACTTCCATTTCTCCAAACCGTTGTCCTCCTTGTTGTGCTTTACCACCTAAAGGTTGTTGTGTTACCAAGGAATAAGGGCCGGTAGACCTTGCGTGAATCTTATCATCGACCAGGTGAACCAGTTTCAGCATATAAGCTTGACCGACGGTAACGGGCCGATCAAATTTTTCCCCTGTTCTCCCGTCAAAGACCTGAATTTTCCCTGGATGTTCAGGATTATAAATCCAGTTTTTACGGGGTTTCTTAGCAGCACTGTCCAATAACCCATGAACTGTTTTACGGGATGATTCTGCGCCGTACATTTCATCAAAGGGAGTAATCTTAAACCTGACCCCTAAGTTTTCACCGGCCCACCCTAACAGACATTCAAACACTTGGCCTACATTCATCCGTGAGGGAACCCCCAAGGGGTTAAGCACAATGTCAACGGGACGGCCATCAGGTAAATAAGGCATATCTTCAATGGGCAAAATTCGGGAAATAATCCCCTTATTCCCATGACGGCCCGCCATTTTATCCCCGACTTGGATCTTCCGTTTCTGGGCCACATAAACCCGAACGACCATATTGGCCCCAGGGGGTAATTCGTCCCCTTGTTCTCTGGTAAATACCCGCACATCGACCACCCGGCCTTTTTCTCCATTGGGAACCCGCAAGGAATTATCCCGTACATCCCGCGCTTTTTCTCCAAAGATCGCCCGTAAAAGCTTTTCTTCGGGGGGTTGGTCTGATTCCCCTTTGGGGGTTACTTTCCCTACTAGGATGTCTCCTGCATTTACCCATGCCCCTTTACGAATAATACCCTGTTCATCCAAGTTTCTTAGAGCATCTTCCCCCACATTGGGAATTTCACGGGTAATTTCTTCTGGCCCTAACTTGGTTTGACGGGCTTCAATTTCAAATTTTTCGACGTGAATACTGGTATAAGTGTCGTCATAGACTAACCGTTCACTGATTAAAATTGCATCTTCGTAGTTGTAGCCTTCCCAGGGCATATAAGCCACTAAAATGTTCTGGCCGAGGGCTAATTCTCCCCCTTCTGTGGCCGAACCATCGGCTAAAACCTGTCCAGGTACCACATCTTCATCAACATACACCAGAGGACGCTGATTTAAACAGGTATCTTGGTTAGACCGTTGGTATTTTTGCAGGGTATACATGATTTCCAGGCCGATTTTCTCGTGATTTTCGGGGCCCGTGACCCTTACCCGAATTTCACTGGCATCCACATAGGTAACAATACCTTCTGTCCTGGATACAATCACCATCCCAGAATCTCTGGCGGCCTGCGCTTCTAGTCCTGTTCCCACTAGAGGCCGTTCAGGACGCAATAAGGGAACTGCTTGCCGCTGCATATTAGATCCCATTAAGGCCCTGTTCGCGTCATCATGTTCTAAGAAAGGAATCATGGATGTGGCGACGGAGATAATTTGCACGGGAGAAACGGCCACATAGTCTACCTGTTCAGGGCCAGTGATCGAAAATTCTTGACGATAACGAGTGGGAACCCCTTCTCCTAAGATATTACCTTCTTCATCGGTACTAATATCCCCTGGGGCAACCCGTAAATCGTCTTCTTCGTCGGCGGTGAGGTAAACGGGGTCTAAATCTCTCCTTACCCGTCCGTTGTCCACTTCATAGTAAGGGGTTTCAATAAATCCATATTGATTGACTCTGGCATAAGTTGCCAAGGAACCAATTAACCCGGCATTTGGCCCTTCTGGGGTTTCTACCGGACAAATGCGACCATGGTGAGAGGGGTGAATATCTCGCACAGCAAAGCCGGCCCGTTCTCTGGTGAGTCCTCCTGGCCCTAGGGCGGAAATCCGCCGTTTATGGGTTAATTCGGCTAAAGGATTCGTTTGATCCATAAATTGGGACAGTTGTGATGACCCAAAGAATTCTTTAATGGCGGCCACTAAGGGTTTAGGGTTGACCAAGGAAGCAGGAGTTAAACTATCAGACTCACTAACGGTCATCCGTTCCCGAATAATTCTTTCGAGGCGGTTTAACCCTACTCTGACCTGGTTTTGCAGCAGTTCTCCCACGGAACGCACCCGACGGTTCCCTAAATGGTCGATGTCATCTATATTACCTGTGTCAAATTCCAGGTTAATCAGATAATCGATGGCTGATAGAATATCTTCTTGGCGCAGCACTCTAAAGGTATCAGGGGCGTTTAACCGCAGTTTTTTATTGAGTTTATAGCGTCCGACTCGCCCTAAGTCATAGCGTTTACTATCAAAAAACCGAGATTCTAGCAGTTGTTGTCCCCCACTAACGGTTGGGGGTTCCCCTGGCCGCAGTTTCCGATATAACTCTAGTAAGGCATCTTCTTCGGTGGGATTTCCTTCTTTATCTAAGGTACGCTGATAAAATTCGGGATGACGTAAGGAGTCTAAAATTTCATTGTCACTCAACCCAATGGCTTTTAAGAGGACTTGGGCGGACAATTTACGGGTTTTGTCAATTCTGACCCATACTAAGCCGTTTTTATCGGTTTCAAATTTTAACCAAGCTCCTCGGTTGGGTATCAAAGAAGCGGAATAAGTACGCCGTCCATTTTTATCAACTTCTTGTTTGTAATATACCCCTGGAGAACGGACAATTTGATTGACAATTACCCGTTCTGCGCCGTTAATAATAAAGGTTCCCCGATCAGTCATCAGGGGTAAGTCTCCGATAAAGACTTCTTGTTCTTTAATTTCTCCGGTTTCTTTGTTGATCAAACGGGTCGGTACATACATTTGCACCGAATAACTGCTGTCTCTCCGTTTGGCTTCATCAACATCATATTTTGGTTGTTTTAATTTATAGTTTTCCCCTAAGAAATGCAGTTCTAATTTTCCGGTATAGTCGGTAATGGGAGAAAAACTATTGAGTTCTTCAATCAGTCCTTCTTCGAGAAACCAGCGGAAACTGGCGTGTTGAATTTCAATCAGATCGGGGAGCAGATTATAGTTATAAGTCAGATTAGTCATATTTATCTCTTAGCCATTCTCAAGGGAAACTTATCAAGGGTCAATTGATAACTGAAATAGTTGACAGGCGTTGTTCGTAGTGTCTTTCGCTAAGGTTTCTAGGGGGACACCCCGTAATTTGGCGAGAAATTCGGCGACATGGCGCACGTGGGCGGGTTCGTTGCGTTTACCTCGCTTGGGAACAGGGGACAAAAAGGGACAGTCGGTTTCTACTAATAGGCGATCGCTGGGAACAATTTTGGCACTTTCTTGTATCTGGTGGGCGTTTTTGAAGGTGACAACCCCACTGAAGCTTATATAAAACCCTAGATCCAAAAACCATTGGGTTTCTTCTGGGGTTCCACTCCAACAGTGCATAACTCCTCTTACTGGCCCTTTATCCTGCCAAAATGATGTTAACACCTCCCTTAACTTGGCGGCTGCGTCCCGACAATGAATAATAACAGGTTTATCTAATTGCCGTGCAATTTCTAATTGAGATTTTAAGACTTCTTCTTGCCAATCATGATTGTCAGCTTTAAAAAAGTCTAGTCCCATTTCCCCAATGGCCACAACTCGCTGATCTGAACTAGCATAGTTCAATATCTCTTGGGCGGTGTTTTCTGTCCATTTATGAGCATCTAAAGGGTGTAACCCGACGGCAAAGGAGAGGTTGCCAAGACGATCTGCGATCGCTTGAATTCCCTTAAATTCCCCAGGTTCCACGCAAGAATGCACAAGATGGACAACATCGGCCTGTTGCCATCGAGTTTTAATGGCTTCGAGATCTGACTCAAAAACCTCAAAATTGATGTGAACGTGGGTGTCAATCAGTTGCATCTGCTTCCGCTTCCTCTTGCTGGTTTCATTGCTAACTTGCTAATGAGGACGCATTGACTGGCTATTTAGTCCCAGATTTGGGAATATTGATGATGGAACCAGCCACAGGGAGACGTTTCTGTTAAGAAGCAACGGCGACTTGTTTGAGGACTCTTGCCAGACGGGCTTTTTTCCTTGCGCCATTGTTGCGATGAAATACCTTACATTTGACGGCTTTGTCAATTTTGCTGTAAGCTTCTGACATACTTTCTTGCACCACCTTCATTTTATCGGTGCTTGGCTCGGCTGAATAGGCTTCAACCGCTTGGAGATATTTCTTCATGAAGGTTCTTACTGCCGACTTATAAGCCTTGTTACGGAGTCGGTTACGTTCGGCGATTTGAATACGTTTGAGTGCAGACTTTGAGTTGGCCACAGTCTTTTCCAGAACAGGTTTGCTAGGTGATTGATGCTGATTGCTATCGGAAAAAACATTATAGCAAGGTTTGCGTATTACTGGCAACTAAGTAGCAATTTTTGAAGTGGCAACTATTGTGGGTTAAGGGACATCCAGGATCAAGGATAATGATTGTTAGGCTATTGGGGAACTTTCTATGAGAAAACCATTTTCTCCTTGGCGTAATGCTTTTATTTGTCTAGGATTAGCTTTACTGATACTTTTTTTGGCCTTGGTTCCGGGGTCGCTTTGGCAACCGTCTGTCAGTGTTGCTGCTTCTCCTAGTTTAACTGAAAGACGAGGGGTTTGGTTAACGAATGTGGCTAGTGCTGTTTTGTTTACCCCTGGCAGTGTTAATCGTGCGATTAAACAGTTGTCTCAACTTCATTTTAATACGGTTTATCCTGTTGTTTGGAATCGAGGTTATACTTTTTATCCTAGTGGTTTAGCACAACGAATGATCGGTCAGGAACAGGAACCTTTGTTAAGCTGGATTAGTGGGGGAAGCGATGTCTTAAAAGTCATGGTTAAAGAAAGTCATCGCCATGGTTTACAGGTTATTCCTTGGTTTGAATATGGTTTAATGATTCCCGAAAATTCCCCTTTAGCCAAAAAACACCCTGATTGGTTAACTTATAGTCAGCAGGGGACAAATTTACCTTATCAAGATGAATTAGAAGCTAAGAACCAGGTAAAATCTGGTAATTTTTTGCAACGTTGGCGAAAAGCTTCCTATAATAAACGAGTTAGTCAATTGGCTTGGTTAAACCCCCTTCATCCCGAAGTACAACAATTTATTAAAGGATTAATGTTAGAAGTTGTCATGGGATATGATGTGGATGGAGTGCAATTAGATGATCATTTTGGAATGCCTGTCGAGTTAGGATATGATCCCCTAACGATTAAGCTTTATCAACAAGAACATGGGGGCAAAAGTCCACCCAAAGATACCCATAATGCTGAGTGGATGAGATGGAGAGCCGCTAAATTAACTGCTTTGATGGCTGATATTGTTAAAAGTCTAAAAATTGCTAAATCAAGTATTAAAATTTCTTTATCTCCTAATTCCCATGATTTTTCTTATCAGAATTATTTACAAGATTGGCAAGCTTGGGTAAAACGGGGGTTAATTGATGAATTAGTCTTACAAGTGTATCGAGAAGATCTCGATGGTTTTAAAGGGGAATTAATGAAACCTGCGGTACAATTTGCACGTCAAAAAATACCTGTTAGTGTTGGTATTTTATCAGGTACTTTAAACAGTCCCGTAACCATGAAAAAAATTCAGGAACAGGTTAAAATAGTAAGAAAAAAAGGGTTTGATGGGGTATCTTTTTTTTATTGGGAATCATTATGGGGTTATTTTTCTCCTGAATCTCCCTATAAACGTCGTCAAGCTTTTGAAAAGATGTTTATAGATAAAATTTCATGAGTCAAAGCTTACCGATTCCCAGTCAATCTATAGCTTGATCCTAATTCTGATGTTAAGGATGAAGATAGAAATGAGTCGCAACTCAATCATCGTTCAACAGTAATTTTATGAGATATGAAAACATCTTTTTCTCAGATTAATATTCAATTTTATTGGCTTCAGTGGACAGTTGTAACCCTGGCCGGTTTTCTCTTAAGTTTAATTTGGTTGGAAATTGGAGAACCCCCCGATTTAGGAACCCTTCAAGGAACCATCGGCGGTACAATAATCGGGTTATCCCAGGCCTTAATTCTCAGTCGTTGGTTGCCTCAAGCTTGGTTATGGATTTTAGCCACCTTAATTCCTTGGGGATTGCTGGCCGGAAGTCAGTTTGGGGCCATTGGTTGGGTGGCCCCCCGTACAGATTTAATCACAGTTCGCTTAACTATGGGAATAATGTTAGGGGGAATGACCGGGTTATGGCTCGGTTTTTGGCAATGGTTAGTGATTAAACAAGCATTTGACCAAAGTTATCGCTGGATTTTGCTGAGTGGGTTCAGTTGGGCTGTAGGATTGTCTGTAGGCTGGCTAATTGGGGGTTTTTTGCGGTCTGTTACCCATTTATTCTTAGGGGAAGTCGTCGGACTGGCGATCGCTTGGATGTTAGTAGGATTACAAACCGGACTCGCTTTAGCACTGTTATTGAAAAAAAACGTCTAAATTTTTGCTACATTTTTTTAGTGATATTATTTCATTTTAGTGGTATTTAGAAATCAAGAATATGAGTTACATGAATTTTAAATCAGCTTTGCTCTAGACGGGATTTACGATTAAAATAGGTTGGCAAAGGTGGGATTCTTTCTGTCTCCCAAGGCAGGAAACTTGATCAACCCCTTTCACGACTCTACTAATTGACTCATTTTGTCACAAGATTTATAGTGACGAAGAAAGCAAGCTATTTTGGTAGCTCAACCCCTTTATTCTGTAAGCTATAACTAAATTCAATGCTGACTTATCCCAAGGGAGATGCCCCGTTGACTACGCTAATACACCCCACTGCTGTGATTCATCCCAATGCCGAATTACACCCCACGGTTGAGGTGGGCCCCTACGCTGTCATTGGCAATCAGGTTAAAATCGGCGCAAAAACGACTATTGGGGCCCATGCTGTCATTGAAGGCCCCACAGAAATTGGGGCCAATAATCGGATTTTTCCCAGTGCCGTGATTGGTTTAGAACCCCAAGACTTAAAATATAAAGGGGCCCCTAGTCGCGTCAAAATTGGGGATGGTAATACTATTCGAGAGTTTGTTACTGTCAACCGTGCTACCCATGCCAATGAAGTCACGGAAATTGGCAATAATAACCTGTTAATGGCCTATGTCCATGTAGCCCATAATTGTGTAATTGAAGATCATGTGATCATTGCCAATGCTGTCGCCTTAGCCGGTCATGTGTATATTGAATCTAGGGCTGTTATTGGTGGTGTTTTGGGAATTCATCAGTTTGTGAGAATTGGCCGCAATGCTATGTTAGGGGGAATGAGTCGCATTGATCGAGATGCTCCTCCCTTTATGGCCATTGAAGGAAACCCCTCCAGAGTGCGATCGCTGAATTTGGTAGGGTTAAAACGGGCCGGGTTAACCACAACAGATGTGGGCTATCTTAAGAAGGCGTTTCGTCTGTTGTATCATTCTGATTTGACCTTTCAAGCAGCTTTAGAAGAATTAGAGAGTCTTTGTGAGAATGAATATGCTGAATATTTACGTCAATTTCTCCAATTATCAACCACAGGAGAACAACGACGGGGGCCGATTCCTGGCAGAGTTTAATCGAATTAGTGAACAATACTAAATTATGCGAATTTTTATCAGCACTGGGGAAGTTTCTGGGGATTTACAGGGAGCAATGTTAGTTGAGGCCCTTTATCGACAGGCAGAAAATCAAGGCATTCCTTTGGAAATTTTAGCCTTGGGAGGGGAGCTTATGGCAGCAGCAGGGGCTAAATTATTGGGAAATACGGCGGCCATTAGTTCTATTGGCATTGTAGAATCTTTGCCTTTTATTATCCCGACTTGGTTGATGCAGCGTCGAGTTAAAGCCTATTTACAAGATAATCCCCCTGATCTTTTCATTCTGTTGGATTATATGGGGCCGAATGTCCCTTTTGGTCAATATGTCCGTAAAAAATTGCCCCAAGTGCCGATTATTTATTATATTGCCCCCCAGTCTTGGGTTTGGTCCCCCAATGATAAAACCATTCAAGAGTTTACTGAAATTACCGATTTACTTTTGGCAATTTTCCCGGAAGAGGCCCGATTTTTCGCGGAAAAAGGGGTAAAGGTGAAATGGGTGGGCCATCCTTTGTTGGATCGTATGGCAAAAGCTCCCAGTAGGGAAGCAACCCGTCAAGCTTTGGGATTAGATCCCGAACAACCTGTGATTGCTTTATTTCCGGCCTCTCGTTATCAAGAGTTAAAGTTCCATTTACCGTTGATTTGTCGTGCGGCCCAGAAATTACAGGAAAAAGTGCCGGATCTTCATTTTTTACTGCCAATTTCCTTAAGTGAGTATCGCAGTATCGTTGAAGAAGTGGTTAAGCAACATCAATTATCCATTACTTTATTGGATGGACGGGCCATCGAAGTAATGGCCGCGGCGGATTTTGCGATCGCTAAGTCGGGAACAGTTAATTTAGAATTAGCTTTGTTGAATGTTCCTCAATTGGTATTATGTTTGGTAAGCCCCTTGACAATGTGGATTGCGCGGCATATTCTCAAGTTTTCTATTCCTTTTATGTCGCCCCCAAATTTAATTGTCATGGAAAATATTATCCCCGAATTATTACAGGAAGAAGCGACGGTGGAACGCATTGTGCAAGAGTCTTTAGATTTATTATTAAATACTGAACGTCGTCAAAAAATTCTTGTCGGTTATCAAAAGATGCGAACCTTGTTAGGAGATGTGGGGGTATGCGATCGCGCAGCTAACGAAATTTTAGCGTTTCAGGGGTCTTCCCGTCAAATATGAAGTCTGGGTTAAAATCTCAGCAAACCCCTTGGAGATGGCTATAATAATAGCCTTGATACATCAGGATTTAACTAACTATGACAACCCTCAAAGGCAGAGATATTTTAGGGATCGGCGATCTCAGTGTGGCAGAAATGGCAGAAGTGCTAGAATTAGGGGCGCAGCTAAAAAGTGGAGAGCGATCGCCCCATTGTAAAAAAGTCTTAGGACTCTTATTTTATAAAGCTTCTACCCGTACTCGCGTTTCTTTTTCCGTGGCCATGTATCAATTAGGGGGCCAAGTAATTGATCTTAATCCTAGTGTTACTCAAGTGGGAAGAGGGGAACCGATCACTGATACAGCGAGGGTTTTAGATCGTTATTTAGATATTTTAGCGGTACGAACTTTTAAACAATCGGATTTAGAAACCTTTGCTAATTATGCAGATATTCCGATTATTAATGCCTTAAGTGATTTAGAACATCCTTGTCAAATTTTAGCGGATTTTATGACCATTCAAGAATGTTTTGGTCAAGTTTCTGGGATCACAGCAACCTATTTAGGGGATGGTAATAATGTAGCCCATTCTCTCATTTTAGGGGGTGCATTAATGGGGATGAAAATTCGGGTAGCAACCCCAAAAACCTATCAACCTGATCCGATGATTATTGAAAAGGCTAAACAATTAGCGGTAGAAGGGTTTGAAATTATTGTCACAGATGATCCTATTGCTGCGGTTGAGGGGTCACAGGTGCTTTATACTGATGTTTGGGCTAGTATGGGACAAGAGGATTTGGCCGAGTCAAGAATTCCTATTTTTGAACCCTATCAAGTCAATGATAATTTGTTAAGTCATGCTGATAAAGATGCCATTGTTTTACACTGTTTACCGGCCCATCGTGGGGAAGAAATTACTGATGGGGTGATAGAAGGAAAACAGTCAAAAGTTTGGGATCAAGCTGAGAATAGAATGCACGCACAAAAGGCGTTAATGGTGAGTTTATTGGGGGTTGTTTAAGATTGTTTGATTCACTTTTATTAAATTAAATCATTAACGCGAACCCGATATAATTGATCTTCACCTTTCAGTTTAACAACACCAGAAGGGCGAGGATTTTTTTGTAGATTATCTATACTTTCCTTAACCCGTTGCTTAACCAAAGGTGGTAATTTTCTAAATTCTTTGGCCGCTGATGTTTTAAATTTAATTTTATAATTAACCATCCAATTTACTTTCTGTTTCTAATTCTTGTTTTAATTCATCTTCTCGACTACGAGAAACCAAAATATCAAAAAAGTCTTCCCAAAGTTCTCCCCATTGTTCTAAGTCAATTAAAACGGCTTTTTTTTCGCCTTTTTCATTAATAACAAAGTTAATTAATTTCATAATTATTTTGGGAAAATAGTATGCTATCTTTTATTTTACTCTACAATAGGGATTTAAAACAGAAATTATTTTAAATTAATAGAAGGCAAGTCATAAATAAGGTGCATTAAACTTTGTTAATGCACCCTGAACATGATTAATTTTATCGACAGCCAATTGCGTCTTTTAAAACCAACTTAAGTTCTTTAGAAATGGGTAAATTATTAATTTCCTTACATAGATTTTTTTCCCCTTTTGAAGCTCGTTCTTGATAAATTCCCGTAAGAATAGCTTGTAGTCCGTATTTAGTCAAAGCATCGGATGCTAGTCCAATAATTCCTAGTAACACTATTCCTCCTATCATTCCTCCTGGCCCTAACATAGCTAATGCTGCCGTAATTGCAGCAGCACCTGCTAACCCCGTTGTTGCCATTGTAATTAACAGAATAACAGCAGGTAAGCCAACTCCTGCCAATTTCTGAACTACCTCATCCATAACTCTTAACTCCTTTGAGCAAATTAACTTTATAGATATAATTCCCCAAAATTGAGCTTAACTAACAGCATTAGAAAACAAAAAAAATTTTTAAGTTGCGTAGCTCGTAATATTGAGTATATTATTAGTCAAACTAAAATTATGTGAGAATTAACTGACAATAAGTCACGAAAATGACAGTTTTTTGCCCATAAATTCGGTATGATCTAGACATCCCGCTTATGTATATGTAATCCTTAAAAGTTGTACCAAAATATTGATCCTAGGAGCAAACAACCATGAAAATTCCTTCTACTCTTGTTCTGATAACTCTGATAAGTACAGGGGTTAGTCTCCTTACTCCTGCTAAAACTAACGCCCAAATTAACGTCGGGCCAAATCTTTCTGTTCCTTCTAGACAATGCTATCCTGGTGCGTTTAACTGTGGAGCAGCAAGCTTTAGTGAAGATATGCACTACAACCGTCAAATTTACTTCCAAACGCCGGAAAAAATCATCCAAAATTTCCATCGGGAACGCACCCAAAGAGCTTGTTTAGGACGCACCATTACCAGTCCCCCCCCTCCCCGTAACCCTAATTGTGATGAATATCTTAACCGTATTGAAGCACTAGATCAAAAAACACCTGTTATTCTTTTAAGGGAAGCACAACAACGAGAGGTAGATAGATTTTATCCCAACGTTCCCAAATAAACCCTAAAGCGTTAATAATAGATCCTTAACTGTTGTTTGTGGGAATGGAATGTTGAAGCCACTCAAAGATAAACGCCCTCTTTTAATTGCTTCCGGTGTGCTGTTATTCAGTATGAGCAGCATGATCCTACTGACTCCCAAAGTCGTAGAATTGATGGAGCAACGACAACAAGCTAAGATTGAAGCGGCTCTAAAGGAAGACCCCAGTAAACCTTCTGTTGTCTTAACCTTGGCGGAACTTCCTCCCGAACAACGGGATCAAAAACTCCAGGAAATTGCAGCATCAGAAACCCTTTCCTTAGAACGAAGTCGGGCCCGCTATTTATTAGCTAATGATCTCCTATCCAAATATGAAGGAGGCCCCGCATTACGGCAGCTAGAAGGGTTAGAAGATGAATATCCTACCCTAGAACCCTATATTCTCCTCAAACGGGGTCGAGGCTACGAATTAACCAATGAACCGGAAAAGGCCCAGGAAACTTGGAAACAGCTAGTAGAAACCTATCCTGACTCCTTAGCATCTGCTGAAGCTTTATATAAGTTAGGAAAATTTGACCCCCTATATTGGGATCAAGGAATTGAAAAATTTCCTCAACATCCTAAAATTCAAGAAATAATTCGTCAACGTCTCAAAGAAAACCCCAAACAACCTAAATTATTGTTGTTATTGGCCCAATATGTCCCCAATGATATAGAAACCAATACTATCCGCGATCGCCTGGTTAAAGATTATTCTAACCAACTAACTCCCGAAAATTGGCAATTTATCGCTGATGGTTATTGGGCAACGGAGGAATACAATAAAGCTGCCCAAGCTTACAAAAAATCTCCGAAAACGCCCCAAAATTTCTATCGCATTGCCAGGGGACAACAATTACAACCCAACGGTAATAATAAAGGGGCGGTTATAGCGGCTTATCGTCAAGTGATGTTGGGATTTCCTGATGCCCCAGAAACGGCCATGGCCTTGCAACGACTGGCGAAATTATCCCCTTCAGAAACCGCTATTAGTTATCTGAACCAGATTATTCAAAAATTCCCAGAAGAAGCCCCAGAGGCCCTTGTAAATAAGGCTGAGTTGCTAGATAAACTCAACCGTAAGGCAGAAGCGGCCAAAGTTCGTCAAACCCTCTTATCCAAGTATCCCAATGCTGAGGCAACGGCTGACTATCGTTGGCAAGTGGCACAACGGGCAGCAGCAAAAGGGGATTTAGTTCAGGCCTGGACGTGGGCCCAACCCATTTCAGCCAATAGCCCTGATAGTTCCGTGGCCCCCAAAGCGGCGTTTTGGGTAGGGAAATGGGCGCAACAATTGGGACGTGGCCAGGATGCTAAATCTGCTTTTGAACACGTGGTTGCTTCTCATCCCCAATCTTACTATGCTTGGCGTTCTGCTGTCCAATTAGGCTGGGATGTGGGGAATTTTAACAATGTGCGTCAAGTTTTGCCCACAGTAGATAAACCGGCCACTCGTCCCCTTCCCCCCGCAGGTTCAGAAATGTTTCAGGAGTTGTATCGTTTAGGGGAAGATCCAGATGCCATTATTTTATTTAAGGCAGAAATGGGCGATCGCCAGGAACTTACGGTTAATGAAAGCTTTACGGATGCTTTATTAAAGTTGGTTCAAGGGAAAAATCTTCAAGGTATTAATCAGGTTTGGAACCTTAAATATAAAGATAAACCTGAACAAGAAAAAGAGTGGCAACAACTAAGAGAAACTTCTGAATATTGGCACGCCTTATTCCCTTTTCCTTTTTATCAAACGATTATGAAGTGGTCACAAGATCGTAAATTAAATCCCCTTTTAGTTACGTCTTTAATGCGTCAAGAATCTCGCTTTGAACCGGAAATTAAATCTCCTGTAGGGGCAACGGGTTTAATGCAGGTGATGCCAGCAACTGGGGAATGGGTGGCTAATAAGATTAATCTTAAAAAATATTCTTTAAAAAATCCCAATGATAATGTTAATTTAGGCACTTGGTACTTAAATTATACCCATGAAGAATATCAGAATAATTCCTTGTTAGCGGTGGCAAGTTATAATGCTGGCCCTGGTAATGTTGCTAAGTGGATGAGACAATACAAAGTAAGTGATCCTGATGTTTTTGTCGAAAAAATTCCTTTCAAAGAAACCAGAGGCTATGTAGAATCTGTCTTTGGTAACTATTGGAATTATTTACGGATTTATAACCCTGAAATTGCTCAATTATTGGCTCAATATGGTCAGCAAAATTTAACTAAATAGTTGATGTAGGGATAATTCATGAATTGTCCCTACTCTTGATAATCACTATTAATTGTCACTTCTAAGGTGTTTTCATCAACCTCTAAATATAAAATATTGGGATGACAACAGACTTGACAATCTTCGATATAGGATTGATAATTTCCCGCACTAATATCAATAAATGTTGTGTTAATTTCTCCGCAAAACGCACAAGTATAATCGGCTGTTGTTTCCATAATGAATAATGAATAATTACCTCCAAATCAAACAATTATTAATTATCAATTATTAATAATTGATAATAACTTGTTTCATCTATTAATTCTTAACTTTATAACGACAGTCTTGTTGACTGTTATCATAAAAACATTCAACGGAAACAGCCTGTCCTTTTCTATCTGTTGCTTGACAGTTAACCCAACCATCTTGATTATTATCTACACCATTGCAGTTAATTGCATTTAAACTATTTCCCCTAGCAAATAGCCGTAAATTTTTTTCAGCCCCTTGGCGAATTTGACGACTTTTTGGATTTTCTAGGATGTTAGAAAACGCAATAATAACAACGATAGTGATAATAATACCAGCAATTAATAGGTTAATAAAACTAAAAACAGACTGTTTTTTAAATTGATATTTACTCACCGTAACACAGATAAGAATCTAATTCTCGTAATAAAGAAAAAGCGGCACTTTCCGACTTAGCAATTGGCTTGAGACAGGCAATAACTTGAGACAGTTTTTCGCCTGTCGTTGGTGTTTCTAAGGCAGGTACACCAGGAAATACTTGAGAAAAGGCTTTTAATCGTTCTCTTGTTTTCCAGGGAAGGGGAATTGAGTCTTTCATTTTCATCGTTTTAAACTGTCTTAAACCTAGGGATTTTTTGATGATGAGTGGACAACGGATTAGAAAGGGTAGACTGAACTTTTTGCTCAGTTAAAAAGTGAGAAACAGCTAAAGTCACTACTTCATTAAAATCTAAAGGCGAATGACTTTCAAGGAATGTTTTAAGCAAGAGATATGTCTCTTCAGGAATTTCTATTTCAAGGGCGATAGGAGTTTCCATTTCTTGTTTAGGTAAAATTAATGTTTAGAGAAAGAGAAACAATTTTATTTAGGTGAAATGGCGGTAAATACTGACAGCTTATTTGTCATGAATTACATCAGACTTAAGTATGTTAACACAATATTCAGAAAAAGTTTTTGCTGTTTTTTCAACAGCCACTAATTTAACACTTTTCCCCATAAATTGCGACTAATGCTGAATTTCTGTGAGAGTCTGTTGAAAATATTTAAAACCCTGTGGAAAACTTAGGAAAAACTGTGGAAAAATGTTCATTTGTTTGGGGAAAAGTGAGAATTAATCAACGTCAACCAAGATAAATCGTAACAAAGTTTAAGCTTTAGAGATTTTTCCTTACACTAGACTAAAAAAAGTGACTTGGGCAGAAAAGTCACTTAACGCTTGAAATCTTGAGATTTTTGACTAGGGAACTATCTACAAACAGAAAACAAGAAATTTTAACCCAAGAGTGGGCAAGGCCTCAAAAAATTTTAGGCCTTGCCCCTACAAAAATCCCCAAAAATCACTTTACAGAAAGATTTTAGGAATAATCGACACACATTTGACTCAAATCTTGAGATTCTTTTTCTAATAAACTAATTAAAAATTCATCTCCTTTAACTTTAGCAATTCTTAGTCTATTTTCCAGATTACGACAAATATTGCCTAAATGAATTTTAGTAACTTCATTCAGGGAAACTTCTTGGTAACTGGGCATAACAACGGAACAAACAGGAGCTTTTTGTCTGGGAAGATGTGGATTTTCCAGGGTAGGAATAGAATAAGTATGGTTTTTAATTCTCCCATATTGTCGGGATAAATTAGCTGGAGCTTGTCTAATATGTCTAGGATAGTTATATTTCCAAGCTTGTCCCTGATGTCTTTGCATCATGGTTTCATAATCGAGATCTAGCGCATTAGATTGGTTGTCATCCACTAAGGGATAATGAGAATTAGATTGTTTCATGCCAATTTTTCCTAAATAAATGTTAAAAAAAGAAGGTGAATTAAAGGGATAAATTAACCTTGTATATAGTGAATTCCTCGATAAATCATGTCCTTAATGACATGACGATGACGGGATTTCTCATAAGGATGATTTGTCCAGTGAACACCACGATAGGTTCCCTCAACTTCTACGTCACCGGGTTCGAGAATAACGGGTTCATGATTATAGGGAATACCCCGAAAAGAGAGTTTCATAATAGATTTCCTCCGATTGCATCTCCCCCGACTCCTGGGCTAGTGGCCGAAATCTTGAGGAGAATAAAATATATTTCTGTATCTATTGTTACATTTTTTTGAGATAAATGTCAGGGATTCATAAAAATTTAAAATTCCCAGTGGAAACTCGGTAAATCTTGCCCAAGAATTACATAGAGAAGATTCGCAAAAAAAAGGCAACAGAACGCTTATTCTGTCACCCTTTTTCAATTATCACCAAATTCGTCCTTCTAGCGATAGTAGTAAGCCTTTTCTGCTTCTAATTGCTGAATGAGACTCTGATTACCTTTAGATCTAGCGACTTCAAGACGATGCTCTAAACTTTTGAGCATATTAGCGCGATGAATTTGATCCGCTTCGGTTAAATGTTGTTGTTTATATGTCATGACTCATCCCTCCTTATGCTTTCAAAGACTCAACAGTAAGACCAACTTCTGATGCTGCTCGTTGCAACATAGATTCGTGTCGGTTTTGCTGCTTACAGCGATTTTGAGCGAGGAGAAAACGAGATCGGGACTGAACTGAGTCCAAATCCTGAGAATGATTACCAGATGTATGATTTAAGCGCATAACGCCTCCTTCCAAATCGTAGTGGATTGAATGAGGCGCGTTCCTTCGGGGGTTTTTTCCCTACTTCCGTCTGTCAACGACAGATGAACGATTTATCCTTGTCTCCTCTTATTCTAACATTTTAAAAAAAAAGTGGCTACTGTTTTGGTTTGATAAAAGGTGAGTCTCCGGCTTTTTCGGGATAAAGATGTTCGAGCAGAAAATCAACCGTGGTTTGGTTTAGCCATCCTTTTAGTACCGCTAACGCGCCCACTCTTAACCAGAGTCGTCCTTGTTCTTGTTCTGATAAAATCATCTTAAGTTGCTGTTCATCTAGTAACCCTGCTTCTCTGAGATAATAGCCTAAAGATTTTGGGGAACCTTGTTGAGTTTGCTGCAAGATGATATTCCATCGCTCAGCAAAAAAGTCGGCTGTTTGTTGTTTAACCCATCCATTATTGGCTAAAATCTCTCCAAGACGGCGTTGAGGCTGTTGGGTTTGTTCTGTCAGGGCGGCTTCAACTTGGGCAGGGGTGACTAATTTGGCTTGGGCTAAAATAGCACCAAGGGGCTGTGTTGATTGGGGTTTCATCGTCACGTAGCTTTCCTCTATTTCAAGTTTTCTGGGTCTTGTGACTATTATTCCCAATTTCTCCTAGTTAGTTTCACTGAAAGGAAAGTTTTTTTTCTCCTGATTACCTCGTCACTTCAAAACTCCTATTTCCCCAGGACTCAAAATAATTAATTGTTGTTGCTGTAAACTGCGAACTCCATCTAATTCTAAAGCAACCGAATCTAAAATTTCCTTAACTGTTAATTCCCCATTACAAGCTTGGATAAAACCATATTCAATATCACTTAAACTGACGGGTTGATAATCATAATTAAGCAAACTTTGACTCGGCCAACCAAATATACAAGGATGGAGTTCAGGAATAGCAGATAATAGGGTTTCATCCTTTGACCAATCACTCTTAATAATCGGGGGTTTTCCTAAGAAAAATTCGTAATGAGTAATATTCTCAGGATCGAGTAATTCAATCAGGCGATATCGTTGGCGATCGCTTAAATTTTCTCCCCGTTTTATTAATTCTTCTGACTGGCCAATTAACCGCTCTAACTGCCAATATTGAGGGTTAGAAAAGCCGATAAATTCTAATTCTGATGCCTCAATTAACTCAAATAAAGTATCAATATTGTAATCAGTTTCTTGAGGATGAACATACATATCGGCAAAGGATTCATCTCGATGATTTTCTAATGACCATCTTTCTTTTTCTCGCTTGACAATTCGATTATTTTCCGGTAAATACTTAAACAATTCTCTACCGACAAAAACCCCATCTTTGTAGTCACCTTTTTGCTCACCTTGCAGCAAAGAAATGGCTTTCTGCATTAATTGAATTTCCCATCTTCCTAATTCTGCATAGACAAAAATATGAAAAATTCCACCAGGGGCTAACTTTTTCGCTAATGCTTTAATTCCTGCGATGGGATCAGGTAAATGATGCAATACTCCCACACAATTAATTAAATCAAATTCCCCTGATAATTGATGAGCTTCTTCTAAGTTTAAATGATGAAAAGAAATCGGGGCTTTATGATTAGCTACAACCCCGGATTGTTGACAACGTTTTTGAGCAATTTCTAAGGCTTTTTCACTCAGATCAATTCCCACAATTTCCGCCTGAGGATTGAGTAAAATTAAGTATTCTGTGCCAACCCCTGTACCACATCCCGCATCTAAAATACGGATAGTTTCTCGGTCAGGTTTTCTGCCTGTACAAAAATTATAAGCTGCTAACCAATTCCATCGCCAATTATAACCTGGAGGTGGCTCATCTAATAAGGGTTCCGGAGGGAAAGGATAGGTGTTGTAAAGACGTTGAACCGCTGAACTTTGTTGAGATTTTTTCGTCATAGTGAGGAGTAATTAAACCAAAAGATAATTAAGGGTTTGTAAATTAAATTTTTCCCTTAAACAGCCTTTCTAATTATATCAAAAAATGAGTCAGAAAAATCATATCTTTGTTTTCTAACACAGTAGTAAGGTGGGCAATGCTCACCCTACAATTAGTTTGTTTGATCTGGCTCACTTGCTATAATTTTTAGTCTCGTAAATCTTAAAAAAATCCGAAAATTTTTGTCCCAATGATCCATACGCTGGGATTTTATGGTATATTATGTCATAATGGGTAATATTGACTGTTAAAAATTAGTGATTATATTACCATTATGAAGCATTAATTTTAATTTTCTCACATAATCCCCAAAAAAGCAACCCCTTTACTTGACTAAAACAAATTATTTTAAAAGGACGTTATCAACATCAAGAATCAGAAAAAATACTTGATCAAAAAACATTAATTAATCAAGGGATGTCTTTAATTCGCAATGATTAAACCTGTCTATGGATAATCAATATATTTATCAATGGTAAGGTGGGGAGTATATTGCCTTACGATAAAATTAACTCATTGATGAAATTATGTTAATCTTGATTTAATCTATGTGGGTTTAACTACGTAGAAGCAATATTCATAAAAGGAATTGGAGTCTCATGTTTAATCTCTCTCAGATCACATCATCTAGTTTGTCTCAAAAAATCATGATACTTGGTGTCATTTCTGCTGTAAGTATACCGACTCCATCTTTAGGAGCAGTTGCTAACTTCGATAACTTAGATAAAGGATTTTTTGGCCGTAGTATTACCGATAATGGCATTACTTTCTCTAATTTAATTGCAGGGTTTCGCATTGGTCAGCCAGAATTTATTGTGAAATCAGGTAATCAATTTAATTCTGTGTTTTCTCAACCTAATTATCTTACATTTGGCAGTTCAACCATAACTAATGGAAACAGTAACAAAGTTTCTAATAAACCGGCATTAGGTAATTTTGGTTCTATGAATATTACCCCTGAAAACCTGTCCAACAGTGTTAGTTTAGATGTGTTAACCATTGGCTCGAATTCTGAGTTTGATCTCGGTTCATTCAATGATTCATTAGTTTTAGAAGCCTTTTTAGAAGGAGACTCAGTAGGTAGTATTTCGGTTCCTCTTTCAGAGTTTTCTGAACTCAACCCATCAGGTCAATATTTATTTGCTAACCTTTCCCTATCTAATATAATTTTCGATAACTTGCAATTGTATACTCCTGTGGCCTTTGCTGATGGAGTGATTTCTTTGGGAGTTGATAATGTTAGTATCACTCCTTTAGATAATATTGTTTTAAGTGCAGTTCAACCCGCAGCAACTGTTCCTGAGTCTCAACCCATAACGCTTTTAGGACTCTTTTTAAGTAGCATGGTAGGATATGTAGTGAAAACTAAACAAGGTAACACAGAATTTTAAAAATACTTGTAGGGGTCAATGGTTGTTGACCCCTATTTTGCCATTTTCAACCAATCAAAAACTTGTTGAACCCTTAAATTAACAGTAATATTATCTAAAATAGATAAAATCTGATCTCCCTTGGATAATTTCCCCATTAATATATTCCCTGGCCGGTTTGGTTTCAGGCAGTTGCAAAAATTCTTCTAAAGTAATTTGAGGAGAAGCAATAACCATAATCATAAATTAAGTTAACCTAGCTTAATTTTCATTTTAATCCTGAAAAAGCTACCATAAAGAATATGTAAACAATTATCTCCACAAATAGTCTGCCTCCATGAGTAAAGGAACCCTCTTCGATAAAGTCTGGAATGCCCATACAGTCAAAATTTTGCCTTCAGGACAAACCCAGCTTTTTATTGGACTACATTTAATACATGAAGTCACCAGTCCCCAAGCATTTGCCATGTTGCGAGAAAGAGGACTAAAAGTATTGTATAGCGATCGCACGGTTGCTACAGTTGATCATATTGTCCCCACCGAAAACCAAGCCCGTCCTTTTGCTGATACCCTAGCAGAAGAGATGATGCAGTCCTTAGAAAATAGTGCCAAAGAATACGGCATTCGCTTCTATAATATTGGGTCAGGAAATCAAGGCATTGTCCATGTGATCGCCCCGGAACAAGGACTAACCCAACCAGGAATGACTATTGCTTGTGGAGACTCCCATACTTCGACTCATGGGGCCTTTGGGGCGATCGCCTTTGGTATTGGAACCTCTCAAGTCAGGGATGTTTTAGCCTCCCAAACTCTAGCACTAGGGAAACTAAAAGTCCGTAAAATTGAGGTAAATGGGGCTTTACCCCTTGGAGTTTATGCCAAAGATGTTGTCCTTCATATCATCCGTAAATTAGGGGTTAAAGGGGGCGTAGGATACGCCTACGAGTACGCCGGAACAACCTTTGCAGCGATGTCTATGGAAGAACGGATGACGGTTTGTAATATGTCCATTGAAGGGGGGGCCAGATGTGGCTATATTAACCCCGATGATGTTACCTTTGAATACTTAAAAGGACGGGACTTTTCCCCCAAAGGAGAGGACTGGGAGCAAGCGGTTACTTGGTGGCGTAGCATGGCTTCTGATGCGGATGCGGAATATGATGATATTGTCCGTTTTGATGCGTCTGAGATAGAACCTACCATCACCTGGGGTATCACTCCCGGCCAGGGTATTGGGGTAAGTGAAAGTATTCCGACTCCTGACAGTTTACCCGAAAGCGATCGCGCGATCGCTCAAGAAGCTTATGAATATATGCAGTTATCCCCAGGAACCCCCATTAAAGGAACGAAGGTGGATGTCTGCTTTATTGGGAGTTGTACCAATGGACGTATTAGCGACTTACGGGAAGCGGCCAAAGTTGTGCAAGGACATCATGTGGCCCCAGGAGTCAAAGCTTTTGTGGTTCCTGGTTCAGAACGAGTGAAAGTGCAAGCAGAAGCAGAAGGGTTAGATAAAATCTTTGAGGCCGCGGGGTTTGAATGGCGTGAGGCCGGATGTTCGATGTGTTTGGCCATGAACCCTGATAAGTTACAGGGCGATCAAATCAGTGCATCTTCTTCTAATCGTAACTTTAAAGGTCGTCAAGGGTCATCAACCGGACGAACTTTATTAATGAGTCCGGCCATGGTCGTTGCTGCTGCTGTTAATGGCAAAGTCTCCGATATTCGTGAGTTAAACTAAGGGTAGGGTGGGCAATGCCCACCTGATATAGCTTTGTTTTAATGATTTATAGCAGTTTGCGAGTCAATATGATACATAAAGGGTAGGGGCATGGCATTAGTAATCTTACTCTTAAAACCATCAAATTATTATCGCCATGCCCCTACAAATTAATGGTGTACTTCAAAAAGTTGGAAACTGCTGTAATGCTAAAAGTAGCGATTGAACTTTATCTCGAAAAATTAATAAAAAAACCCGCCGTAGCGGGTCCTTCAAATATAAACTAACTCAAAATTTAACGGACAGTTCCAATTAACTGATCAACCCGAATAGGTTTCATGAAATACAGTTTTATGAATTGCACCCCATTAGACACAAAAGCAGGTAATTTTTGCAAGAATTTTACGGGAGCGGAACTATTAGAAGCGTCAACTTCCCGCAATTTTTCGTTATTTTTGATGCAGATTTCTAAACTGTCATAAAAGGCAGGATTTTCTACATCTAACATCACAGGAAAAACACGGCCAGCCGTTTCATTCGTCTTCTCAATGACATATTTATCATAATCACGGGCATTTAAGCCAATAGAGGCATAAAAATCAGACCGTTGAATATCATTGAGGTACATGGTAGCAAAGACCGACAACAGGAAGAAACGACACCAGAGACGGGCTTTCCAATCATTTAAAATATCGGGACTAGCCTTCATGATCGCATCAAAGAAGTCTCCATGACGGTTTTCATCCTGACACCAATTTTCAAAGAAGTTAAAAATGGGATAGAGAGTGTTTTCAGGATGTTGTTCTAAATGACGGTAAATGGTGATATAACGCCAGTAACCAATTTTTTCTGATAAATAGGTCGCGTAGAAGATAAACTTAGGCTGGAAGAAGGTATATTTGCGACTCTTGGTTAAAAAGCCTAAATCTAAAGAGAGGTTAAAATCGGATAAAGCTTTGTTGAGGAAACCAGCATGACGGGCCTCATCGCGGGACATTAGGTTAAAACACTCAGCTAAGACGGGACTTTTCTCTTTTAAGCGTCTTCCCATTTCTTTATAAAGCAGAAACCCAGAAAACTCCGCAGTACAAGACCTTTCTAAAAATTCCACAAACAAGCGACGGGTATCCCCATCAATATGATCCCATGATTGGGCAAACTCCTCAGAACGGATAAAATGATGACGGTTATAATCAGTGCGGAATTCTTCGAGAATGGCAAGTAATTCCTCTTCGTTGACTGAAATATCCATTTTGGCCATCGCTTCAAAGTCAGTAGTGTAGAAGCGAGGGGTGAGGATGGTTTCTTTGGCGGGAACTTTAATACCTGGACGTAGTTCCTCAAATTCAGGTTTTTGAAGGGTATTGACCATAGCTTGTTTAAAGAGATTTTTTTTCAATCAATCGATGACTCGCTCAACTCACTGGGTAACGAATCGTTACCGTTTTCAGCAGGGATCTACGAGGCTTGGATCACAGTCTACCAGGCTCCATGACATTAATGATCCCCTTTTTTATTAAGAGTTACAACATATTATAAATTTATGTTAAAAAAGTTGTCAATTAACAAGTTAATGATGTAGGGGTTGGGTGATTAATTTGAGAAATGGCGGGAATTTTCGGCACATTGGGTCAAGATCTTGATACCCTAAGATCAGTTTGATGAAATTAACCGCATCAGCAGAAGTTTTATGTCTACCATCTGCGATCGCTTTGAGATAAAATTTTGGGGAGTCCGAGGCAGTATTCCCTGTCCAGGCACAGAAACCGTCCGTTATGGGGGGAATACCTCCTGTGTGGAAATGCGGGTTGGCCAACAAAGGCTAATTTTTGATGGGGGAACGGGACTACGGCTTTTAGGGAAGTCTATGTTGTGCGAAATGCCTATTATTGGCCATTTATTTTTTACCCATTCTCATTGGGATCATATTCAAGGTTTCCCCTTTTTTGCCCCGGCTTTTATTCCTGGGAATAAGTTTCATATTTATGGTTTACCGGCCCCTAATGGGGCCACCATTAAACAGCGTCTACATGATCAAATGTTACACCCTAATTTTCCGGTTCCGTTGCAAATTATGCAAGCGAATTTAGAATTTTATGATATCGAAGCTAGGGAAATTATTAAGCTTGGTAATGTGACGGTAGAAACGGGAAAGTTAAATCATCCTGGGGAAGCGTTAGGCTATCGTGTTAGTTGTCAAGATTTAGCCGCAGTTTATATTACGGATACGGAACATTTTCCTGATCATTTAGATGAAAATGTGATCTATTTAGCCAGAAATGCTGATGTGTTAATTATTGATACAACTTACACCAATGAAGAATATTATGATCCGAAATTTACTAAAGTTGGTTGGGGTCATTCTACTTGGCAAGAAGCGGTTAAAGTGGCTGAAGCTGCTAAGGTAAAAAAATTAGTTTTGTTTCATCATGATCCTGCCCATAATGATGATTTTTTAGATGATATTAGTAAGCAAGTTAAGACTTTTTTTCCCAATGCAATATTAGCGAAGGAAGGGTTAGTAATTGATTTAAAAGTTTAAAGAGATGAAAGTAAAGCAATAACTAAGTACAATGCAATCAGATCCTAATCGAATTTTAAGATTAATTCCCCTATTTGCTGGCAGTTTAGGCGGCATTTTATTACTGATAAATCGCTTCACAACTTTACAATTAACCGAGTCTCAATCGAGATCTGACATATTAGGGGTAATCTTAAGTGGGGTGTTAATTTTAGTGGCATTAATTTGGCAAGAAATTCAACCGCGATCGCCTGATACTGTTACCCTAATAGGAGAGGAAGGGCTAGAATTTGACCCTAACTTACCTGATGTTATCAAAACAGAACTCGCTTGGGCCTCCCATCTTGTATTAACCAATACCGTTACTCAATCTTTAGTGGTATATTATCAGGATCAAGTATTACTTCGTCGGGGTATTTTGGGGAAAAACCCTCAAGTGATCCCTGGCCAAATTTTGCAACGGGTTTTAGCAACCCAGAAACCTGTTTATCTGGTTAATTTAACTATTTATCCAGGCAAAATAGAATTTGATTATTTACCCGAAAATACTCAAGGAGTTATCTGTCAACCCTTGGGAAAGGACGGGGCTATTATTTTGGGGGCTAATGTTCCCCGCAGTTATACCAAACAAGATGAAAATTGGATCGAAGGAATTGCCGATAAACTGGCTTTGACCTTAGAAACTTTCGGTTAAATTGTAACAGAAACTCCCATTACGGGAACATTAAATTTAGATCTGTCTCTTGACGTTATATCCCAAAAACAACCATGAGTCAACCCCCTAACTCTCCGACTTTTATTGCCACTCACTCAGGAACAAAAATTACTCCGTCTCATCATCAAGGCAGTCATTGGCAACCCCAGAAAACTCCAGAACCTTCATTTTATTATTTCGCCTATGGTTCCTGTATGTGTCCTGTGGACTTAAAACGGACATTTGGGGAGAATACTTATGATTATGTGGTAGGGACGGGAATTTTGCAAGGGTATCGCCTGGGTTTTTATCGTCATTCCCTGCGGCGTAACTGCGGGGCCTTAGATGTAGTTCCTGATGAAAATTCTCAGGTAGAAGGTGTATTGTATCAGCTTCCTTTGCGTTTTAGCGATCGCCTGGACGAACGAGAAGAAGTCCCCCATAATGGTTATCGTCGTGAGATGGTCACAATTTACAGTCAGAGTAAAATTTATCAAGATGTGAGAACTTATGTGGTAATTGATAAATTACCTCAAGAGTTGGCCCCCAATGATTGGTATTTTAATGTGGTGTTGCGGGGGGCCATTACCTGTGGACTTTCTGAGGAATATTGCTGGAATTTGTTTAATCATATGTATCAGTTGCAATTACAACAAAATCCTAGTATTTCTCTTGATAAGTTTGCTTAATTTTTAGGTGAAGAATGATAGAAACTTTCTCAAAAAAAGTGGCGTTAATAACTGGGGTATCCAGTGGTATTGGGGAAGCGATCGCCCGTCGTTTAGCTCTGGAAAAATATCGGTTAGTAATTTGCGCCCGTCGTCAAGAAAAGTTAGATAAATTAACCACAGAATTACAAGAAATTGGCTGCGAAGTGTTAGCAAAGCGGGTAGATTTACGTCAAGAAGCTGATATTGTTAACTTATTTGAAGCGATTCGTCAGCAATGGGGTGGGGTTGATATTTTAATTAATAATGCAGGTTTAGGCCATCGAGAATCTTTAATGACAGGGAGTACAGAAGCTTGGCGAGAGATGCTAGAGGTCAATGTTTTAGCCTTATGTATTTGTACCCGTGAAGCGATTAAAGATATGAGTGATCGTAATAATAATGGTCATATTATTCATATTAGTTCTATGGCCGGTCATCGTGTTCCTTTATTTAGTGGAGTTTATGCAGCAAGTAAATATGCAGTAAGGGCATTAACTGAAGGGTTGAGACAAGAATTAAGAGAAGCCAATAAAAACATCAGAATTTCTTCTATTAGTCCTGGATTTGTAGAAACAGAATTTGCTGAAAAATATAGCAAGAGTAAGGAACGGGCCCAAGAAGTTTATAGTCAGTTTCCAGTGTTACAATCAGAAGATATTGCTAATGCAGTTTGGTATGTTTTATCTCAACCTGACTATGTACAAGTTCATGATATTTTATTGCGTCCTACTCAACAAAAAAATTAGCAAATTTCTGTGTTTAAATTATTAAGTTAAGTTTTGTAAAGAACACTTGACACAATAACATCTTTAGTAATTCGTAGGAGAATGTAGGGGTGAACGGCCGTTCGCCCCTACAGTCCTTATATTTAAGAAACTTGTTAAAATCTTAACAAACTGCAATAATATATTCAGGTTGGTTTTTTGAGATTGAAAGAAGTAATCCTCATAAGTCTTGCTGTATCAGGAAGACAGCCAACTAAGGATTTTTCCTTTCCTGAGAAATCCAGACAAAACTTAATTAAGTTTTGTAAAAATTATTACTTTTTTTTCATTTTGCTCTCTAGGGAGAAAATCTTGTCATCATGAATACCAAATTAAGTTCAAATCTTTTGACTTTTCTACTCAAACCCAATGTTAACCCTAACTTTGCCTCCCAAACTGCCTGGGCCATTTTGCGGGCAGTTGTGGGCTTAATTATGATCCATAATGGATTAGACAAACTGGGAAATATTGAAAGTTTTGCCGAAGCTTATGTATCCTATATTGGACTTCCCTTTCCCATTTTCTTTAGTTACGTTGCCGCCTATACTGAGTTAATTGGTGCGCCTTTAGTTGCCCTTGGTTTGTTGACTCGTCCTGCTGCTTTTGGGTTATTATCAACCATGATGGTTGCCATGTATCATCATATTTTAGTAGCGGGTTTTAGTGTTCCTTACTTAGAACTTTCTGCCATTTATGCCGCTTGTTTTCTGTTCTTTTTCGTCAATGGGGGCGGCTTATTTTCAACCGATGCCTTAATTTTAAATTGGTTGGATAGTAATGCCTTCACTCAAAAAGCAAAACAAATTATGTTGTTAGAAAAATCCTATCAAGGGATAGCTGCTGAGGGGGACAAAGAAAAACAACTTAACTAGGATTTAATGGAGTCCGTAGAGATATTAAATTAAGATAAAATATCTCTACAATGTATTGTGGTGGGCAATGCCCACCCTACAACTTAGCAGTTATCCCCAAATAAGCTTAAGGATGTCTAAAGATTTAACCCCTGAAAAATAAAGACTTTACGTTTTACTGCTAAAGTCGTAACGATTGAGAGAGTTAACAGTAAAATCAAGAATAGTAGACCTCTAATCGAAGCATCTTTCCTGTGACTCCATCCTATTCTTCCCATACCCTGCCCCAACAGCAACAAGCTTGGCATACTTATGCCCCCCAAAAAACCCTAGAATGCTTAGAAACAACCCCTCAAACTGGGTTAAATGCCGAAACAGTCAGCCAACGGCAACAACATTATGGCCCCAACGAAATAGAAGAAACGGCAGGCCGTAGTAACTGGCAAATATTGCTAGATCAGTTTACTAACATCATGTTAATTATGCTGATCGTCGTTGCCATTATTTCCGGTATTTTGGACGTGGTAGAATTGCAAAAAAATGGCATAGCTGAAGGGGTAATTCCCTTTAAAGATACCATTGCTATCTTTTTAATTGTGATTTTAAATGGAATTTTAGGCTATTTACAAGAAACCCGCGCCGAAAAAGCTTTAGCCGCTTTAAAGCGTTTATCCTCTCCCAAAGTTCAAGTCATTCGAGAGGGACAACGCTTAGAAGTTGATGCCCCTCAGTTGGTGCCTGGGGATATTATTTTAGTAGAAGCAGGAGATCAACTTTGTGCTGATGGCCAAATTTTAGAAGCCTCTAACCTGCAAATTCGAGAGTCGGCGTTGACAGGAGAGGCCAACTCCGTCAATAAATACTCCTTGGAAGAAGGGTTAGAAGAAGATACCCCCATTGGCGATCGCCGTAACATGGTGTTTACGGGAACAGAAGTGATCCAAGGTAGGGGTAGAGTGGTCGTTACCAACACGGGAATGACCACAGAACTGGGAAAAATCGCCGAAATGTTACAATCAGTCGAAAGTGAACCCACGCCCCTACAACAGCGCATGAGTCACTTGGGGAATGTGTTAGTCAGTGGTTCCCTAATTTTTGTGGTCTTAGTGGTGGTTGGGGGGGTAATTAAGGGAGGATGGGGACTTTTACAGGAATTAGTCGAAGTTTCTTTAAGTATGGCGGTTGCAGTGGTGCCTGAAGGTTTACCTGCTGTGATTACTGTTACCTTAGCTTTGGGAACTCAACGCATGGTCAAACGCCACGCTTTGATCCGAAAACTGCCTGCAGTGGAAACTTTAGGCTCAGTTAATGTTATTTGTTCCGATAAAACGGGAACCCTCACCCAAAATAAAATGGTGGTGCAGGAGGTAGAAACCCTAAAAGGGAATTTTCGGGTCACAGGAATAGGATATGAACCCCTAGGGGAGTTGATCAAAGAAGATAACCAAACCATTGACATTGACAACTATGGGGAGTTACAAGCCTTATTATTCACGGGTGTATTATGTAATGATTCCCATTTGTCTCAACAAGAAGGTGACTGGGCTATTTTGGGTGATCCCACCGAAGGGGCCTTATTAGCTTTGGGAGGCAAGGCCGCATTACAACAATCAAACTTAGACCAGCAATATACAAGGGTGGCAGAGTTTCCCTTTTCTTCCGAACGAAAGCGCATGAGTACCATTTCTCAGTGGTCAGAAACGGGCGATCACTGGCCAAGTTGGCAACTACGTCAAAATTATGCTTATGCGATGTTTACCAAGGGTTCCCCTGAATTAATTTTAGAAAGATGTAATTCTTATCAATTAGGAGAACAAATATATCCTCTCACCCCAGAACAGAGAGAGCAGGTATTGAATGGCAATAATGCTATGGCGAAACGGGCCTTACGGGTGTTAGGGTTCGCTTATAAACCCCTCGAACACATTCCCGACACAGATGCAGAAACCAGCGAACAGGGGTTAATTTGGTTAGGATTAGTGGGAATGATGGATGCACCCAGGCCAGAAGTTAAAGCAGCAGTGGCTAAATGTCGGGCCGCCGGTATTCGTCCCATTGTAATCACGGGAGATCATCAATTAACGGCCCAAGCTATTGCGCAACAGTTAGGTATTGTGCAAGAAGGAGATCATGTTCTCACGGGACGGGAGTTAGAAAGAATGTCTCAACCGGAGTTAGAACAAGAAGTTGAAAGGGTTAATGTTTATGCTCGTGTCTCTCCTGAACATAAATTACGCATTGTCAGGGCCTTACAAAAACAGGGCAAATTCGTCGCTATGACGGGAGATGGGGTAAATGATGCGCCGGCCCTGAAACAAGCGGATATCGGCATTGCAATGGGTATTACGGGGACGGATGTAAGCAAGGAGGCCAGTGATATGGTGTTGCTGGATGATAATTTTGCTACTATTGTGGCCGCAACGGAAGAAGGACGGGTGGTTTATACTAATATTCGTCATTTTATTAAGTATATTTTGGGCAGTAATGTGGGGGAAGTTATTACTATTGCTGCTGCTCCCATTATGGGACTTTCTGGAATTCCTTTAATTCCCTTACAAATTCTGTGGATGAATTTAGTAACTGATGGTTTACCTGCTTTAGCTTTAGCGGTTGAACCTGCTGATCCTCATATTATGGAACGTCCACCTTTTAATCCTGATGAAAGCATTTTTGCGCGAGGTTTAGGGCTGTATATTGTGCGTATTGGCATCATTTTTGCCATCATTACTATTACTTTGATGTCCTGGGCCTTTAATTATTCTCAGCAACCTGGCAATGATCCTGAAAGTTGGAAAACTATGGTTTTTACTACTTTATGTATTGCTCAAATGGGCCATGCGATCGCTGCTCGTTCAACAACCCGTTTAGCGATTGAAATGAACCCTTTTTCTAATATTTATCTGTGGGGGGCGGTAACTGTTACCACTATTCTACAATTGATGTTAGTTTATGTTGAACCGTTACGCAATTTCTTTAATACTACTGTGTTAACCAGAGAACAATTAATAATCTGTTTATTGTTTAGTAGTTTGATGTTTGTTTGGGTGGAAGCAGAAAAAATTGTTTTACGTCTCTATCGTAAATTTGTCAAGTAAAAGTCACAAATTGTGTGGGTTTAATCAGATTAAACCCGCACAGTAATTAAGTAAAGAATAAAGAGTAAATTGATGGAATTACCCACGTTTGAAAACATTTGGCTCGATAGTTTACAATGGCAACCTACCCAAGAACAATTAGAAAAATGGGAACAATTATATCAAGAAATAATCTTAATTAATCGTCAAATCAATTTAACTCGTATTACGGAACCCCAAGACTTTTGGGAAAAACATCTTTGGGACTCTTTAGCTGGAGTTATTGGGTTAGATTTTTTAAATTATAAAGATTCATTAAAAGTGATTGACATTGGTACAGGTGGTGGTTTTCCTGGTCTTCCTATTGCCATTTGTTTGACCAATTGGCAGTTTACATTACTTGATTCTACTCGCAAAAAAATCAATGTAATTAACTTATTTTTAGAGGCATTACAATTAAATAATTGTACAACATTGATCGGCAGAGCAGAAGACGTTGGACATTTACAAGAGCATCGAGAAATGTATGATTTAGGCTTAATTCGTGCAGTGGGGGAACCCTCTGTTTGTGCTGAATATGTATTACCCTTTCTCAAACTAGGAGGAATAGGAGTATTATATCGGGGAAATTGGCAAACAGAAGAAGAATTAAACTTAAAAGCAGCCTTGAAACAATTAGGGGGAAAATTTATCTTAGTTAAACCGTTTAACACTCCTTTAACCCAAAGTATACGTCACTTTATTTATGTTAAAAAAGTAGCAGAAACCCCTTATCAATTTGCTCGTCCCGTTGGTATTCCAAAACAACAACCTTTATGCTAAAAAAGCGATCGATCTTATTTTCATAGATCGCACTACCAAACTTTTGGTTGAAACTCAGCACTGTTAAGAATAGCGACATTTTCTCCCGCTTGTGCCAACACAAATAAACCTTGACGATAAGCATATTTATCTGCACCTTCTTCTATTTCTATCCCTGCCACCGCCCCATATACTTGCTTGTCGTTATACTCAGGGAAAAATTGCCGAAATTCTCTTAAATCATGGATCAATTCTTTAACATCATCCACACCTAAACTACTCTTAACTTCCACTACTAAAACATGATTTTCATTGGTTACTAAGACATCAATTTCTAAACTTTTACCATCCAGACGTTTTTTTACCCGTTGACTAACTTGATGAACGGGAATACCTCTATTTACAAATAATGTTTCACAAGCAGGAGCCACCATGTTTTCGACAAAACGACCCCATTTACCACCTAAAGCCCCTATTTGTTTACTAACTTCTTGAATTTTGCGCTCTGTTTCTTTTTGGGCTGTCACTAATTCAGCTAATAATTTCCACACATCATCTGCGGTGGTTGTCATAATTTTTCTCGTTGCGAACTTTTTACTTCTTTAATTATATCTTAATTTATGTTTTAGACCTTGGCTCTTGTATTATTCCTGTTGAAACTACCAAACTTTTGGTTGAAACTCATAACTGTTAAGAATAGCGACATTTTCTCCCGCTTGTGCCAACACAAATAAACCTTGACGATAAGCATATTTATCTGCACCTTCTTCTATTTCTATCCCTGCCACCGCCCC
>NZ_JAYGHQ010000006.1:145864-368994 GCF_034931425.1 Crocosphaera sp. XPORK-15E
TTATATCTGGTTTATGTTTCAGACCGCGCGGTTTAACTTTCTTGTTCATCACCTAACAGTTGATCTATATTAAACCCGCGTAGGCGGGTTTTGTCTGTATAGCTTAACCCTTAAGGGTTTTCGTGGGGGTCAACGGCCGTTGACCCCTAGGAAAACCTATTTTAAAAATGAGTCCCAAAAATTAAGCTTTATTCTGCTTTTTCTGAGCTAACTTACGCTTAAATGCAGTACCAAAACCCATCACAGTTACTGCTCCTAACATTGTTAAAAAGTCAGGTTCAGGAACTGACGTGGCAGCGGGAGTGATACCTATAGTAACGGTGTCAAGAGTACCGACTTGATCTTGTAAAGCGAATGTGAATGGATCAACACCAATAGCACTAAAACCACCTGCATTGCTGGCTGAGGCTAAATTAAAGTCGGTGATAGAGGCATTACTATCTGTGAAGATGATAAATGCGCTGACATCAGCTAAACTAAAAGTTGTAGAATTAGGGACAGTTGGTAGATTGGTTAAAGTTGCTTGGAATGCAGTAATTCCTGTTAATCCGAAAAAAGCCTGGTTTGGAATAAGTAAAACATCATCAATTGTTACTGTTCCCGTTCCCGTAATGGAGGTGCTATTTCCGGTGAAACTTAAATCGAAGGTAGCAGCTTGAGCTTCAGAGGTGGAAGTAACCACACCCATAAGCGCGATCGCAGCAGTAGTGGAAGCTAAAGCAAGAGGTTTGATAGATAAGCTATTCTTTACCCCCCCCGAAAATTCATAAGTTTTGCTAAACTTGCCATGAGATTTTCCTCAAAAAAAAATGATAAACCTCTTAAATATAAAGGAAATATGTAATTATGTAAAACTTTATTTAGGGGTCAACGGCCGTTGACCCCTACGAAAACGTATTTTAAAGCTTAAACGGCCACGGGACTATTAGAATGTATGAATTGCTTTTTAATAAAAGGAGTTTATTTAATAAAAAACAACTCAATGAATTATTTTGACTGGTTTTGGGTTACATTATAATCAGAGCTTTTCAAGCATAAATTATGAGTTCTTGGCGCGATCGCATTAACAAATTCACCGGAAAAACTCGTTTTGTGGTCTGTCGTATTTTCCTACACCTTGCAGGAGATGACATTGCTCCCCTCTTAGGAGTCCTAAACCATGCAGCGCGAGAAGCTATCGATGCAGAAGGAGATTTACAGGTACTCGGAGAGAGTTTAGTTGAAATTTGTCAAAATCTTCTGCAAATGAGCCTTAACTGGCAATCTGCATCCAATGAGGGGGATGTTTGTTGGGAGGAGGGAGAAGCAGGAGACTATGTTACCGAACTGTTTACCGACTCTGCACAACGTTACCTCAGTGCAGTTGTTTTTGCTGAAGATGACGAAGACAACACTCCTTTATCTTTCCCTGTTACCCGTAATTTAGTGGTGATGATCACCGTTGCTGTAACCGGAGAAGTACCAGAATTAGAAACAAACTTGGCCGATAGAGAAGCCTTAGAAGACGGTTTAAAAGCATTAATTAACCTGCATTATAAAAACCGTTTACAAGCGATTCAAGTTCATTATTCCCCTGCTCAATTTGGGGATGAACTCACCAATGATCAATTATTACTCAATTTTTCGGAACTGATTCCTTTATGATTCGCAAATTGATTACTATTTTCTTATCCTTAGCACTCTGTTGGACAACGGTGGCCTGTAGTTCTCCTACCTCAACCAAGTCCCAACCTTCTAATAATACTAGCGCGAGTGTTACTCCCCCTAATCAAGTTACAGAGGGCCGTTATCCTGTTCAACAAGCGGAATATAATGATGCAGATGGAACTTATACCCTGATGCTGCTCAATACTCCCCCAGGAAAACCCCCCACCTACCGCACCGATAATTTACAAATGGCCAGACTGACTGAGGAGCAGGTAAAAAATGGGGAAAGCACCTATTTAGAGGTGACGGGAGAGCAAGCAGTGATGCACCTGACGGAAGACTTCAAAATAGAATATGTTCACAATGTAACCGAAACCCAAACTAACCCCCAAACTGGACAACCTCAAACTGTTGTGGTGCGTCGGGAGTCTAATTTTTGGGCCCCCTTTGCGGGTGCATTAGCGGGTCAAGCATTGGGGAGTTTATTATTTACCCCACAATATTATGTTCCTCCTATGTATCAACCAGGGGGCGTAATGAGAGGTTATGGGGGTTATGGGAATACTTATACCCAAGCTAGTCAACGCTATCAAAGTCAATATAACGCACCTCCTCCAGCCGTGAAAAATCGTCAAACCTTACGGACGACAGGAAACCTTAACCGTTCTTCTTCCGGTTCCGCAACTTCTCGCCAAAAATCGTCTCCTAACGCAACTAAGTCTAGTGGTTCAGGGTTTGGTAGTAGTAATTTGAAAAATTCAGGAAGTTCTCGCTCTAATGTTCAAAGAAATTCAGGGTTTGGGAGTAGCAAGCGTTCAAGTTCTCGTTCTCGTTCTCGAAGACGTTAAACAAGCATAATGAAAATAACCAAAAGGCGCAATAATGCGTCTTTTTTTCTGAAGATCTCTATTTAATCGTAATTTTTTGGGTAACAGTCACAGCATCAAGTTGAGACGCACTGGAAGTAGATATATCATCACTAGAAAAAGCAGCTAACCAGTTCATGGTTAAGAGTCTAGGAAGCAGTAAACACAATACTGCATTAAAGATGAGCATCAGGCATAGTTGAAGATCGCTGATTTCTATAGACATACTTGTAATGGTTTTTGAGTTTTTCCTATATAGTCTATTATCAACGAAGTTTAGGAAAATAAATCAATCGCCACTTCAGAATTTCTTGTTATATCTATAAGTTTTCCTGACGTTAAGAATTGTGTCTTAATCATTGACAACATCGGTTGTATCGATATCCTCTGATTTTTTCGCTATTTCTCTGGAATTTAAGAGAAAATTGCGCTTTTTTCTGGCAATTTGTTGGAGATCAACAATGCGATCAGTTTCATCAACAATTTCCCCTGTTAAAACTTCCAAAACATCCTCTAAGGTAACGACTCCTGAAACGCCACCATATTCACCTAAAACTACCATTAAATGTTCACGAGCATCTTGAAAACTTTTTAATAGTTTATCAGCTTTAATTGTTTCAGGAACATAATAAACTGAACGAATAAAATCATGTATTTTTTCTGCCGAATTTCCTTCAATAATTGCCGTCAAAAGCTCATCTTTTAAACAATAACCCAAAATTTGATCGATTGATTCTTCAACAATTAAAATGCGACTATGTTCAGATTTGATAATCTCTGTTTGAGACTCAGCTAAGGTTAAATTTCCTTTTAAAAAAGTTAAAATTATCCGAGGAGTCATTAAGTCTGCTGCGGTTAAATCATTTAACTGAAATACTCGATGAATCATCTCAGCTTCATCACCTTCGATCACCCCTTCTTTATAACCAATCATCGTTAAAAAACGGATCTCTGCTTCATTGGTTGTGGGGAGTTTTTTCCCTTTCGTAAAGGGTGAAGTAATGTGTTCCATTAACCAAACAATGGGAGTAAAAATTAAGGTTATAAATTGAACAGGAATAGCGACAAACAAGGCAATGGGTTCCGCATATCTTTCTCCCAAAGTTTTAGGGAGAATTTCTCCAAAAATGATAATTAAAAATGTTAAAATACCAGAAAATAGTCCTAATAAAGTATCACCAAAAACTTGAGTTGCTAAGCTTCCAATAATAATACTTCCTACAATATTAAAAATATTATTGATAATCACAATCGTAGCAATAGGACGATTCATTTTACTACGAATTGCTTGTAAAGCTATTGCTTGGGGCTTTTTTGATTGTGCTAACTGTTTAACTTTGACACTGGAAACAGAAAATAATGCGGTTTCTGTACAAGAACAAATCGCCGAACCAATCAGAATAATTAAGATAACAAAAATGATATTTAACATAATTAATTATCAGTAAAATGATGACAGATTTAACTGTTTTTAATTTTATCTCGAATCATCAAAGCAGTTGCGGGGGCCAATAATACCCCATTACGATAATGACCTGTTGCTAATAAAATATGAGGATAATCAGGTAATTCTTTAATAATTGGTGCTGGTTCTCCGTCAGGACGGGGACGCTTACCCAACCAAGTTTTGATCACTGTTCCTTCCCGAAGCAGAGGACACAAGGCGATCGCTTGTTGTTTAACCTGTTCTAACAATTCTAATTCTGGCACAACTTGGCCCATTTGATCCGGAAATTCTACCGTTGCACCGATCCAATATTCATCATTTTTGATCGGAACAATATGTACATCTTCCCCAGTAATAACAGGTTGAAAATTAGCCTCTCCTAATGGATGATTTAACTTAATTTGTAATGCTTGTCCTAATACTGGTTGCATCTTGACAATCGGTTTTAAAGGGGTAATTAAAGACGTTGATCCCAATCCTGCGGCAATAATTAACCAATCAACTGTTAAGCTTTCCTGAGTTGTTTGAAGTTGATAAGATTGACCATTATTTGAGGCATCAGAGGCAATTGGTACAATATTTTGAACTTTGACTCCAAATTGACAATTAACGCCATTCTTAGCGGCTGCTGTAACAAGAGATTGAGTTAAAATTGTGGGATCAATTTGACGATCTTGGGGGGAATAAATAGCCCCAATTACACGCTCATTTTGAATCTGAGGACAGCGTTTCAAGAGATCATTTTTAGTCCAAATTTCTAACAAATAGCCTTGAGAAGCTCGAAGCTTGGCTAAACTTTCCCATCTGTCCCTGAAGTCATCGTTAAAACATAACATTAAAATCCCTTGACGATTAACTGGAATAGGGTTTCCCGTTAATCCTTCTAATTCAGGAATTAGAGTTTCATAGCGTTGTAAACTGCTTTGACGAAGTTTCCAGCCTCTCCCTTTAGTTTTATGGCTAATAATGCCCATTAATACCCCTAATGCTGCCCCAGTAGAACCAGAAGCGGGGGATTTTTCATCAATTAGGGTAATATTCAAACCATCAAGTAAACTCAATTCGTAGGCGATCGCAGATCCAATAATTCCTGCACCAATAATGGCAATACGGGTCATAGTTTTGAGATAAATTTAGATATTAAATAAGGGCATAATTAATTATGCCCCTAGAAATTTTTTCTATCAAGATGACTCAATTAGCTTGCTTTAGGGAGCAAATCTAAGAAAGCATCAAAGTGATCTACCGCATCACGGTATTGTCGTTGAGCATCAGTATTATTGTGAGCTTTGGCCGCAGTATCAAGGCGTTCAAAATGACTAAATAATTCCTGAGAGAGTTGTTTAGCTTGCTTTTGATCCTTGGGTAATAAATCACGAGTTAAATTGCTCATTTCCCGACGTAAACCACCGAGAGGCCCATGAATATAGGTACCGATGTCAATCCAATTTTGCTCAGAGATCAACTCTTTAAGCACTGACATATTTTCCCGTGCTTCTTGAATGGGTTCAATGAGAACTTGTAATTGTTCAACTTTCTCAGGGGAATAAGTTGTTGGGATCTGTGCTTGGGGACTACTGCAACTGACACAGAAGATGGTAACAGCAACCAACAACAGGGACAAAATAGACCGAAGACGTGGCATAACTTTAGTTTCTGTATAGTGGACTTTTGGCAAGATTATAAAACCCATAGATATCATTATCCTATGGGTTTTGAGTTAATTCTATGTTAATTCATGAACTAGCACCGCTCATGCAAATTTTCTAAAGCCAGGCGAATACGAGCGCATACTCCTAATTCTGGCTCATTACTTAGCATTTGCTGTAACCTAGCCACTAAGGAATCAATTAGTGTCGGTTGAGTCTTCTTGATTGAATTAGCCAAATTCTGTAAGCCCACCACCGCAGCATAACGCACCACCCATTCTGGATCATCAGAAACCTTAATTAAAGTCTCAAGCACTTGATTTTGAGCCTTGTTAACTCTTTCAGAGGGTAACTTATGCCAACAAATACCCCCTAACCCCTTGGCCGCTGAACGACGAACACTCATGGAAAAATCAGCTTTAGCGGCTTCTTGGAGGTGTTCGAGGGCAGAAGGATGACCAATACCGGCCAAAGCACGAGTCGCCCAAGCCCTCGCCCCATAATTGTAGCCATCAATTTGAGCCAAAAGATAGGAAACCGTCACATCTCCCATCTTAATCAAGCCTTCCACCGCGGCCACTGCCGCCCCTGGATTGTTGTAACCTAAAGCTTGGATCAGGGTAGGAATGGCATTTTCATGGCCGCTGGCGGCCAGAGACTGAACCGCCTTGAATAAACTCAAGGAGGAGTCAGCTTGCTCTACCTTTTTAATTAAGATTTGAACATCTTGCTCTGTCATCCCTATTCATTCAGCCCTAATAACTGCTTGGTATGGACAATAGACACCACTGTAACTCTCTGTTCCTGCACCTGATAAATTACCCGATAATTGTAGGCTAATTGCTCACGGATCGTGAGATTGTCCCCCTCAGAGATAATTTTACCGGCCATTGGATATTCCTCCAATTGACTTGTGGTATCCAGAATTTGCCGGACAACCGCAGCCGCATAAGAAGGGGAGTCACGGGCAATGTAAGTCGCAATTGCCTCAACATCCTCAACTGCTTTAGAAGACCAAATTACTCGATAAGCCATTTACTTAGTAGCCCCTCGACTTCCTGCTGTTGTAACATGGGTTCCCGTTCAGCGATCTGTAATCCTTGACGGATTTTTTCGAGAACATACAAATGATACTGGATATCTTCAATTGAACAATCATCTGGTAATTGATTCAAGATCGATTGAATTTTTGCTTTAATCGTATTCATAAGGGTTTTCAGCTAGATTTTTGCCCTAAATTTAGGGCTACTAAGGGATCATATAGAAAATCTTTTTTTTTGTCTGACTGCTTCGAGAGAATAGAGACAACAAGATTAGCCCAAAAACAGCAATTATAGATAGAATAACCTTGGTAAGATACCCCTTCAAACAGTTGCTTAATCCTTCTTAACAAGCCGAATGCAAATCAGAAGACGACCCCCCAACCCTTCCGTAGAAGTCGAAACCCTGCGTTATCAAATACCAGATCCCGATGGACAAGCAAGACATATCCTTGAAGAAATCGTTTGGCACAAGGAAAAAGAAGTCGATCGCCTCAGAGAAAGGCTTTCCTTATTAGAACTACGCAAACAAGTGAGTAAGGTTCCCCCACCCCAAGATTTTTTGGGGGCGATAGCTCAGGGAAAAACCCAACCGGCCCTAATTGCCGAAGTCAAAAAGGCCTCACCAAGTAAAGGCGTAATTCGGGCGGATTTTGACCCCGTGGCCATTGCTCAAGCATATAAGAGAGGAGGCGCGACTTGTATTTCTGTGCTTACCGATAGTAAGTTTTTTCAAGGAAGTTTTGAAAATCTGGCTTTAGTTCGTCAAGCCGTAGATATTCCCTTACTGTGTAAAGAATTCATACTCTACCCTTATCAAATCTATCTCGCACGTCTCAACGGGGCAGATGGGGTTTTACTCATTGCTGCCATTCACAAAGACTCAGATTTGCGTTATCTGATCAAAATTATTCAATCCTTGGGTATGACTCCCTTATTAGAAGTTCATTCCTTAACAGAATTGGATCGGGTTTTAGCTATTGAAGGCGTATCATTGATCGGGATCAATAACCGTAATTTAGAAACCTTTGAGGTGAATTTAGAGACAACAACCCAGCTTTTAGATGCTCGTCAAACCCAAATTAAACAATTAGGAATTTACATTGTCAGTGAATCTGGGTTACATACTCCCCAAGATTTACAAACCGTTAAAAAAGCGGGGGCCGATGCAGTTCTAATTGGAGAATCTTTAGTTAAACAACCCGATCCCGAACAGGCGATCGCTGCCTTATTTTCTTGATCCTTTAAATCAAGAAAGATCGATTAGCCAATCACTTATAAATTCGATGAAATCCTTACCCCTTCCTTCCCTCATTCATTACGAATTACTCTTACAACTGCTAGAGCGTAAAACCTTGGCAATGACCTATGAACAACCAGTTTTACAGGAACAGGTGGAACGGCTGATCGTCACCCTCCGCAAAGCCAGGGCCCAACAAAAACAACTCGAAGCCATCTGTGAACAAAGTTATATTTCCCCAGAACATCATTGGTCACTCAACAGTATTGATGCTCCCCGCTCACCCCTAATTGAACCCGTAGCTAATGCTGAAAATCTCAGGGAAACAACCTGAATTAAAGCTTAAAAATCCGTCAAAAGCTCAAAGATTTTTTCAGTGTTAGTTAAGGACGGGTTACACTAAATTTTGGACTCCCTGCAAAGAAACCATCCTCTGTGTTTTGGGCAGGGGAATTATTATTTTAAGCGCGAAGCGGGAGAGATTATTCATGCAAGATAAAAATATGCTCATGATTCCAGGGCCAACCCCCGTACCCGAAAGTGTACTGTTGGCCATGGCTAAACACCCCATCGGCCACCGAAGTGGGGATTTTAGTAATATTATTGGGGAACTGACAGAAAACCTCAAATGGCTTCACCAAACCCAGAATGATGTCCTGATGTTAACCGTCAGTGGGACAGGGGCCATGGAAGCAGGAATGATTAATTTCCTCAGTCCAGGCGATCGCGTTTTAGTCGGCAACAATGGCAAATTTGGGGAACGTTGGGTGAAAGTGGGCCAAGCTTTTGGCCTACAAGTAGAAGAAATTACAGCAGAATGGGGCAAACCCCTCAATCCTGAAGATTTTAAAGCCAAACTCACAGCAGACAGCGCAAAAACCATCAAAGCAGTCATTATCACCCATTCTGAAACCTCTACAGGGGTTCTCAATGATTTAGCCACGATCAACAAATATGTGAAAGATCACGGAGAAGCCCTAATTATCGTTGATGCTGTCACCAGTTTAGGGGCGGTTAATGTTCCTATTGATGAATGGGGACTTGATGTGGTGGGTTCTGGGTCGCAAAAAGGCTATATGATACCTCCAGGGTTAGGCTTTGTCTCTGTTAGTCCCAAGGCCTGGAAAGCTTACGAAACCGCTACCCTACCTAAGTTTTATCTCGATTTAAAAGCCTACAAGAAAGCCACGGATAAAAATAGTTCTCCCTTTACTCCTCCCGTTAACCTGATGTACGGGTTACAAGCGTCCCTAAAAATCATGAAGGCGGAAGGGTTAGAGAGTATTTTTGCCCGTCATCTTCGCTTAACTCAAGCCACCCGCGCCGCCGTTAAAGCCCTCGATTTACCCTTGTTTGCCCCGGATGATGCCGCAAGTCCTGCCATTACCGCCGTAATGCCTACAGGGGTCGATGCTGAAGCCATTCGTTCGACCATGAAGAAGCAATTTGATATTGCTTTAGCGGGGGGACAAGACGATCTCAAAGGCAAAATTTTCCGTATTGGCCATCTAGGGTTTGTCAGTGAACGAGATATCTTAACTGCGATCGCAGCTTTAGAAGCCACCTTACAAGCTTTAGGTTATGAAGGGGCAACTCCTGGGGCCGGTATTGCTGCGGCTTCTAAGGTTTTCGCTCAATAAATTCGTATCAGAGGTTTAGTAGGGGCTGGTTTTTGGCACAGTCTATCTCATGGTGTTGCCAGAGGACTCCCGTTAAATTTCTCGGTAAAAAAAGACTCACAGAGATTAACGGGAGATGAATGGCAACCAATATATTAATCCGACCGATTTTGGTTAATTTAGTGCTACAACCATTATGTAGTTCTCAGTAACCGTAAATCTCATTTATTCTTCAAAATGTTATTCAAGGCTTTCTCTTTAAAGCTGCACCTATTCCTAATACTCCTAAACTTAGTATTCCCAATATTGATGAGGGTTCGGGGATAGTAGAGGGTTCGGACGCGGATATGGTGGTGAGGATAGCACTTAATCCTGTATTATCAGAGAAAAAGTTACCGTTGTTGCCGAAACCTACGGCGAAATCAATTGTATCTCCTACAGCAATAGATAGAGTTGTAGAAAAGTTTTTAGCACTAGGACTCCCAAAACCGTTGACAAAATCGTTAAATAGGGAAGTCCCGTTACTGAGGACGTGAACATCTGTAGATGTGGGACCGACAAAATCTGTCCCGCTAAAGGTTGTTGCTAAACTGAATAAGCCACTGTGAGGTGCCGTCCAGCGAACGATGCTATATTGTCCCTGCGGTCCTGGGTGGAGAGATAGTTGTCCAGGTAGAAGTTGGCAACAAATATTAGTAACAGTGCTTGCTGTAGGATTTTGAACTATGGCAGGATTTGTTGGGGTAGCGGCATCGGACCCAAACCAAACATCTAAACCAGTAACATCAGTATATTTGTTGGTATATAAGTTGAATACACTACCTAAAGTATTTGAATCGCCATAACTCCAAACCCCATTCGGATTATTCGTTGCAGAAAAGTCAGTTGCAGCATCAAAGGTCGCGGCTTGAACAGGTGCGATCGCCAAAGAACTAACAACCAAAACAGAGGAGGCGATCGCTATTTTAGATAAGTTATTCTTACACCCCTTCGTAAAATCAATCAGTTTTGTTAATGTCATTTTTATAAAATTTCCTTAAATTTAGGGTTAATCAATTACCTGTATGATAGTCAGGTAATTAAATATTTCAGGCTAATTTTACAAATCTTTGCAATTACTTTCAACAAATTAATTAATAATAATTAATCAAGTTAAGATAAGATTAACTTTGTCAAATTTTGTCTAATTTTTTTTGCTTTTGTCTAATTTTAACGAGTAAAGTTTTGTGTAGATATAAGTATTAATTATTACGGTAAATATCTCGTCTATGTGCAATACGTCTTAAAGTCAATACCTGAGTTTTGTCATAAATATCATATAAAACCCGATATTCACCTACTCTTAAACGATATCCTTGATTATTTTTCATCTTCAGGGAGTTCGATGGTCTAGGATTTTCAGATAGGCTTAGCAAAGATTGAATGACACTATTTTGGATATCATTAGCCAATTTATCTATCTGTTTTTGCACAGCTTTAGGGATAATAATTTGATAACTCATTGATTATTGCTTTAACGATTGGCTAAATACTGTTCTAAGGTTAGGTAATCCCCTGATCTAATTTCTGGTTCAGTTTCAGTAACCGCTTGTTCATACCCCTTTATACAGTAGTATTCATCCAATTCATCTAATAGCTTTTGATAGACATTAATATCGATAACAACGGCAATGCGGTTGCCATTTACGTCAGTTAGATATTGTTCTTTAGATTCTAAACTCATTATTTAGCTTGCCAATCTACATCTCTACTGTTTCATTTTAGCGCGAGTTTAATAAAAACATCAATCCTACATCTTTTTCCGATGATCTTTATAATATATATAGCGTTTCTCGGACTTATGAGGCTTCGCCGTGAGCTTCAGCGGTTCCGTCGAGCGTCACCGTCGAGACGTTCGACGCTCGCGCGGTTGCATATTTACAATTATTTTAAACCAGTTAATTAAGAACAATTATGTTATTATAATTACCAAATAAAGTAATTTTTTTCTAAATAAGACCATGAGTCAAACACCGATTACAGTTACTTATTCCTTAGAAGAATTCTTGACGCGACTAGAGCAGAAGATGGATAGACAGTTCGCATCCATTGAGTCGAAGATAGACAATTTACAGCAAGATGTTACCATTCTTAAAGTTGAAGTTGCTGAAATCAAAGGAGAAATCAAAACCCTCGATGCTAGAGTAACTGGGCAAATCCAAGAAAGTGATACTAAACTAACGGGACAAATCAAAGAACTGGATACTAAACTAACGGGACAAATCAAAGAACTTGATACTAAACTGACGGGACAAATTCAAGAAAGTGATACTAAACTGACGGGACAAATCAAAGAACTGGATACTAAACTGACGGGACAAATCAAAGAACTTGAAGCCACCGTCAATGGAGTTAGTAAGCGACTAGATACTCAGGAATTCATCAATCGTTCCGTTGTAGTTGGCTTTATTTTGGCTATTCTTGCTGGACTAGCTAAGTTGTTTTTTCCCAATTTCATTAATTAAACTGACTATAGAAGTTATTAAATTGGTAAATTTGTCAATTAATTCAGGGTATTAGTAATAATAGGCGCAATTCCTGCTTGATCCAAAATTTCAGGAATTAAATCTTCTCGTTTAATTGCCATTAAATGAACTCCTTGACATAATTGTTTGGCTAATTGTACTTGTTCCGCCGCAATTTTTACACCTTCTTTTAAGGGTTCATTTGCATCAGCTAAACGTTTAATAATACTATCAGGAATCTCTACACCTGGCACATTATTCTTAATAAATTGAGCATTTTTAGCCGACTTTAACAAGAAAATTCCCGCTAAAATCGGCTTATCTGATTTAGCAGCAATTTGGTGCATAAACTTATCCAATTTATCAAAATCTGTAATTAATTGACTCTGGAAAAATTGCGCCCCGGCTGCCAATTTATTCTCAAATCTTCGTTGTAACCCTGACCAACTAGAAGACTGGGGATCAACTGCGGCCCCAACAAATAAATCTAAGGGATCATCTGGTAAAGACTTCTGATTATAGTCTACACCACGATTGAGATTATCAATTAACTTGAGCAATCTTACCGATTCTAACTCAAAAACTGCTCTGGCTTTGGGGTGATCCCCCGCTTTGACGGGATCGCCTGTTAAAGCTAAAATATTGCGTAATCCCAAGGCATAGGCCCCCATTAAGTCTGCTTGCAGGCCAATTACATTGCGATCGCGGCAAGCCACCTGACAGATTGGTTCTATGCCATACTGCAATAATAAGGCAGAAGCAGCCACCGAAGACATCCGCATCACGGCCCGACTGCCATCTGTGACATTTACCCCATGGACTCTCCCTTTGAGTTGTTTGGCCATCTCTAACATTCGGGTGGGGTTTCCTCCCTTGGGGGGAGTGACTTCTGCGGTGATCAGAAATTCCTTATTTTGGGCAGCTTGGCGAAAATGGTTAATCATAGAACGAGTCACAATAAATAATAAGAATTGAATAAAGTGATCTAAAGGGTGAGTAAATAGCCTAATGCGTCTTTAACCCTGTTTAAAGTGTGATTAGCAACGGCTTCAGCTTTCTCTTTGCCATCTCGTAAAACAGAATCTAAATAATCTTTATTATCCATGATTTCTTGATATTTTAGTTGAATTGGTTCGAGGGCTGCGATAGTTGTCTCACTGAGTAAGGGTTTAAATTGTCCCCATCCCATATCTTGACACTCAAGGATAACTTCTTGTTTCGTCTTTCCTGATAATAATCCATATAAGCCTAACAAATTATTACATTCAGGACGTTCTTTATTATCAAATTCTAGACCTTTGATGGGGTCAGTTTTACAGCGTTTAATTTTTTTGCCAATTAATTCTGGAGGATCTAATAAATTAATACGACTGAGATCTGATGGGTCAGATTTTGACATTTTTCGGCTGCCATCGGTTAAACTCATTACTCTGGCCCCTTCTGTACGAATTAAAGGTTCAGGTATTTTTAAAACAGGGTTTTCCGGTGTAGCAAATTGATCGTTAAACCGGGCCGCAATGTCTCTAGTTAATTCTAAATGTTGTTTTTGATCTTCTCCCACAGGCACGCGATCGGCATCATATAATAAAATATCTGCTGCCATTAATACGGGATAATCTAATAGTCCAACGCTGACATTTTCTCCTTGTTTAACGGCTTTTTCTTTAAACTGAATCATCCTTTCTAACCAGTTTAAAGGTGTGATACAGTTTAATAACCAAGCTAGTTCCGCATGGGCCGTAACATGGGATTGAACAAAGATTGTAGCATGGTTTAAATCAATGCCACAGGCGAGATAAAGAGCCGCTATGGTATAAGTATCTTGGGCTAAAGTTTTGGGGTTGTGGGGGACGGTAATCGCGTGTAAATCGACCACACAAAAGAAGTTATCATAGTTCTCTTGGATGTCTACCCAGGTGCGAATAGCCCCTAAATAGTTGCCTAGGTGCAGGTTTCCGGTTGGTTGTACCCCTGATAAGACCCTTTGTTTTCCCATTCTACCCTTATCTGAATTTTTCTTAACTGTATTATTTCTTTACAATTATGCCTGATCCTGGTGATTATGTAAAAAAGTTCCCCTATCTCATTGTAGGGGCGAACGGCCGTTCGCCCCTACTTTAATTATTATTAAGGTAAATGCAAGTCTTCTTGATGGTGGGTTACGGTGGATAATTAATTAACCAATTAACGCCATAACATATCGCCACCTAACCCACCCTACGAATAATTTAATTTTTGTCCTATCCTGAGTCATCTTAAGAATAAGTATTTCCTCAAAACATGAATCAAGACTTAAACTATTATTACCTCATTCATCAAGAAATTGCTTCTTTGCTTTTGTATCAATCAATTTTTGAAGATGAAATTGGCCAAGCATTTCTTAAACTTTTAAATTCTATTTATACTCGTAATCCAGATACCATTAATTTTAACTGTTTAACTGCCTATAGTCATTGGTTTAAAACCTTGGCATCTCAAAGCATTAGTTGGCAAGATTATCTTGTTAAAAGAATTTTAGTTGATGATAATCCTTTTAGTCAACAAGTTCAATCCCATTCTTTATCCAATATATCAAAGTCTTTGATTGAGGCAACTGAACATGATTTAAGTATTTTAAACACCTTATATAATCTTCCCTTAGAAGCCATTAGTCAATGGGTAAAAGAAGCGGCAAAAGTGCCTTTCTCTCCTTTTATTGTCCAATTTGATAACATAAATAATACTTTTTTACATCAACAAGAGCTTTGGGAAAATTGTTTAGAAGAATTAGCCAATTATTACCGTCAAAATGGTACAGGAATTTTTGCTCAATATAAAGCATTAAAATGGCAAGATAATCAATTAATTGGTATTGCCAACCCTGATCCTATTAAATTAACTGAAATTGTCGGTTATGAAGCACAAAAAGCAACCTTAATCAAAAATACAGAGATTTTATTGTCTGGTTATACCGCCCTTCATGTTTTATTATATGGCAGTCGTGGGTCAGGTAAATCTTCCCTAGTTAAAGGTTTATTAAATCAATATTATGCCCAAGGTTTAAGATTAGTAGAAGTCAATAAATCTCAACTATACAATTTACCGTTAATTGTGGATAAATTAAGAAATGTCCCACAAAAGTTTATTGTATTTGTTGATGATTTATCCTTTGAAGAAGATGACGATTCTTTTAAAGCTTTAAAGGTAGTTTTAGAAGGAAGTGTTACCGCAAGAGCAAAAAATGTTATAGTTTATGCAACATCAAATAGAAGACATTTAATTAGGGAATTTTTTGATGATCGTCCTCGTCCCAGTGATGCCGATGAAATCCATAATTGGGATACAGTACAAGAAAAATTATCCTTTAGCGATCGCTTTGGTTTAACCTTAACTTTTGAAGCAGCAAACCAAGAAACTTATCTCAATATTGTCCATCACTTATCAACAGCAGCAAAGTTGAATTTATCCCAAGATGAATTAGAATTTAAAGCGAAACAATGGGCCACCAAACATAATGGAAGATCCGGAAGAAGTGCTAGACAATTTATTGATTTTCTCCAGGGAGAATTAGGGTTAAAATATTAACAATTTACCATCATCTTTATCTATAGATTATTTGAATTATATCTCATTTAATTTATAAATAACTTGTTTATTTTCAGTCTGTTTGATAACTTTTTTGTCTGTAACTGCTTTTTTTAGCCATTTGCTTAGTTGACCAACTTGAACATCAAGATTAGTTGCTAAAGATTTCTGATCTTGTGGTTTTTTTAATTCTTGCAGAATGATAGGTAAAACAGCATAATAAAGTCTTTCTGAGGAAGATTTAAACCCATCATTACGGGAAGATATATCAGATTCTTGTAGCTTAAGTTCGGCTTTATTTTCAGGAACGACAGAATGATTATCCTGACTAAATAAAGTTAATTGAGTGTTATTTTGAGGAGATTCTATGGGTTTATATTCTGATATAGTCGTTTCAATTAATTCTTTAATCGGACGATTCCAAGGAGTGTCAGGAAATGGTTTTGCACCTTTTTTTAATAACTCTTGATTTCCTTCTGGTATTGCTCCCTGCATTCGCACCAAAACAGGTACATTCTTAATTATATTTAAAGCTTCTGTTGCTCCAGCCCATGTTCCACCTGTGTTATAGTCAGCACTAATAACTAACCCATAATTAGCCAAAGCATAGATATATTTATTGCGTCCCATAGCGTTACCAACATGAAAAGAAGCGTTAGGATCAACCGCAGAAATTAAGGTCAATTTTCCTTCTTTAATACTAGGACGATATTGGCCATTAACGGATGCTTTAAGTAAGTTATTTGCTAATATGCCAATGGCTGTCCCTCCTGCTTTTAATGTTCCTAACATCGAAGCTTGATCAACCCCTTTTGCACCGCCTGAAATCACTTGAATCTTTTGTTCTGCACAGGTTTCTACTATTCGATAAGTATAGTCTAATCCTTCTTGATCAACATTACGAGAACCCACAACAGCTAACCCTCCTTTTAATAATAAATCTTGATTACCAATCCCATATAAAATAGGAGGAGCTAAGCTTTTCAATTGTTGTTTTAATCTTTGAGGATAGTTACTATCAGCACGACTGATGACCCATAAACCTTGATTGAACCATTTTTCAACCGTTAAAGCTAATAAACCACCTCTTTGTAGCAATGAAACTAATCGGTTAGAATCTAATTTACCTATATTTAATTGAGGAAGACGATTGATAAAATTAGGGTTAATTAAGTCTTGGGGAAACATATTTTCTTCTCTTAACCAACTCGCAAGGGTGTTATATTCACCAAGGTTTAAAGGAAAGGGTTCAGTTTGACGATTTTGACCAAAACTTGCACAAAGAAGTAAAATCGCTTGAGTGTCTGGAGAAAGCATAATTGATACCAAATAACTTTAAGATAAAGAATTTAACGCTAAAGTTGTGGGAAAAACTTGACCACTTCCAGCTTGACGTAAAAGTGCAGAAACGACGGTTAATGTCCAACGAGAATCAACAAAATCATCGACTAAAAAGACAGAACCTGACATTATTTTTTCCCTATCAATGCTAAATACTCCATCTAAATTGTGCGCTTGTTGATAACTATTATTCATGGTTTTTTGGGGGGGATTTTGTTTGATTTTGCTAACCACTGGAATAAAAGGGATTTGTAAGCCATTAGCCAGTTTTTGGGCAAAATTTTGGACTAAATGGGGACGATTGAGAGAAGGAATACAAGTTATCCAAGTGGGTTTGGGTTGAGGGTTCCAGCGTTGAATCATTTCTGCCATTGCTTCTACTAATTGATCATCAAAATGATTAGTTTCATATTTTCCCTGTTTGACTAATTGTCCCCATCCTGGATCTCCCCATAAACATAATGCTCTCCCATTTTCTGCCTTTAATTCTGGTTTAATATTACCCGAAAAGTTATAAACCGAAAATGCACCTTTTAATGGCCATTTTTTTCGCGGTTCGATAATGTGATCACTGCGTTTGAGAAATATTACTGCTTGATTGAGTAAATTGAGGGAATAGATAGTAGGAATTAAATCTTTGCCTAAACAAACGGCGCATTTTCCGCAAATAGTCGGATTTTCGTCATCTAACGCAGAGGCTAAAAACTGCATCAAACAACCATTACTATTCATATAATCCCGCATTTGATCTTGTTCTTGGTAACGAATACGGGTTAATTGTTCTATTTTTTGCCGATTCGGTTGATAATTAACGGCTGTTGCATACCATTTTGATCCTTGCTTCATTACAGGTGCAGGAGATTCTAAGAAAAGTAGCTTTAATACCTTATTAATCTGTCCGCTTGATAAGTTCAAAGATTGCTCTAATTGCGGTACAGATAAACCATTTGGAGAAGATTCTAGGGTAGTTAATACTTCTTTGGTGTGAGCTTCTGGCGGAAAAGCATTATTAATAAAATACTGACTAATTTCCTCATCTTCAGCCCCACTGAGTAGAATACCATAAGCTTGTTCAACTGCTCTTCCTGCTCGTCCAACTTGCTGATAATAATGAACAACGGAGTTAGGACGTTGATAATGTATTACAAAACCTAAATCTGGTTTATCAAATCCCATCCCTAACGCCGTTGTCGCAACCAATACCTTCATTTCATTATTTAAAAGCTTATTTTCTAAAATTTCCCTTTCTTCAGTCTCTAAATCTCCATAATAAGCTTCTGCACTAATTCCTTGCTGTTTTAACCATGCTGCAACTCTTTGAGCATCCCTAACGGTTAAAGTGTAAACAATACCAGAATTTGGTAATTTAGGAATATATTGTGCCAACCAAGCGAGTCTAGCAGCCGGACTAGGAAACTCAAGATTTTGTAACTGTAAGCTTTTTCGGGTTAATTCTCCTCGACTAATTTGTAAGCTTTCTCCCAATTGTGCCTTAATATCATTGACTACTCGATTATTTGCCGTTGCTGTAGTAGCTAAAACGGGAATATTTGAAGGTAGTGCCTGTAAAATGCGAACAATACGCCGATAATCTGGCCTAAAATCATGTCCCCAATCAGAAATACAGTGCGCCTCATCTATCACAAATAAACCAATACTAGAAGCTATTGGAATTAAAATATTGTCTCTAAACTCCTCATTGGAAAGTCTTTCGGGAGAAATCAATAAAATATCAACTGTTCCTGCTAACAACTTTTCTTGAACTCTGTTCCACTCTTGAGTATTGCTAGAATTAATGGTGTCTGCTTGAACATTAATCCGTTGTGCTGCGGCAATTTGGTTACGCATCAGTGCCAGCAAGGGAGAAATTAGAAGCGTTGTTCCTGCTCCCTGATCTCTTAATAGTCTAGTTGCGATAAAATAGACTAAACTCTTTCCCCATCCTGTCCTTTGAACGACTAACAAACGAGAACGATTCTGCACTAAGTCTGAAATAGCTTCCCACTGTCCGTCTCGAAAGTTAGCATTAGGGTTATTTAAAGCATTACGGAGGTATCGTAACGCCTTGTCATGAAGTTGACTTGTCATAGAAAAATGAAAATTAATTATATTAGTAGTATTCCCAATCCTTTTGATAAAATTCACAATAGGATATTGATTTTTCCTATATTACCAATATTTTGTCTTGAAAAATGAATTATGCTAACAGAAAAAACAAAAATTAGTATCTTAAAAACCCCTACTCAAGAAGCTTGGATCGAACAAGCAATTAATAATTTAGATGTAATTTTATTAGATCATTCCCATTGTGAAAGAAAAGCCGCAGGTGTTGCCTTAAATTTGATGTTTCGTTATTCTTCTAATACGGTTTTAGTCAGAAAATTAACCGCGATCGCCCAAGAAGAATTAGAACATTTTGAACAAGTTAATCAATGGTTAGAACAGAGAAATATTCCCCTAGGCCCCATTTCTTCCCCTCCCTATGGAGCAAAATTAAGGGGCGCAATGAGAAACCAAGAACCCGAAAGATTGTTAGATTCTCTATTAGTTGCCGCCTTAATAGAAGCGAGATCCCACGAAAGATTAGGACTACTAGGAACCCATTGTCCTGATGAAAACTTAGCTAAATTTTACCGTAGTTTAATGGCATCAGAAGCGCGACATTATGGCATTTATTGGGTATTAGCTGATACTTATTATGATCGAGATTTAGTACAAACAAGACTCGATGAATTATCAATCATTGAAAGTAATATTTTAACGACATTACACCCACAACCCAGAATACATAGTTAAAATTCAGATCTTGCACCAACACCGAAAAGCTAAAAAAATCCGATTTTTAAACCATGAAACCCTGATTCTTTCGTGGAAATTTAGGCAAAAAATCGGATTTTTGGTTCATGTGCAGGATGTGAGTAAAAGGTGGGCAATGCCCACCCTACAATTAAAAACGATTAATCCTCAGCAAAAACATAACGATATAATTCACTAGGATCAGGTTCAGGACTTTCCTCAGCAAACTTAACCGCATCATCAACAGAAGCTTGAACTTTTTGCTGAATAGCTTTTAATTCATCCTGGTTAGCCAAATTCTGTTCTATCAAATAATTAGCTAATCGTTCAATGGGATCTTTGCCGCCCCAAAATTCTTTTTCATCAGGCGATCGCATTTCATCAGGATCAGCCAAAGAATGGCCGCGAAAACGATAAGTTAAGGCTTCGATCAAGGTTGGCCCTTCTCCAGCACGGGCGCGGGCCACAGCCTCTTGGGCCACTTGTCGCACCGCTAAGACATCCATCCCATCAACTTCCACCCCAACCATATTAAAAACACTAGCTTTTTTGTAGATTTCCGGTTGAGAAGTCGCCCGATCATGAGCCATACCGATCGCCCATTTATTATTTTCTACCACATAAATAATCGGCAAATTCCAAAGGGCGGCCATATTCAAACATTCAAAAAATTGACCATTATTGCTGGCCCCATCTCCAAAGAAACAAGCCGTCACTTGATCCGCATTTTGATCCCCCATCACTTCCCGTCGATATTTACTCTGAAAAGCTGCCCCCGTAGCCACCGGAATACCTTCAGCTACAAAAGCATAACCCCCCAATAAACGGTGTTTTTCCGAGAATAAGTGCATCGAACCGCCGCGGCCCTTACTACAGCCTGTAGCCTTACCAAACAACTCCGCCATCACCTCACGGGGAGGAACCCCACAACTCAAAGCATGGACGTGATCTCGGTAGGTACTTGACACATAATCTTCATCAGAACGTAACGATTTAATAATGCCTGTAGAAACCGCTTCTTGTCCGTTGTAGAGGTGGACAAAGCCAAACATTCGGCCCCGATAATACATTTCAGCACATTTATCTTCAAACAGCCGTCCTAGGGTCATATCTTCGTAGAGGATTAATCCTTCCTCTTTGGTAATTTGGACAGCAGTTGTGTTAAATTCAGGCAAAGTACGTTCAGAAACCATAAAAACTAAACAATATAAAGAACATTTGAACTGTTAAAAAGGAGAGCCAACCAAGATCAAAAAATATTGCTAAAATTGTATGCTTAGATGAGCTATCCTAGAGGCTTAAAGAAAAAATCGATAACCTCCAGTTTTAGTTTAAACTGAATAGGCATTGTCAAGTAAAGCGATTGGATTGAAAATCAATAAAAAACTTTTTACTAAAATGAACCTTTAAGTTACAATTTTCCCAACCAACGTCTTTAGCAAAGACAGCCAAGAATCCTAAACCCTGTTCGATGATAAATTATCATCACTCCTGTAATCTCCAATGTACTGAGTCACCCTGCTCTGAGGAAGTCAACCGTGCGCATACCGCTCGACTACTACAGAATTTTGGGGATTTTTCCCCAAGCCACAGATGAGCAACTTCGCCAAGCTTATCGAGATCGTAGTGTTCAATTACCCCGTCGGGAATATAGCCAAACAGCGATCAAAGCCAGAAAACAGTTGCTAGACCAAGCCTATGGCCTTTTTTGCGATCCCGGCCAGAGAGTCGCCTATGAAGCACAATTTCTCGAAGATCAGTTGTCTGATGAATCAGTAGGGGAAGGAGGATTCTCCTTGTCAGGGACGGGGGCCACAGCAGAAAGTTCCTCAGCCAAAGCTTCAGGAATTGACATTGAACCGCAACAGTTACCTGGTATTCTATTAATTCTCCAAGAACTGGGAGAATACGAATTAGTCATCAAATTTGGGGAGCGTTATCTCAGCATTTTGCCTTCCTCATCTTTGACCTTAGAATTAACCGATAATTCAGCCAAAAATCGAGCCGATACAATTTTAAGTATTGCCCTTGCTTATTTAGAAATTAGTCGAGAGCAATGGCAACAAGAAAATTATGAGAAGGCGGCCGGTTATGGCGTTAAAGGCCTAGCTTTACTGGAAAAAAATACCCTCTTTCCTTCAGTTCAAGCCGAAATATGCACAGAACTTGATAAATTACGACCTTACCGCATTTTAGAATTATTAGTCCAACCCGAAACCGAAAAAGCTGCCCGTAAGACGGGAATAGATCTCCTCAAATCCATGTTAAAAGAGCGACAAGGAATTGATGGTCGAGGGGATGATAGATCTGGTTTGGGTATTGATGACTTTTTGCGCTTTATTCAACAAATTCGGACTTATCTAACAGCCAAAGAACAACAAGATTTGTTTCTCGCTGAAGCACAACGTCCCTCATCCGTGGCCGCTTATTTAGGGGTATATGCCCTGATCTCCCGTGGTTTTGCCGAAAAAGAACCCGCCTTAATGGTGGAAGCGCAGACCATTTTAGATGGCTTAGAACAACGTCAAGATGTCTCTCTTGAGCAAGCAATTTGCGCCTTATTATTGGGACAAACTCAGACAGCCACCCAAGCCCTAGAACGGTGTCAGGATCAACAAGCGTTAAAATATATCAAGGACTGTTCTCAAGGCTCTCCCGACTTTCTGCCAGGGCTTTGCTTATACGGAGAGCATTGGTTACAAACGGAAGTCTTTACCCATTTCCGAGATTTAGCCAAACAACGAGCTTCTTTAAAAGAATACTTTGCTGACCAGCAGGTTCAAGCCTATCTCGAACAACTCGCCTCAATAGAACAGGAAACTGAAGTCTCAACGGCCCAAAGTGTGACGCAAAATCGGGCATTAGGTAAGGCTAAGACCGCCACCAGTCGCGCTACTGCCATTGCTTACCCAGTGTATCAACAGAATCAGGTAATGGTCAGTGGAGGTGGCGCGGCAGTGGCGGCAGCTATGCCAAATCCTTCTACGGCCCCCGTTGATATTCGTTCGGCCCGTCGTCGTAAACACAAGCGCAATTCCCCTCAAAAAGCCCATGAGGAACCAAGGGTTGCCACTAACCCTAATCCTTCCCAAAAACCGCAATTAACGCCGCCAGAACCTGTTTCTACTGCGACAGTAAAGCCTTCAAGCAAACCCTATACCCCTGCTCGGCGAAGACCCCGTCCCACCCTTGCTTTTAATCGGAAAATGGGACTAACGATTTTAGGCGGTTTAGGGTTAGTTGTATTATCTTTGACTTTGCTCCATCAGGGGACTTCTCCCTTATCTGCCCTGGAAGAAGGGCAATATGGGGTATTTTTAAATAAATCCCTGATTGAGATCCCTCCTGCTGATGCTCAAATTACCACCCCCACGGGAATGTTGACAAAGGAAGGGGCAACACACATAGTAGAAATGTGGCTATCGAGCAAGGCTCAAGCTTTTGGTAAACAACAGGATGTTGACGCATTAAATAAGGTTTTAGCCGAACCCTTATTGTCCCAATGGCGCGATCGCGCTCAAAAACTTAAGGCAAATCAAAATTATTGGACTTATCAACATCAAGTTAAGGTTGAGACGTTTCAAGTCAATAAGAATAATCCTAATAAAGCAATAGTAGAGGCGAATGTTCAAGAAGTCGCTCAATTCTATCAACAAGGACAAAAAGGCCGGGGCTATAATGATAACCTGCAAGTTCGCTATGATTTAGCTCGTCAAGGCGATCGCTGGTTAATTCAGAATATTAATGTTATTAACTAAATTAGGGCTGTTGGGTTAATAACTAAGGTTCCTAAAATTAGCGACTTTCGGTCGAATTTTAGGGCAAATTTTTAGATATATTTTCTACCCTTGACAACATTGAGGAAATAGGGATACACTTACCCGTGTCTGTTCACATATTTTACCCAATACTAAATTACTTTAATCAGTGTCAATAAATATGAAGTGTGTGAGTGCTTTAAGAATGACAGGTTGGCTAACCTTAGCCAGTCTCGTGGGTGTGGGCAATGCTCAAGCAGCCACCATTATTGATAGCTTTGATCTGCCAGCCAACAGCAGTCTCACTATTAATCGTAATCTCCCCAACGGAACAACCGTGGGGGTTTCCTTATTCCCAGTAGGCGCGGTAGGGGGAACCAGAGATTTAACTCTAACTAAGACAGCTGGAACTGGTCCACCTATAGCGGGAAGCACTATAACAGTTAGTCCCACCAATAATCCAGGAACCCTATCTTGGTCTAATCCCACGGGCTTTAACTCAAGGTTCAATGTTGTCTGGGACGCGGACACTAATTTTAATGTGATTGACCGTACTGGCTTAGATCTTAGTCTCAAGACGGCCGATGCTTTTATTTTAACCTCAAACTTCATCGATATTTCGGGTACTCAAGCCACCATTAATGTTTATTCAGGTAGCAAAAAATCCGCATTGACCATTGCTAACCTCGGAATAGTACCAAACGGAGTTTCCACAGATTTTACTTTTGAATTCTCTCAATTTATGGCTACGGAAGGGGGTGGTGTCAATTTCGCTGTGGATACCATTGGAGCCATTGAATTAGTCGTCAATGGAACAGTAAACGCCATTGATGCGAGATTTGAGATCTTGACCACCCGCGATGCTCCCCCACCCGTAACTGAACCTGTGGTTTCCCTGTTAGCTTTATCCAGTGCAGCAACCTTAGCAGGACTTACTGGCAAACGGCAAAAATTGAAACAAAAGTAAGTTTGTGAATTTCCTAACAGTCTTACCCTTAACTCGAAGGGTTAAGGGGAGATTTATTAAAAGTTCCCCTTTTGACGAAAAAATGCAAAAAAACCTTTTTACTGGTTTTAACCCGATTGAACTCCTTGCCTTTTGGCTGAAAATATATTTTTAAACAATCAGATGTAGCTTTTTGATTTAGTAACTGCTTTCAAAGGAAATAGGAGAATATGAAAACAACTAATAGAATAAACATTCCCTCTAAACTATTAATTAACTGTGGTGTTGGCTTATTAGCCACCATGACACTCTATTCAGGCAAAGCGCAAGCTATAAATTTAGTTCTTGACAGTTTTGACGAGTCTGTGGGCGGGTTTCAATTTGTTTCGACAGATCCTGACTCCGGCTTCCCCACAGAAGATCAAAACGGCCCTAACCCAGAAACTGACGTAGTTGGGCAATATCGAGAATTAATTTTATTCGACGTGATGAATAGTAATCCTCCTAACGTTGGTGACAGTTTGGTTTTCGCCGACATGGGATCTAGTTCTTTATCCTGGAATAATGGGGATGGAGTTAGCTCCAAATTAAGAGTTGTTTGGGATGGGGTCAATGAAAGTTTTACCAATGGTATTAATACCACTGGTTTAAGAACAAATAATGGAGGTGTTGGCAGAGATTTTACCTTGATGGGCGCACTTGATAGTATTGGCCTAGAATTAATATCGGCTGACCAAGGTTTACAGATTACAGTTAATATCTATACAGATAACAATAGCGCATCGACTCTTAGCAAAACTTTTAATGCTATTAGCGGTTCTCCCACCAAAACCTTTTATAATTTTGCCAATTTCACCACTCTAGCCGGATTTTCTGGTGGGGCCAATTTTGCTAATGTGGGTGCTTTTGAACTAATCTTAAGTGGCCCGACTGCCGTAGACGCATCTATAACATTTGTAGAAGCAGCCGTTGATCCAAATCCCCCGATACCGGAGATTCCTGAACCAGATCTGGCGAAAGGATTGTTAGCTTTTAGTTTATTATCAGGCTTATTAGCTGTTACCAAGCGGTAGGGGCTTAATATTATCCCCTACAGAACATGAGACTTGCTAAAACCAATTGAAAATCGGTTTTAGACTTCTTTTTCTTCCCCAGAAAAACATCAAAGCACTTGCGCCCTTAACCAAGCGACAGGAAGATAAAGCATTTTCTTCGGAGTAGCCACAAAGGCCCGTTTACTAAAGACATCATAATCATTAGCTTCAATAACATCCAGAATGCCCTGATAAAGCATCAAAGCCGTCCAAACCGGCCAACGACAATCTCGACTGAGGACACGAATACCCCGTTCTGCGTCTTTATAATATTGACGGGCCCGTTGAATCTGAAAGCGCATTAAATCTCGCCAACGATCATCAATTACGCTATTAAATAAATCTTCTTGAGTATAATTAAACCGTTCTAAATCTTCCAAAGGTAAGTAGATTCGTCCCCGTTGGGCATCTTCTCCCACATCCCGCAGAATATTAGTCAATTGATTAGCAATTCCTAGGGCGATCGCTTCTTCTTGGGGAATGTATTTCCGTTGATTTTGTTCCCAAGGTGGGATAAACTGCTCTTTTTCGATGCCGATCACCGCATTGGACATCAACCCCACCGTCCCCGCAACACGGTAACAGTATAGTTTAAGTTCCTCAAAGGTTTCATAACGACTGCGATACAAATCCATCTGCTGTCCTGCGATCATATCCCGAAAGGGGCTAATCTCCACAGGAAAACGTTCTAGAGTATCCACCAAAGCCAGATCTTCATCATCCAGGGGATGACCCGAAAATAGGGCGTTTAAGTGGTCTTCCCACTGTTTGAGAGTTTCTGGGGTTGTATATTGGGCCTGGGGGCCATCAACTAATTCATCAGTCCGCCGACACCAAACATAGATAGCCCAGATGGCCCGGCGTTTTTCAGGGGGCATCAAAAGGGTTCCCAGGTAAAACGTTTTAGAATACTTCTGGGTAATTTGGCGGCAGAGTTCGTAGGCCTCTTCGACGGAGACGAGGACTTTTTGGGGTTGGGGGGGTTTAGGCAGTTGCAGCATTCAGCACAAGCAGAATGATTTTGTATAGTAGGAGGACGGAACCGAATCCTTAAGCGTTAGCCATTTAGCATTGTCGCATTCAATGGCCGTTTCGTCATTAGGAATAGGTTAATCGGTCATTTTTAACCTTCTAAAAGGTTAGTCTTTAGCTTACACTAATGACGGTTGTTTCGTCGGTTCTGAGTTAGATATAGGAAGCTGAGCGGGATGGTCTTGGGCGATGGTTTTCGCCGCTAGTTTTCCCGATAATACCGCCCCTTCCATGCTGCCTAGATATTTTTGCATGGTGTAATCTCCAGCTAAATAAAAGTTAGCAATAGAGGTTTTTTGGGAGGGCCGACATTTTTGCCGTCCTGGGGTCGCTTTATAGACAGAACGAGGGGTTTTAACCACATGGGATTTGAGCAATTTTGCCTGATTTTCCCCATTAAAATGTTGAGGAAAGAGTTTTTCTAATTCTGCCATAGTCGCAGCGATAATGGCTTCATCAGATTGATTAATCCAATCTTGGGCCGGAGCTAGGACTAACTCTAACATGGAGCGATCGGGGTTGGCGTATTCTTTACAGGTGTTACTCATGTCCGCATAGACACTAAGTAAGTCGGAACGAGAGAATAATAGATGATCAATATCGGTCAGTTTACGATCAAACCAAAGATGGAGGTTAATGACGGGAACCCCTTCTAACCCTTCTAATTGCTTAAATTCTGGCAGTTGTCGCCAGAGTTGAGGTAACATTACTTTTAAAGGATCAACGGGCATAGCAGATAGGTATAAATCCGCCTCAAATACCTCATCAGGTGCGCCATTAAGCCCTCTTAAAAGAAAACTTTTAACGGTATTATCTTCATTGAGTAAAATCTCTTTTAAGGGCGCATTTAATCTGACTTCTCCTCCTCGTTCTGTGATGTAATCTACAATGGGTTCACAGAGTCTTTCCGTGGGAGAACCATCTAAAAAGGCCATTTTTGAGCCGTTTTTCTCTTGTAAGAAACGGTTTAGGGCTGTTAATAAAATGGTGGCAGAAATTTCATCGGGGTTAATGAAGTTTAGGGCCTTAGACATGGCAATAAAGACTTCTTTTTCAACTCTGGAGGGAATATTCTGTTTTTTTAGCCATTCTGACCAAGAATAACGATCCATTTCTTCGACGTAACTTTGTCCCCGCACGATCGCCGGAAGTAACCCTAGGCCGAATTTAATTTTTTCTTCCCAGGTAAGCATATCGTTATTGCCTAAAATAGCCACCATTCCGTTGACTGGGGCAGGAATATCAGGAAAATCAAAGCGGGAATAGGTTCCAGGGGTTTCGGGTTGGTTAAAGATCATGGAATGTTCTTTCCACTGTAGACGATCTTCAATGCCTAATTCTTGGAATAATTGCAGCATATTAGGATATGCCCCAAAAAAGATATGTAGGCCGGTTTCGTACCAGTCTCCGTCTTCATCTTTCCAGGCCGCTATTTTACCACCGAGGACATCTCGACGTTCTAGTACAATGGGGGTGTGGCCCGCATCAACGAGATATTTGGCACAAGAAAGGCCCGCTAAACCTGCTCCGGCGATCGCAACTCGCATTTATACTAATCTCTATAAGGGTTTGTGTGTGTTACTCATTATACTTTGCATTTCGTTACATTTGGCTGATGGCGTTGCAAATTTTCTGACCTGGTTTTGACATAAGGGAATCTATAACTTGTAGTATTTAATATTACTTTTTGCAGTTCAGTATAGCAGCAATTGTTCTAGGTCAATTTCGATATGAGGAAATGCTTGAGATGTAATTGTTCCTGATTTAGATTCAGTAATTTGTGAGTAACGGCTGTTTTGGAGTTCAGTATGAACAATCAGTTTTTTGTTCTTCAAATCAATTACCCAATATTCAGGTATACCGTTACGAGCGTAGGTAATAATTTTCTGTTCTAAATCTTTTTTCAGAGTTTTATTAGATACTTCGATCAACCAATAGATATCTTGAGGATAGGGGTGATGATGGCGATAGATAGTTTCAGGCAGTCGAACTATAGCTATATCTGGTTCTGGTTCTGAATTATCTAAGGTGATTGGATGAGCATCTCTTACTTGAGCCTGTCCTTTGAGTAAATCTCTCAGGTAATCGCTTACAGATTGATTAGTATAGCTATGGTCAATTCCCTCAGGACTCATCTCAATGATATCTCCTTCCAAAAGTTCAACTGGTTTACCTTCTAATACTCCAGAGTCAACCAGTTTGTGCCATTCATCTATTGACCATTTATAAATAATTGAAGCCATATCTGCTCCCGTTCTTAAATATCTATACTTGTATAAATCGTGACTTTTGTCAGTGAACAGTCATTATCAAAACAACTGTTCACTACTTGCTATTTACTTACCCATGCCTAACTGTTGAGCTTTTTGATAGACTTTACCTTCCGTCAACAATGAAGGGGCAATAACCACCTCAACCTGCTGCATTTCCTTCATATCCTTAGCCCCCAAGGTTCCCATACTTGCTTTCAGGGCCCCTAAAAGGTTATGAGTACCATCGTCCAATTTTGCTGGCCCTGTGAGAATTTCCTTGATAGTTCCCGTAGTTCCCACATTAATACGGGTTCCCCTTGGCAGCACAGGGGAAGGAGTAGCCATACCCCAATGATAACCCCGGCCAGGAGCTTCAGCAGCGCGAGCAATGGGAGAACCGATCATTACCGCATCGGCACCACAGGCGATACACTTACAAATATCACCCCCAGTCACGATACCTCCATCAGCCACCACGGGGACATAACGGCCCGTTTCTTGTTGATAATCATCCCGTGCCGCCGCACAGTCAGCGACAGCCGTTGGTTGAGGCACTCCAACCCCTAAAACGCCGCGAGAGGTACAAGCAGCACCCGGCCCAATGCCGACCAAAACAGCAGCGGCCCCGGCCTTCATCAAATTTAAGGCCACTTCATAGGTGACACAGTTGCCCAAAACCACTGGCATGGGCATTTCTTGGCAAAATTGTCGTAAATCAAGAGGAAGAATAGATTCAGGGGATAAATGAGCCGTTGATACTACAGTAGCTTGTACAAACAATAAATCAGCCCCCGCATCTGCCACAATTTTTCCGTATTGGGAAGCTCCTACTGGGGTTAAACTGACTGCTGCAATGCCCCCTTGAGACTTAATTTCGATGATACGTTGTTTAATTAATTCTGGTTTAATGGGTTCAGCGTAGAGTTCCTGCATTAACCCGACAAATTCAGATTTTCCCACAGAGGCAATGCGATCTAAAATCGGGTTAGGATCTTCATAGCGAGTCTGAATTCCTTCTAGGTTAAGAACGCCGATCGCCCCTAATTCTGACAATAATACCGCCATTTTGACATCAACTACCCCATCCATAGCACTAGCTAAGATGGGGATAGGGCGTTCAATGCCGCCTATTGTCCAAGTTGTATCTGCTAAACTGGGATCTAAGGTACGCAGGCCGGGGGCCAGGGCAATTTCATCGATTCCGTAAGCTCGCCGGGCGTTTTTGCCACGACCAATAACTATATCCACACTTCTATATCCCATTCCCTTAAGTATTAGAATAGGCTACCAAATTTTGAGAGGTTTGGGGAATAGATGTCTGCCAGATCAAGGAAAAAATCTACAGGGTTAATGCTTTGCGAAAAATGATTTTATCCTCACCCGCTTTGTAGAATTCCCGAATTCGCGCTTCCTCCTCGTACTCATGCTTACGGTAGAATGCCCGTATACCCTCAAAATTCGGCAGTCCAGAAGTTTCTACTAATAGCACACGCTCCCCACGTTCAGCCAACCTTTGTTCAACGTCGCGTAGCAATTTAGCACCGAGTCCTTCCCCCTGACGGTTGGGATGAACGGCAATAAAGTACAAGTTCCAGGTTCCATAGGTAAAAGGCTCTGGTGCGTAGTACGCGACCCCCACCGGCCCAGCACCATCGTCGTAGGTGAGCCAACATTGATCGCTATTGAGGTGATCCTCGAAGTATGCTGTTAACATACTGTCAAGTTCCTCAAACTCTTGGGGACTGAACAGACCAACAGCTTCAGCGATCGCCATTAGAGCTTTTTTGTCATCGGCGGTGGCGGGTCGAATCATTAGCAACTTTCCGATAAAGGGGATTAGCTATCATTAAAAGCGACGGGAAGTCCTGACCCTTGATAGGAAAGAAACCATCGTCCCCTGTCGCTAACCTTAGTTTAAAGAAGCAAGCATCAACTCACTGTTGAATATTCCTCTGATTCTTGTTCAGAAGCAACGTTGACGCGACGGAGGTTTGCGCCTAATTTTCTGAGTTTGCCTTCTAAATTATCATAACCGCGATCTAGGTGTTGCAAGCCTTGCACCACAGTAGTTCCTTTAGCGGCTAACCCTGCTAATACTAAAGCAGCAGAAGCCCGTAAATCTGTAGCCATCACAGGCGCACCGGAGAGGAAGGGAACCCCCCGTACTAGGGCAACATTACCTTTAACCCGTATATCTGCTCCCATGCGCTGTAATTCAGCCACATGACGCAAACGGTTCTCAAACACTGTTTCTGTGACGATACTACTGCCTTCACTCAAGGTTAACAGTGCCATAAATTGAGCTTGCATATCCGTGGGAAATCCAGGAAAGGGTAGGGTTTCGATGTCTGTGGCTTTTAAGGGGGCAGGAACTAAGCGGATACGATCTGGCCCGTCTATAACCACTTGGGGGCCCATAGCGCGTAATTTGGCAATGACAGAGGCTAAATGTTCAGGAAAGACGGGGGCGAGGCTAATTTCTGATTGAGTTATCGCCCCGGCAATTAAGAGGGTTCCTGCTTCAATGCGATCGGGAATGACAGAATAATCGGTACTATGGAGCTTTTCTACCCCAGAAACGATGATCGTATTGCTGCCGTCTCCTTTAATTTTCGCGCCCATGGAACGGCAAAAGTTAGCTAAGTCCATAATTTCAGGTTCTTGGGCCGCATTTTCAATGATGGTTTCCCCTTCTGCTAAGGTGGCTGCCATCATAATCGTTTCGGTTGCGCCCACACTGGGATAATCTAAGTAAATTTTAGCCCCTTGTAACCGTTGACGACTGCCTTTAACACAAGCATGAACCACACCATGCTCAATGCGGACATCGGCCCCCATAGCTTGCAACCCTCGGACATGGAGATCAACGGGTCTGGCCCCAATGGCACAACCACCAGGTAAAGGAACGCGAGTCATGCCTAAACGGGCTAATAAGGGGCCAATAACAAAGAAACTGGCCCGGAGTTGAGAAACTAACTCATAAGGGGCTTGATCCTGTCCAATGTGTTGAGCGTTAATATCTAGAATATCCCCGTTTCTTTCTAGCTTAACCCCTAAAGCGGCTAAAATTTGGGTCATGCGGTGGATATCAGCCAGGGAAGGAAGGTTCCGTAGGCGGCAGTCATCGGAGCAAAGAATGGCTCCGGCCATGAGGACGAGGGCTGAATTTTTGGCCCCGCTAATGGTGACTTCGCCTTTGAGGGTGGCTTGTCCTTGGATTTTTAAAACGGGTTGCTGTTCTTCTAGATGGGTTGTCATAGGATTCGATATATAAGAGCGTTCTATGGTTATATTCTCCAAATACTATAAATCTTTATAGTATTCGGTTCAAATTTGTTTTCAATGTAACTTGAATGATTAAAAAAGTCTAGCTAAAGTTCCAGACTTGCTATTCTTAAGGGTCAGGTCAAGTTCTGACAAAAATCCCTAATCTGTCTAGGCTAAGATTAGGGAGCGTCACTTTGAACGAGAAATTAGCCTATTCCTTCGACCACAGGATGGAAATAAAAGGCAATACCAATCACGGCATAAGTGGCGAGTAATAAAGTTCCTTCTAACCAATTAGAGCGACCATCAGAACTAATTGAATTAGTCAGTAAAACAGCCACAGATACTGCGACTAATTCAAAGGGATTAAAATTCAAATCCATGGGTTGGCCTAAAAGCCATCCTACAATTACTAAGACAGGGGCAACAAATAGGGCTATTTGTAAACTGGAACCCACGGCAACAGACATGGATAAATCCATTTTATTTTTCATGGCCACTGTCACTGCTGTAGCGTGTTCTGCTGCATTACCAATTATTGGTAATAAAATCACCCCTGTAAATAATGTACTTAAACCCAAAGAGTCTGTGGCTTCTTCTAGAGAATTGACTAATAATTCTGATTCAAAAGCAACTCCTAGAGTAATTAGTAACAGAATTAAAACCCATTTGGTCACATTAATATTTTCTTGTTCTTCCTCACTTTCTTCTTCAACAGCTACCCCTACCTCATAAAGATAAGCATGGGTTTTCATTGAAAAAAGTAAGGTCAGAGCATAGACCAAAATGAGAACAATAGCAACAGCGACGGATAAATGTTGTAGGGTTCTTTCCTCAATGCCGCTAGAAGTATATTGTACGGCTGTGGGTAATAAAATTGCTGCCACAGCTAAATTCATAGAAGATGAATTTAAGCGGGCGGCTACTGATTGAAAGGTTTGCTCTTTATAGCGTAATCCTCCTAACAACATAGAAAAGCCAACTACTAACAATAAATTGCCAATAATTGACCCAGTAATCGTTGCTTTAACCACGCCAATTAACCCTTCTTTCAGGGCAACTAAAGCTAAAATTAATTCTGTAGCATTGCCAAAGGTGGCATTTAATAAACCCCCTAAATTGGGGCCAACCACAACCGCGATCTCTTCCGTTGCCTTGCCCATTAAGGCGGCTAATGGCACAATAGCCAAACCAGCCGTAATAAAAACGACGGTTGCTCCCCATTCTAAATATTCAGCCGCCAAAGAAATGGGAATAAACACCAATAAGACTGACAAAATTGTACTTTTATTCAACATAGTAAGGGTCAACATCCAATTCGCCAGAAGTCAGAATTGATAATCTTCTGACTCTCAGTTTATGATATTAAAGGCCCGAACTGCCAGAAAAGTAATAATCCTAATAATCCTTACACCTTGTCTGCTCAAAGGGTTAAGCCTGGTTGAGACACATTAAGTTTGAAAAAATGTGAATTTATATGATAAAACGATTAAGAAGTCTCTATACTACTGATACCCTAGCATGACTCACGGCACATCCCACTCTTCTCCAGACAAAGAAAAAAAACCCATCCCAGTTGTCGTCTATCAACCAGACAGTCGTGTCAGACATCCTGTGCAATTGTTTCACGAGATGTGGCGTGATTTATTAGCCTCCCGTGAGTTAGCTTGGCAGTTGATTCAACGGGATATTCAATCTCAATATCGTCAATCTTTCCTAGGCATTCTCTGGGCTTTTATTCCACCGATCATTGCTGCCATTGGTTTAACCTTCCTCAAAGAAGCTAATATTCTAAACTTGGGAAAAACGGATATTCCTTACCCAGTATTTGTCGCTTTTAGTATGACCCTCTGGCAAACTTTTACAAGAACTTTAAATAACACCATGAGTGCGGCTCGTACTGCCAAAGGAATGTTAACGAAATTAAATGTTCCCCCTGAAGCTTTTGTTCTTTCCACATTAGGACAAATTATCTTTAACTTTTTTATTCAATTAATCCCTGTCATTTTCTTCTTTATTTGGTTTAAAGTAAGTGTTACTTGGACAATTATTCTAGCACCAGTTGCGTTTATTCATTTGCTGATGTTTGCCACAGGTGTTGGCTTAATTATGGGACCCTTTTCTTGTTTATACGGTGATGTGGGTAAATTGATGGGGTTTGTCACTCAGATGTGGTTATTTGTTACCCCCGTCATTTATCCTGAGCCAAAACATGGCATTTGGGCAATTTTGGTGAGAATTAATCCGGTTACGCCTTTATTGGTAACAACAAGAGAATTGGCAACCACAGGAATCATTTCTAATCCGACAGGTTTTTGGTTAGCCAGTATTGCCGCCATCATTATGCTTTTAATTGGTTGGTTTTTCTATCGGTTAGCCATGCCATTTATTGTGGAAAGGGCTTAAATAACTTGACGGGTTTACTTTTAAAATATAATGAAAGAACCCGTCAAATTGTCAGTTTTATTAGAGGGAAATTCTGTGACAGTTAGAGTTCGTATTGCTCCTAGTCCTACCGGAAATTTACACATCGGAACCGCGAGAACGGCTGTTTTTAACTGGTTATTTGCGCGTAATCAGGAGGGTACCTTTATTTTACGGGTTGAAGATACAGATCAGGAGCGATCGCGTTCAGAATACACTGAAAACATTAAATCTGGTTTAACTTGGTTAGGTTTAGACTGGGATGAAGGGCCTTTCTTTCAAACCCAACGTCTTGATCTTTATCGTCAAGCTATCCAAGCTTTATTAGATAAAGGTTGCGCCTATCGCTGTTATTGTACCTCAGAAGAACTAGAACAGATGCGAGAGGCACAAAAAGCCAAAAATCAAGCTCCTCGCTATGATAACCGTCATCGTCATTTAACGGAAGAACAACGTCAGGCTTTAGAAGCGGAAGGAAGAAAAGCTGTTATCCGTTTTATCATTGATGATCATCGGGAAATTGTCTGGAATGATGTAATCAGAGGTAAAGTAGTTTGGAAAGGCAGCGATCTCGGTGGAGATATGGTGATCGCTCGTATTCCTGAAACTGACGAGCAAACCTTTGGCCAACCTCTCTATAATTTAGCTGTCGTGGTGGATGATATTGATATGAAAATCACCCATGTTATTCGTGGGGAGGATCATATTGCTAATACAGCCAAACAAATTTTACTCTATGAAGCATTAGGGGCAACGATTCCAGAATTTGCCCACAGTCCCCTAATTTTGAATCAAGAAGGGCGTAAACTCTCAAAACGGGATGGAGTCACCTCTATTGATGATTTTCGCAAAATGGGCTTTTTACCCGATGCTTTAGTCAATTATATGACTCTTTTGGGATGGACGGCCCCTGACTCTACTCAAGAAATTTTTACCCTTGCAGAAGCTGCTACACAATTTACTTTAGATAGAGTTAATAAAGCGGGTGCTAAATTTGATTGGGATAAATTAGATTGGCTCAATAGTCAATATCTTCATAAAATGCCCGCTAATGAATTAGTAGAATTAGTAATTCCCTATTGGCAAGAAGCAGGATATGAGGTTAATTTAAAGAGTGATCGTCCTTGGTTGGAACAAATGGCTGCCTTAATTGGCCCTAGTTTAACTCGTTTAAGTGATGCTCCCAAAGAAAGTCATTTATTATTTGGTGAAACGGTGACTTACAGTGAGGAAGCCATGGCCCAAATTGAACAAGAAGGGGTGAAAGATATCCTCAAAGCGGTGTTAGATAGCACAGAAAAGGTGTCAGAGTTAACGGAAGAAATGGCCCAAGAAATCATCAAAGAAGTGACCAAAACCTTTAAAGTCAAAAAAGGGTTAATTATGCGATCGCTTCGGGCAGGTTTAATGGGAGAATTACACGGCCCCGACTTAATTCAATCCTGGCTTTTATTAAATCATAAAGGTTGGGATAAAACTCGTTTACAAGGGGTGTTAAGTTAAAGCAATTTGAGTGCAATAAATCGTTAAACTCAGGTAGCTGATACTAACTAAATCCATATTGCCAAAGGGAATTATCTAAAACCTCTCAAACTGTGTAGGGGCAATTTATGAATTGCCCCTATATAAATATTCTAATTAAAATAGATATAACATCTATTTGATTATCCTCTTGGTAAAATCCCTAAAATATCATGACTTGTTAGACTAATTTCTGAAAAAGCTAAGGGAGAAATTCTCTTAACATCCTTTTGCTGATTAAGGTATTGATTCCCTTGAGGTTGACGATAAACTTCGAGAGTTTGATGATTCAAATTGATAATCCAAACTTCAGGAATATTACTCTGTGCATACAAAGTAAGTTTGACTTCTTGATCATATTTTATGGTACTATCGGCAACTTCAATGAGTAAATAAATATCCTCTGATTTAGGAATTTCATTTTCATAAAAATCAGGACGTGGTTTTAAGAGGACAAGATCAGGTTGAGGTTCAGAATAATTATTTAATTGGATAGGATTTTGAATACTAATAATAATTTTATCTCCTAATCTCTTATAAAATAACTGATTAAGACGATTCACACAAGCAGCGTGTTTTAAACCAATAGGGGACATAGCAATAATTTCTCCTTGAATTAATTCAACCCTATCCTCCGGGGTTAAAATGCCAAATTCAGCCATTTTATGATACTCTTTAACAGTAAATTTTCTAGTTATAACTTGCATTGCTCTGACCTCTATTATATTTTTTTATTAGTCTGATAAACTGAAATATATTCCCAAAAAAATTATATCTTTGTCTTGCTTAAGTTTTTTAGACAGATTATAATTCTGTTGTCGAAAATAACTTAATAATAGTTGAGAATCTCCTCCTGTTAGAATTATTGAACTATTAGGATAGTTATTTAACCAATCATCAATAAAGGTTTTAATTCCCCCTAATATAGTATACATAATTCCACTGGTAATTGCATCAGCAGTATTCATTGACCAACGAAGGGGTAAACTCTCTGATAAATTAACATTAGGTAAGGCTGCGGTTTTTGTTGCTAATGCTTGAAATTGTAACTTTAATCCTGGTAAAATTGCCCCTCCAATTAACTTGCGATCACTATCAACTCCTGTTAAGGTTAATGCAGTTCCTGAGTCTATGACTAAACAAGGAAATCCATAAATTTCTCCTGCACCTAATAATGCTAAAGCGCGATCAATTCCCATTGTTAAATAAAGATTTTTTAGAGGAATTTGATCTAAAGTAAGAATATGTATTTTGGGATAATTTTGCCATAATTTAGTTTGAGAAGGAACCACAGAAGCAATATATAAAGGTAGATTATTGGGGATGTTAGGAAGTAATAAATTCTGGGGTAAGATTTGAGTCATTAAAGGTTCAGATAAATGCTCATTATCCCAACTAAATTGTAATTTATCTTCTTGAAAATATGCCCAATGTAAGCGAGAATTACCAATTATTAATCCTAACCAATCATTTGATTTTAAATTAGGTAAATTATTCACAATTTAATCGTAAAAATGTTTGGTATTTTAGGGGGTTTCTATTAACACAGTTACCGCAGCATTGGCAATAATCATGTCATCATTCTTATCATTTAATTCAGGGATAGCGCGACCTTTAACTATCATGCCACCTTCTTTTATGGTAATACTTTTTTTGCCAAAAGGTAACACCGCTAAAACTTCATCTTTACGGACACTTTCAGGGTAAGGAACGGCAATTTCTACCTCTACAATCATCTCATTCGGATGATTCAAACCGGCCACTTCCCAGACTCCAGGTAAGGCATTATGTGCGATCGCATTGCGAAGGGCCCGCGCTGCTGCTACAGTAGGATCTTGACCATGTTGATCAATTCCCATTCCCATCTCGATAATTAAGCGTTTTCGTGGCATATTTTTAAAGGCTTTACTCTATTAATATTATGTCATAATTACAACTTATCTAAAAAATTATCAATAGAAATATTAGCTTGATAACAGGAATTAAAACATCAGTCAAATTCTCAGATAGAATGAAAACAAATATCAAAAAAGATTAGCGATGGCGGATTTTGATTTGATCACCTGGCTAAAAGAACGTACCACCCTGACGGTATTAAGTGCAGAGGTGCTAGAGGCGATCGCGCTTCTTATGACATTAATTACTGTTGAAGCGAACCAAAACCTAGCAGTAGCAGGAACGTCTCCCGAAGGACTCTATATTATAAAATCGGGACAGATTAAAAGTCACGGACAAGTCACACCAGAAGTGAGCTTACTGCCAGGGACAGTGATTAACTTAAGTGCCTTAATATTAGAGCAAACCGTCTCAGAAACCCTCAAAACCCTGAGTGAGTGCGAGTTATGGTGGATTACTGCCGCCGATTTTCAATCATTGGTGGAACAATATCCTGAAATCACTCAAGCCTTCTCCCAACAACTGGCCAAAGAGGTAGAACAACTATCCAATGCCTTGAGTTTTGAACAGGAACGACAGACCATTTTACGTCCCTATTTAGTCCCAAAAGTGAAAAGGGGGGTAATGGGCAAAAGTCGCTATGCAGTAAAATTGCGATCGCAGATTCAGGATATGGCAGATAATCGTCAACCCGTGTTGATTTTTGGGGAACCTGGCTTACAAAAAGATAATCTAGCCAGCTTAATCCATTTTAGTTCCCCTTTCCGTCGAGAGCCAATAATTCAGGTCAATTGTTCCCAACTGCAAGGAAGTGGTGCAGAATTATTCGGACGAGTCGGAGGAAAATTAAGCTTACTTGAAGCATTAGGAAACGGAACCATTGTTTTCAATAATCTTCAAGAACTTAAACCTGAATTATTTAAACCCATTGCTGAATTACTCTCCACCCGAACCTATCAACCTGTTAGCCGCGAAGGAGAGGCTCAAGCTGCTCATAAAACGAGTCAAGGGCGAATCATTATTATTTCCGAAAAAAACCTCCCTAGCATTGATGGACTGGTGGAGAATATTATTAAAGTTCCCTCCCTGCGAGTCCGTAAAACCGATATCGAGGACTCGGTTAATTACTACATTAGTTTAATTTGTCGGAGGAGGGGCATTGCCAAAGTTTGTTTAAGTGATGAAGCACTACGAAGACTGCAAGCTTATGATTTTCCTAATAACTTAAGAGAGTTAGAAAATCTCATTGAACGGGCAATTATCCAGTTACAAGGGTATTCAGAAATTACCGAAGAAATTATCTGGCCATCACAAAGCAAAAAACAGCAATTTCGCTTTAATTTTCTCAATGCTTATCCCAGTTTGCGTAACTTTTTGCGGAGTCAATGGTATCCTGAACGCCTCAATTATGGTTTTACTCTGACTGCCTTTGCTGTGGTCAATATTATCCTTTTTGTGGGGCCACAAACGCGAGAGCAAAATTTTGCCTTAAATCTTTTTTGGGCTTGGTGGTGGCCCCTGGTGTTAATCGGATTTCCCTTTGTGGGAAGGCTCTGGTGTGCCGTTTGTCCCTTTATGATTTATGGAGAAGTTACTCAAAAAATCTCCCTGTGGTTATTTCCGCGACAACTCCAAAAATGGCCCCGTCAAACTGCTGAAAAATGGGGAGGTTGGTTTTTATGGGGTTTATTTGCCTTAATTCTGTTGTGGGAAGAACTCTGGGATTTAAAAAATACCGCCTATCTTTCTTCCTGTTTATTGCTGTTAATTACCGCAGGAGCAATGATTTGTTCAACCATTTTTGAACGTCGCTTTTGGTGTCGTTATTTATGTCCCATTGGTGGAATGAATGGGATGTTTGCTAAACTCTCAATGACAGAATTAAGAGCGCAACAGGGAACTTGTTCTGCTGAGTGTAGCACCTATCAATGTTATAAAGGCGGCCCACAAAAAGGAGAAGGTTTAGAAACCGAAGGTTGCCCCTTATATTCCCATCCGGCCCAACTTGTAGATAATCGAGATTGTGTCCTATGTATGACCTGTTTAAAAGCCTGTCCTCATCGTTCTGTGGAGTTAAATTTACGCCCTCCAGGGATTGAATTATGGACTACCCATGTGCCTCGCAGTTATGAAGTGGCTTTGCTGTTTCTCTTATTAGATGCGGTTTTTTTACATCATTTGCCCCAAGTGCAAGCTCAATTGGGGATTTTTGCGGATTTAACTCAATTTTGGATACATTTGGGTCTTGCTGTTCTAGCGTTGAGTCTGCCAGCTTTATTACCTGTAATTATCCATCAAGTGATGGGAGTTTTCTTACGCTTTCAATCAACCCTGAAACCTCGCTCATTTATTGAATTAGCCTATGGTTATTTACCCTTAGTTTTAGCGGGAAATTTGGCTTATTATTTACAAATGGGACTCGGAGAAGCGGGGAGAATTTTACCACTAACCTTAGCTACCTTTGGGTTTTCAGGAGAAGGGTTGCCCATTTTTGTTGCTCATCCTGCGGTGATTGCTTTTTTACAATCTACCCTTTTAATTGTTGGTGTGCTTTTGTCAATTATTTTGACACAAAAAATCGCTAAATTGCCTTTTCGATACTTACTTTTTCAACATTTATGTACGGCAATTTTGGCGTTTTGTTTAGGAAAAGTCATTCTGATTTAACAAAGCAAAAGGGAAGCATACTTTAGCTTTTTCATCAATCTCAACAATAAGCGGTTTAAATGAAAAATAGCTTAGCAAATACAATCAGACAAATAGGTATTTTTTCAAGTATTTTTAAAATTTTTTAATACTGGAAGTCACTTTTTCAGTTCTAATCATAATGATATCTGCAAGATAGAATGATTAGTGAATCTTCTTCTACTTTATATACTAATCGATGTTCATCAGTTATCCGTCTTGACCAACATCCCTTTAATTCATATTTTAAGGGTTCTGGTTTTCCTAATCCTGAAAAGGGGTTTCTTTGTGCATCTCTAATTAAAGTTAAGATTTTCTTGAAGATTTTTTTATCTTCTATTCCCCATGTTCCTAACTGTTCAAAAGCTTCAGGATCAAAGGTAATTTTTCTCATATTCATCTAAATCAATTTCAATTAAATTACCTTGATTAGCATTTTCTAAAGCTTTTATTAATTGTTTTTTATTAGCTTCTGACTTAAGAAGATAGGTTGTTTCATCTTCTTCATTTTGGGGTTCAACTAAAATAATTATCTCTACTGTTGTTCCTTCAACAAGTTCGGTTGTAGGAAGTTCAATTTTGCCATTTTTGCCAACAATTACCTTTTGTTTTAATCCTTTAAGCATAATTTTACCTTTACGATAAATTATTTTAGATAATGATACTTACTTTAAAATAACTTGTAGGGTGGGCATTGCCCACCCTACTAATTAGATTTTAGCTTCTTCTTTGACTAATTTCTCCCAACCTAATTCTTTTAGGTTATTATTACGACGTAAAGGACGAGTTGCTAATTCTAAGATATCCCGCGCATTAGTAAACCCGTGAATTTGTGCAAAGGTAAATTCTACTGACCATTTAGTATTAATTCCTCTTGCTTCTAGGGGGTTTGCATGGGCCATTCCCGTAATAACTAAGTCTGGTTTTAATTCATAAATGCGTTGAATTTGATTATAATTGTCGGGTTTCTCCACAATTTTTGGTAGAGGAACTCCCATTTCTTGACAAGTTTTTTCTAGAAAAGCTAATTCTGCTTGTTGATAACGTTTGTCCATGTAAGGAATACCAATTTCCTGACAAGTCATCCCACAACGAATTAAGAAACGGGCTAAAGAAACCTCTAATAAATTATCTCCCATGAAGAAGACAGATTTACCGCGAATTAACTGGAGATAATCTTCTAAACTCTCCCAAATTTGTGCTTCTCTTTCCTCTAAACCTTGGGGTTCAATGTTAAAAACTGAGCAAATTTTTTCAATCCAAGCGCGGGTTCCGTCGGGGCCAATGGGAAAGGGTGAACCGATTAATTTACACTTCCGACGACGCATTAAAGTTGTAGCGGTTCGTGATAGGAATGGGTTAACTCCACTGACATAATAACCCTCATCAATTACAGGTAATTCTGTATACCGTTTTGATGGCAACCAACCAGCAATTTTTATGCCTTGTTTCTTCAATTCTAGGGTTAAATTGGTAACAACTGGATCGGGTAAAGATCCAAACATAACTAAGGGAGGATGATCCTTATATTCGGATTCTTCTTGTTTAATATCTTCTTTCTTCCGTCCAAAGTTTAAGAGTTTATGAATGGCATTTCTTTCTTCTTTTTCTCCCTCTGCTTTGGCAGTTTGAGGACATTTATGGGCCATTGCAGCTAAGACGGTATCTTCCCCTTGAGTAAAGGCATAATCTAAACCGTTTGCTCTTGCTGTTACGATAGGAATACCGATTTCTCCCTCTAATTTGGGGGCTAAACCTTCTAAGTCCATTTTAATGATTTCGGTGGTACAAGTACCGATCCAAACGATTACACTGGGGTTGCGATCGCGTTTAATTTGCAGACACAATCTTTTGAGTTCTTCGTAATCGTTTAATTGAGCAGAAATGTCTCCTTCTTCTAATTCTGCCATCGCATAACGTGGTTCAGCAAAAATCATGACTCCCATGGCATTTTGCAGGAAGTAACCACAGGTTTTTGTGCCAATGACTAAGAAAAAACTATCTTCAATTTTTTGGTATAACCAAGCAACGCAACTAATAGGACAAAAGGTGTGATAATTACCTGTTTCGCATTCAAATTGTAAGGCGGTGGGTTCTTGTACAGCAGTCATAATTTAGATTTCTCCTTTGCTTAATTGTTGTCTAATTCGTTCGATTTCATCGATTTCTGATGGTGCTACTGGAGGTAATTTTGCCCTTTCTTCTGCTCTTTTTTTTAGTTCCTTCTCAGGATCAAAATGTAATCCCAAAACTTCTATCAGCTTGTCTCCATCAGAATTAAGTTGACAAAAAGGTGGCATCCAAATCGATAATTTTGGTTCTAGGGCCGTAATTGCGCCCAAAATGATATCAGCACAAGGACGTTTACCATCATCAGTTGTTTTACGCCACCAACTTCTAGAGTCCATTAAAGATCTAATCCAAGAACGGTTAATTTGATAGTAATCTAACCATTTATTTGGTAAAGTGGCCTTGGTTTCTTCAAAAGTAATCATGATTAAGTGTCCTTATTAGCAAGAGTAACTATGTTTAGTATTCCCTCACTAACGAGAATTTGTATCACCTCAGAGAAAAAATCAAGTAACCTGTAGGTTGGGTTGAGGAACGAAACCCAACAAAACACAACCAAAACAACCGTAAAATGTTGGGTTACGCTATCGCTAACCCAACCTACAATTAAACGGTTAAACCATCATTAGATCTAATGCTTCTTCTTCTGACTTAACAGGAGCTTGAGGGTTAAGATAGAAATCAGACAATAAAGTGAATAATTCCCTGTCTTGAGCATCATTAGGAATTACCCCTTCAGGCATTGCTAATAATTGGTCTGCAATGTTTAAATAGTAATTACAAACATACTCAAGAGATGGGTCAGTTTCTGTCATTTCAAACAAGGTTTTACCCTTAACACGAGATACCCTGATATCTTCAATTAATGGCAGAATTTCTAACACAGGCATGGGAACCGCTTCTATATATTTATCAATTAAATCACGCTTAGAAGTCCGATTACCAATTAAACCCGCTAAACGTAAAGTATGGGTTCTTGCTTTTTCTCTTACGGAAGCAGCAATACGGTTAGCAGCAAACAAGGCATCAAAACCATTATCTGTCACAATTAAACAATAATCTGCATAGTTTAAAGGTGCAGCAAAACCACCACAAACAACGTCACCTAAGACATCAAAAAGAATGACATCATACTCATCAAAAGCATTTAATTCTTTGAGTAATTTAACCGTTTCTCCTACTACATAACCACCGCAACCTGCACCTGCGGGGGGGCCACCTGCTTCTACACAGTCTACTCCTGCATAACCTTTATAAATAACATCTTCTGGCCAAATATCTTCGTAATGAAAATCTCTTTCTTGTAGGGTGTCAATGATAGTAGGAATAAGAAACCCAGTCAGAGTAAATGTGCTGTCATGTTTAGGATCACAGCCAATTTGTAGCACTTTTTTACCCCGTTTGGCTAATGCTGTGGAAATATTACAGCTAGTGGTAGATTTGCCGATACCGCCTTTTCCGTAAACTGCGAGTGTTAAAGTCAAGGTTCGAGTCTCCTGTGTGATCAAATAAATCTGGTTTTCCTTATCACTGCTTTATGAGGGCAGTGGGTTTGTCAATCTCATTACTCGCATTATGGGGCAAATGGCCAATAATTGAAAGTGTCTACTCAAATAATTTTAGGCTTAAACAAGAGCTATTAAGATTATATAAGAGTAAAATAAATTTTTTAATTTTATAATCAAGTCTATTCTAATAATTACCTTAAAATTAGATTTTGTGTTTTGTATTAATATAATAAGGTACAAAAGAAAATAGTATCTTTGTCAACCTTTCTTAAACAATCGTTACAATGGCTACGCTCCTTGTTAATTAAAGCTTAGAGAATATTTTTAACCTCCAAAAAACTAGAGTTAAACCCTCAAATAATTAAGAAATGTAACGAAAAATAGGCAGATTTTGGTCAATTGTTTGCCTTACTATCTCGGTAGCAAGATTTTTATAAAGAATAATTACAATTTTGTCGGTTCGGGTTTTTAAATTACAGCATTTTGCAACTTTTTGAAGTACACCATTAATTTGTAGGGGCATGGCGATAATAAGTTGATGGTTTTAAGAGTAAGATTACTAATGCCATGCCCCTACCCTTGATGTCCTGATTTAAAATTAACAGCAAAACAGATTTTTGAGGTTTAAACAAAAATACAAGGAATATTTAACGCTTTTTGCAATAAAATTTGATATTCTTTATCACTGACTAAATAAGAGCCAAATCTTTCTAAATGTTCATTTTGTAATTGGGCATCAAATAAGATAAACCCTCTGGCTTTTAAATGTTCTACTAACTTTACCATAGCCACTTTAGAGCCATTGGGAATGCGATAAAACATCGATTCTCCAATAAAAGCACCCCCAAGAGTAAGGCCCAAAATTCCCCCCGCTAATTCGTCCCCTTGCCAAGTTTCAAAACTATGGGCAAACCCGGCCAAATGTAGCTGATAATAAATTTCAATTAATTCAGGAGAAATCCAAGTAACATCTCGATTAGCACAACCCTGACAAACCCCTAAAAAATCCCGATTAATCGCCACAGAAAACTGTTCTTGATTCAAAACCCGTTGCAGAGATTTAGGATAGCGAAAAGCCTCATCTAAGGGCATTAAGGCCCGTTGACGACTGGAATACCAACCCAGAACATTTTGTTCATCAGTCATCAAAAAGTAACCTTGAGCATATCCCTGTATAATGGGGTCTAGATCTTCGGCAAATTCCATCGTAGATTTCCGTAGTTAATAAATTTCCATGACGGTTGAACCGATTCCTCCCATTACTTTACCCCCAATTCGCCATCCCCAACAAGAAGGGGAATGGTTACAGATAGCTTTGCAAAACTGGCTAGATCAAGAATTTATCCCTGAAAAAGTCAACGAAAATATTGCTAAAAGGGCCGCTCAAATTTTCGTGCGTCAGCGACTAGAAGGGGAAAATGATTTAGGTTCCCTAGTCATTGCCATTGTGACGGAAATGCAAGCTTTTGACTTTCGAGAATCATTTTTTAGTGAGTTTGCTGTCGCTAATGCAGTCAGTGACTTAATTCTTGATAGTTTAGGTATTGATCGTTGCTGTGGAGAAAGTTAGCTATCAAGGGTTAGGGACATCCTTTTTATCAATGGACAATTGACAATGGACAATTGACAATTGGTTAATTTGGTTTAAAACCTCCTCTTTTAAGGGGAGAAATTAAAAAATTTTTCCTTATTTTCAATCCTCTACCTTTTAGGTAGAGGTAATTGTCAATTGTCCATTGTTCATTGTCAATTGTTGCAAGGGACTGTCCCAATCATTTCAATCATTCCTTGACAGCATGAGGAGAAGCTTACCAGCTAGATTTAACTACCCCAGGAAGTAACCCTTCATGGGCCCATTCTCGTAGAACATTACGGGATAAGCCAAAATCCCGATAATATCCTCTAGAGCGGCCTGTTAACCAACAACGGTTACGAAGACGGTTGGGCGCACTATTACGGGGTAAACGTTGTATTTGACGATGAATCTCGATTTTTTCTTCGTAGTCTTCAGCATTGTTAAACTCTTGTTTCAGAGCTTCTCGCTTATCTGCATACTTATCAATTAAGCGTTTACGTTTTTTCTCGCGTTCGATCAAGCTTTTTTTAGCCATAGGGGTTCAGTTTAGAATTTTCTAATTAAAGACACTATTTCCTATCTTATCAAAATTTTCGCCCAGGACAATAGATGTCGGTTGAAAGGGAGTGGGGAGGTGTGATTCGACTAAGCTCATCAACCGGGAGTACGGATAAAATTTGTCCATTGTCCCGTGGCCCCATCACCCTAATTATCGGTGACTTTTTCTTGCATTCTCTCCCAGCGAGGATTAGGATCTTGAACTGTTTGACGTAATTGTTGCCAACGAAGGCCAACGGGTTTGGGAGTTGCTGGCGTTGAGAGAGGAGCAGATTCACTCTTTAAAATCGAGAGCGCACGGTTATATTGAGGATCAGCATCGGTTCCCATTAGGGTTGGATCATTTCTTAACTGAACTTGTTGATCCATAGTTAAGTCAAGATAAACATCGGGATTAATCCCTTTATGATTAATATCCGTACCGCTAGGGGGATAATAACGGGCAATGGTAACAGCTAAACCTGAACCATCCGAGAGAGAATGTACTGATTGCACTGTCCCTTTGCCATAAGTAGTTGTACCAACAATGGTGGCCCGTCCATTTTCTTTGAGCGCACCCGTCAAAATTTCGCTGGCACTGGCCGAACCTTCATCCACTAAGATCACTAAAGGTAAATCTGTGATTGATGTACCATTGGCTGAAAAATGGCGATCGCCGCCTTTACGATCAATGGTACTGACGATTTCTCCTTTTTGGAGCCAGAGACGGGCAATATCGACGCTAGAAAAGAGGAGTCCCCCAGGATTACCCCGTAAGTCTAAAATGAAACCAGAAACCTGTTGCTGTCCTAGCTCTTCGATCGCTTGTTTCATTTGTTCAGCCGCATGGGAGCTAAATTCATCTAGCTTGATATAACCAATGCGATGTTTTTCATCTTCTTTGAGATAATAAGTCACGGAAGCAATTTCAATCTGAGCGCGTTTGAGAGTGACTTGAAACACCCCTTTTTCCCGCCGAGATAACTGTAAACTAACTTCTGTGCCTACTTCTCCGGTAATTTCTTCTTGGGCCTGATCTAAGGTCATTAAGGCGGTGGGTTTGCCATTGATCCGAATCAGGCGATCGCCGCGTTTAAGCCCTGCTTCCATAGCGGGGGAATTTCTGACAGCTTCTACCACATAAAGTTGGCTAGTACGTTTATCGAGGGCTAGTCGGACACCTACTCCTGATAACTCCCCAGAGGTTTGACTGGTGAGGACAGAAAATTCATTAGGGGGTAAAAAGCGAGTATAGGGGTCGCCTAAGTCTTTGAGAGCGTCCCGAATCGCTTTATAAGCTTGTTTGGGGTTAGCATAGTCTTGGCTGAGTAATTCCCGTCGTTTTTCTTGCCAATCAACCCGATTAAAGTTCCGATCGACAAACTCATTATTAACAATTTGCCACATCTCATCGACCATGGCTTTAGGATTATCTTCTAACACTTCGGGTTGGGGCGCACTCAAAGCGGGAGATGTGAAGCTATGTAGGGAAATCGTAGCGACGATTCCTCCCCAGAGTAAAGGGTGATTGAGGCTGAGGCGTTTTATACAGTTATTCATAGTATTTATCAAGGTCAAACGGGAATTAGGTGAGAAGGTGTTAGTTAAGCCAGTGAGGGCTGAGGAGTTACAAATTAAAACTTAATTCAGGGTAAGTTATAGATCAACCTTGGGGTTATGATGTTCCTCCTTTGTTCTACTTTAGTGGGAATTTAAGAAATCGAGTAAAATTTTTTGATGAATTGCGCCGAGAGGACGAACTTTGTCAAGTTTTCCTGAATAACATTGTCCTTTTTCAATATCTTGAGGCGGCACTAATTCCAAGTCGGCCCCTTCTTGTAAGATTAGCTGTTCTAGGGGAACAGTGAGAGGAGCATGGAAAATATGACGAATGGCCCGTTCATCGGCATAACAATCAAAGATAGTGGGATTTTGCAGATTGTAGTTAATTTCTTCCCATATTTCTCGTTTAACTCCTTCTTCTGGGGTTTCGTTGGGTTCTAGATGACCCCCAAAAAATCCCCAATGGCCGGGATAGAGAATGGTGGGAATATCATCTCGCAACTGCATTAAAAAGTGACCGTCTTGATGCAGGATAGCAAGAGCAACGACAGGGATGACACTATTTGGCGTTACGCTTATGGGGGAGGAGGAATTCATCGAAATTCGTTTGTGGTGTGGGTTTAACTTGGGGAGAGGACACAGGTTGAGCGACAGGAGAGGAAGCGACAGGAGGGGTGTCAAGTTTTTCTACCTCAACAATATACAATTCCCCCACATCTTGGCCCCCAATGGGAATCGATTGATAGGCCACTTTTCCTTTTATTATGATCTCTTGCCCCGTTTGGGGAAGGTCGCCATTAGTCAGTACCCAAACTGTCCCTGTGGCATCCTGGAGTTGATAGGAACCGCTTTCCATAAAAGGGGCCCGATCAACGACTTTTCCCTCTATGTAAATAATTCCTGCTTCTGGAGTGGTTTGTGGGTTGGTTTGGGGGGAAATTTCCCGAATAGGAGTAAGGGGGGTTTGTGCTAACCCTAAATAATTAAGTGGGGTACAACCAACCAGTCCCCCCACCAGGAGGGATAATATTCCACCATGAACCCCTCGAATGTTTAAAATTTTCATGATGACCGTGATTAGCTTGACCTTCTTGAGATATCTTAACCAATAGGACACTTCAGAATGCTCCTACGTTCCAAAATTTACTGACAATTATTCATGGCTCCTAAGACTGCTTCTTTGTTAAACGGTAAAGCATTAGCCCAAAAAATTCAGCTTGAACTCAAAGCTTCGATTGAACAGTTACAGCCTAAAATCGGTCGTCCTCCTGGTTTAGCCGTAGTTATGGTCGGAGATGACCCCGCGAGTGCGGTTTATGTTCGCAATAAGGAACGGGCTTGTGCTAAGGTGGGTATCGCTTCTTTTGGCCGTCATTTACCCCACCAAAGTTCTCAACAAGAGGTGGAGTCTTTAATTAAGGAACTTAATCAAGATGAACGGGTAGATGGGATTTTGGTTCAGTTGCCTTTACCTGCTCATTTGGATACTGTTGCCTTATTGCTGGCGATCGCTCCTGATAAGGACGCTGATGGCCTCCATCCTATGAATTTAGGCCGATTAGTGCGGGGAGAAAAAGGGCTACGCAGTTGCACCCCAGCCGGAGTCATGAATCTTCTAGAAGAATATCAGATTGAGGTCGCAGGTAAACACGCGGTTGTGGTAGGACGTAGTATTTTAGTAGGAAAACCCTTGGCCTTGATGTTGTTGGAGAAAAATGCAACGGTAACAATTGCCCATTCTCGTACTCCAGATTTAGGAGCAATGACCCGTCAAGGAGATATTATCATTGCTGCGGTGGGAAAACCGGAATTGATTACTGGGGAAATGGTTAAACCGGGGGCCGTGGCTGTTGATGTGGGAATTAATCGTATAATTAGGGCGGATGGGGCTTCTCAGTTGGTGGGGGATTTTGACTTTGATTCTGTGGCAGCAGTCGCTGAGTATATTACTCCTGTCCCTGGAGGGGTTGGCCCGATGACGGTGGCGATGTTATTACAGAATACTGTTTTAAGTTATAGCCAACAAGTTTGAGTTGTGACAGTCTAGAAGGCTGTGTTACGGTTAATCAACATTAATTTTTATTGGCAATGAAACCGTGAATTTTGGTCAGTGGATTGGGTTATCTAGCTTAGTCATTTCCGGTTATATTCTTTGGCAAATTAGACAACTGCTTTTACTTATTTTTACGGCAGTTATTTTTGCGACGGCACTTAATCGACTAATAAAATGGCTACAACGGTTTAAAATTCAACGAAATCTAGGAATTTTTATTGCTATTAGTAGCCTGATTTTATTAACTGTTCTTTTCTTTGGTTTAGTGGTTCCTCCCTTTATCGATCAGTTTCAAAATTTACTTGATTTATTACCGAATATTTGGGGAAAATTAAGAGAGACATTAATCTCATTGAGTGAGCAAGAAAGTCGTTTTTTTTGGTTGTCTTCTACCCCATCTTTAACGGATTTAATTAACCAATTACAACCGTTGTCAACGGCAATATTTAAGAATTTTTTCAAGTTATTTTCTAATTCTTTTGTGGCGATTTTACAATTAATTTTTGTTTTTGTCCTAACGATTATGATGATTATTGATCCCCAAAGATATCGAAAAGCTTTTCTCAAGTTATTTCCGTCTTTTTATCGAATAAGAGGAGATGAAATTCTAGATATTTCTGAAATTGCTTTAGGTAACTGGTTAATAGGAATTACAATTAATTGCTTATTTATTGCGACGTTAAGTGGTTTAGGTTTATGGATTTTACAAGTTAAATTAGTCTTAGTTCATGCTATATTAGCGGGGTTATTAAATTTGATTCCCAATGTCGGCCCAGCAGCGAGTGTAGTTTTTCCCATTATGGTAGCATTACTTGATTCTCCTTGGAAAATTTGGGCAATTATTGTTTGGTATTTTATCATTCAAAATATCGAAAGTTATTGGTTAACCCCAACAGTAATGGCCAAACAAGTTTCCCTTTTACCAGCAGTTACTTTAATGGCACAAATTTTCTTTGCTCAAGCTTTTGGTATCTTAGGCTTATTATTAGCTCTCCCTTTAGCAGTTGTGGCTAAAACTTGGATTGAAGAAGTCTTATTTAAAGATATTTTAGATCCTTGGAATCAATTGATTAATGTTGTTGAATATGATGATAAAATTTAAACAATTATTGAGCTTAACACCTTTACTTTTTTTGTCTCTTTTATCTTTACCTACCAATGCACAAACAGAAACGGTGTTAGAAAAAATTAATCAAACAGGGTTACTTAAAGTAGGTATTCGAGAAGATGCAGTCCCCTTTGGTTATCGAGATATTAACGGAGATTTAAACGGATTATGTTTAGATTTTATCGCAGTTCTTCGAGGGGAATTACAACGTAAATTAAACAAAAAAGTAATCGCTATTAAGTTATATAAATCAACCCTATTTAATCGCTTTGAATTAGTCGGCGATCGCATTGTTGATTTTGAATGTGGCCCTAATACAATTCGTGCTATTTCTGACTATAATATTCAATTTTCTTCTCCTTTCTTTTGGACGGGTACTCAACTACTTGTCAAGGCGGAAAATGAACAATCAATCAACTCAAATAGTACCTTAGAAAATGTGTTAATTGGTGTCTTAAGAAATACGACTAATGAACAATTAATTTCTCAAAAATATCCCTTGGCAAATCAGGTAGAGTTTCAAGGCGTTACCGGTCGTTTTCGAGGTATACAAGCCTTACAAGCGGGTAAAATAGAGGCATTTGCTAGTGATGGCATTTTATTAATAGGACAAGCATTAATCCAGGGCTTGGCGATCAACAAAGACTATGTTTTGCTGCCTAAATACCCCTTAGACTGCGAAAATTATGGCTTAATTTTGCCCAAAAATGATCCTGAATGGTTAAATTTTGTGGACTCAGTTATCAAAAATTCTGCCAGTAGAAGCAGTTTTGAACAGTGGTTTGGAGAAACTTTACCGCAAATTAAGGACATAGAATCTTTTTGTCAGACACAAACCTAATTTTAAACCCTGAAGGGTTAGGCTATATAAACAAAGCCCGCCTTCGCGGGCTTTAATTATTTTGTATCTTCTGAGTTTTCTGGAGTTTCTTCAACCTTTTCTGCTTGTTCAGTAGTCTCGGCAGAATTAACGGGAAAAGGTGGGGTTTCTGGGGTGGTTTCTGGTTCTATGTTAATGGTTTCAGTTGCCACTTTCTCCAGTTTCGGTTGATAACTTTCAATCAGTGTTTCTGCTTCTTCATCAGCAATAAATGGTTCAAAATCAGCCGTATATTGTTCTAAGGTTTCGGGTTGATTAGTTGTTTTTTCTAGAACAACTTCCGATGAAATTGTAGTTTCTTCAGAAATTTCTGCAATGGTTTCTGCTACAACTTCTGACAAGTCTTCTTCTTTGTCGTCATCCCAGTTTGTTTCTTCCCTTGTAATTTCTTCAGTTGTTTCGACAAAAATTGGGATAGTTTCTTCAATTTCTAATGATTCATCTTCATCTTCATCTTCATCTTCCCAGTTTTCTGCTTCTATCTCTTTTTCCTTTTCTGGTAAGGGTTTAGAAACAGGTTGAGACTTAGATTTCCCAAACCCAAACCAAGATTTCCAGGAAAATCCCTGTTTTTTGCTTGCTGGTTGAGGGGGAACATCGGATGATAATTCTGCTTCAGTCTCAGTCTCCGTTTCCGTCATAAGGGGTTCGGATAAGGGTTCTGTTTCAGAGGTTTCAGTTTCCTCTATGGTAACAGGGGTTTCTCTTGTCTCAGCGACCTCTAGGACTTCCTCTAAGGTCATTTCCTCCGCAACTTCTGAGGTTTCCATTTCGGGGGTTTCTTGGGGTTGAGAAATTACTTCCTCTTGAGGAATTGTGGGTTCCTCCGTTTCTTCTGTAACCGGGGTAGGTGTTTCAACCACTGTGGGGGGGACAGGTTGGGTTTTTCTTCCCAGACGGTTTTGTACCCAAGTTAGCAAAGAAAATCCGCTAAGATCAGTTTGTTCATCAGGATGGGCGATCGCCCGTCGTAAGCGAACTGTTTGCCAACCAAAGGATAACATCAAGGCTACAGCAGCAGCTTGGCCTAACAAGACTCCTCCTGTCATTCTTCCTGCACATACCCACAAAATGAGGGCGTAGAATAAACCGACACCACTCCAGAGAAAGTCATCTTTTCGATGTAGTTCTGGTAAGAAAAATGCCGATAAATAAAGACTTAAGCTTGCAAGGGCAATGGCGATCGCTAGGATGTATGCCAACATCTGTGGGTTACTCCTTTGGTGGTTTCTCTTTCTTATTGTGAGGCATCTTGCCTGTTCTTGTTCATCAATTCTGATAAATAATTTTACAAAGTAAGTTAGATTAATCAACAAAATCTTGTTTTGCTTAGCGAGATCAATGATCGCAGCACAAGTCCTCTCTCTCTCGTTTCGGGGTGAACCCTATGAGTCAGTCTCCAACGCCTCAAGACTCCCTTTCTCGTCGTCTTAACCGTCTTCTGAGACTGGTGAGACAACCCAAAACTATCGCGGTGGGAACCACCTCTTTTGCTTTAATTCTCCTTGCTTATGGGGGGTTACGTTTATTTTTGCGGGAATATTTACCTCCTTGGTTAGAAGAACAAGTCAGTCAAGTCATTAATCGTCCGGTGGAAATTGGGGAGTTAAAGGGCTTTTCTTTGACCAGTTTACACCTAGATATGGCTTCGATTCCAGCGACTTCTCAACAGAAAAATAAATTAATAGCAAAAACTGTCATTATTAAGTTTAATCCCCTCGCTGTTTTATTTGAGGGAACTTTACCGATTACAATTTCTCCTGAAGATGTTCAGGTTGAAATTCGTCAAAAGTCTCAAGATGAATGGTTAACGGTAGAGGTAAATGATGAACTAATTCCTCTTGATTTAGATTTAACTTTTGATATAAAAAACACTGATATTGCTTTATTTCCTCAGAATGCGAAGAATCCGGTTAAGGTGAAATTGAAGGGTAAGGCAACTTATCAAGAAAAGGGAGAAAAACAATGGAAATATGCCATTAATCTTGGCTTTTTTGATACTGACGAAATTACCCTAAAAGGGAGAACATTAATTGCTACAACCCAAAGTGAAATTGAGTTAACCTTGAATAAGTTAGCTTTACCAGCAGTGATGTCTTTATTGCCTAATTTTCCGGTGGAAGTTGTGGGAGGTGATTTACAAGCAAATCTTAATCTTAATGTGCCATCTATTGAAAATTTGAGGGAAACTCAAGGTAAGGGAAATCTAGCTTTAGGAGAGTTTCGAGGACAAGTTAAAGCATTAAAAGAACCGATTAAGGCTTTGGCTAATATTTCTTTTAATAAGGATAAAATTTTAATTGACAAAGCTCAAATTAGTTTAGGAAAAATTCTCACAAATATTCAAGGTTATTATGATTGGAAGACGGGAAGTAATATTAATATTGCTGTTCGGAATTTAAGTGTTAGTAATATTCGTCAGGTTGTTCCGTTTTCTTTTCCTTTTAAGCTTAAGGGAGAGTTTGAAGCAAATCTTAACCTAACAGGAATGCTTCAAGATCCTTTATTAAAGGGGAAAATTGTTAATAATAAAATAATTGAAGTTGCTCAAACTCCTATTAAAAAGATTGCGGCTGAGTTTCAAGTTAATTTTGATGATTTTTTATTGCAAAACTTGCAAATTGAAACCCAAGGAGGAGGAGAGATTAAAGCGCAAGGAAAACTGAAACAAAATCTAACTAAATTAATTAAAGAAAAGAAACAAATTAATTTTAAAACCTTACTTTTTGAGTTAAATTTTCAAACAAAATTACCGAGTCAAACCCTGATTAATGCTTATTACAAGTTACCTAATCAATTAAATTTAGATTTGTTGAAAGCAGAAGGAACAGTTAAAGGTACTCTCGAAAATCTTAATGGTTTAATTAAATGGCAAACTTCGGGAAACTTAAAACAATTAAATACTGAAGTTGTTGGTCAAGGAAACATTTTTATTAAACAAAATAATTTACTTTTAAATAATACAGTAATTAAGACAAAAAAGGGAACTATTAATGTCACAGGAAGGGGAAACTTAAAAAATACACAATGGCAAGTTTCTTTGTTGACAGAGAAATTAGAGTTAAATTCTTTTGCTGCTATTTTTTGTCAAAATCAGCCTTTTCAATGTCCTCAAAATATTATCTTAAATAACGGAAATATTCGCTTAGCAGGGAACTTTAATCAACCCATCCTACAATCTCTTAAAATAGATTCTAATCTCTTATTATCGATTGATCAAGGTAAAATTTCGATTAATAGTCAAATCCAACAAGGGAATTTTATCACATCATTAACAACCTTACAATTACCGATCAATTCATTTTTACCTCAGTTAACAATTCCTGTCACCTTAAATAATGCTCAAATCAATTTATTGGGTGACTTAACAACAATTTGGCAAAATTCAACCCTTAACTTAAATGCACTTAAAGGTAATGGTAATGTTCTATTAAATATAGGAAATAGTCGCATTACTGCAAGGGGAAATTTACAAGGAGAGTCCTTAGAAGGGGTTGCTAATATTAACAATTTATCGGTTAATCAGGTGTTTTCTCAGCTTCCTATTCCCGTTAATATTGTTAAGAGTGAAATTGACTTAAAAACCAATCTGCGATCGCTTTTATTTTCGGGAACAAAACCCAACTTTAATACAGTACAAATCAGAGCAAATACAGAGCTATTAATTGATAATCAAACTATCATAGCTAACAGTCAATTAAACCAAGGAATTATCAAAATTAATGCCACAACAACCCCCTTCATAACGACTCCTTTAATTTTTGAATCTTATCCTAGTATTAAAGTCAAAAAAGCTCAAACTAATTTAACTGCTAGTTTATCATCGGTGCTTTCTTTTGATCTTAGTAGTCTTGAGGGTTATACCGAAGCAGAATTAGAAATTGCCGAAGGGACAGTTACCCTATCTAATAAATTTAATAATAATCAAATAACGTCTAATATTAAAGCAAAAAATATTAATTTATCAAGTCTTAATTCTGAACTTTTTTCATCATCAATATCTGAAAGACTTAATGCAGAAATTAAGACTTCCATTGCGCTAAATTTAATTTTCTCATCTGAAACACTATTGCCGATCAAAGTAGAAAGTGCTTCCCTTAATTTAGGAGACAAAAACTTACAAGCTAATGGCTCCTTATTAGTTTCTGATTTATGGACTGTTCCTGATATTAAAAACCTATTATTTAACGTAGATACAAAATTTGACTTAAACATCTTTCCTCTCGATAAAATCTTAGCTAAAATTCCGATTAATCGAAAATTATTGCCCACAAAATTTCAACTAGAAGGAGTCGGAGAATTTAACGGAAAATTAGCAGGCAATAATATATTAACTGCTCCTTTTTCTCCAGGTAATTTACAATTAAATGGAGATCTAAAATTATCAGCATTGAGCTTTAATGAGTTAATTTTTGAACCTATTTTACAAGGAAAAGTAGAAATAGACTTATCTAAAAAAATATCAATAAACTTACAAGGGAAACAAGACGTTATAAGTGCTTTTTTTGAACCTTGTTTACAAGAAAAATGTCTTTTTCCTTATTCAATTCAATCATTTAAAATTCGTCAAGATTATAATAATGAATTTCCCATTATTGCCCAAGGAAATCGTCAAGATAATAACCTAATTGCCAGACTAGAAAATTTACCCATAGAACGATTAAGAATCATGCCCTTAGGGGATTATGGTTTGCCTAATTATTTAGGAGGAAACCTCAATTTTGATTTGACTTTTAATCCTTCAAAATCAAAAGCGATAGGAAAAATAACAATTATTGATCCTCGATTTGGTAAAATAGTAGGCGGTAAATTACAAGCAAATGTCATCTATCAAGACCATAAATTTATATTAGAAGAAACAATTTTTAATATTGGCGAAAGCAGCTACAATATTGCGGGTAGTTTTGATATTAAATCAAAAGAAATTATAGGCAAAGCTAACATAAATGATGGTTACATCCAAGATATTTTAACAGCTTTGCAAATCTCTAACTGGGATAGTTTACTAAGGTTATTACAACTGAAAAAACCTAACTTTACGACAGCAGGAAAAATCAGCACAAACCCATTAGGAGATGCAGAGTCTCCCCTTGATCAACAACTCAATCAATTCTGGAATAATGATCGCAAAGTTCGACAAATTTTTGCTGAAAGTCAAGCGGGAGACTTACCGAGAGAATTAGATTTTCGAGGCAAATATCAAGCTAAACTTAATTTAAGTGGAACCCTTCAAGATCCTAAAATTTCCTTACAATTTGAAGGAGATAAATGGCAATGGACTCCTCAACCTTCTACCGCTTCAATTGTCAGATCATTGGGATTAGTTATGGAAAGTTTTCAAGTAATTCCTATTGAAAAATTAGCAATTCAAGGAGAGTTAAGTGATGGGTTAATCCAAATAAATCCTAGTATTAAAGTTGGACAAGCTTTAGTTAATGCAAGCCTTAATTTAGCCTATCAAGATACTAAATTTTCTTTAGATTCTTCAGAATTTAAAATACAAAATCTAACCTTAGATTTTGTGCGTAACTTAATTGTTATTCCCAGTGATGTCAATGGTATTATTAACCTTGAAGGCACGATCAATGGAACTTTAGCAAAACCTAAAATTGACGGACAGTTTGAATTTAATGATGGCGCAATTAATGCTAGATTACTTAATCAAAATTTAAGGGGAAAGTTTGCTTACACAGATGATCAACTTCGGGTTAATACAACTTATCCAGACTTTATAAAAATCACAGCTAATATACCTTTTCCAATTATAGAAAATCGTGATAATTACTTTGATATTAAAGCAAATTTGGGTCAACAAACTTTTGCCTTATTACAACCTCTTACCCTGGATCAAATTATTTGGGTAGAGGGAAATGGAAGCATTAATGCTGATCTTAACGGTAAAATTTATGTTGATAATCAAATTAAGATATCTTTAGACAATGATAGTAAAATTTCTGTTAACTTAGATCAGACAAAATTTACTAATAATCTTTTACCCACAGTCGTCACACTTAATGGACAAATAAACTTACAAAATGGCAATATTAACGTAGAAGATTTAACCGCAAACTTTGCTAAAAATCAGATAAATGCAAGAGGCATTTTCCCTTTATTTCCCCCTAATTCTAATAATCCAATTACCAACCCTTTGACCATTAATATTACTCAAAATGAAATTAATCAATCTGGAATTTATCAAGGATTAATTAATGGAGAAATCTTAATCACAGGAGCATTAATTAGCCCAATTATTGGAGGAGAAGTAAGGTTTAGTCAAGGAAAATTAATGGTTCCTGACATCAATCTAAAATCAGAAAATCAGCCAGAAATTTTTGTTAACTGGTTAGGAACATTAGCTTCAAACAACAACCTAGTTATTCCCCCTCAATTAAATAATTTTAAGATATCTCTTGAAGAAATCGCAGTTCAAAAAATAAATAAAAGACCAAACATATTTAGTGAAACCCCTAATGTCTTTCTTAATTTGAGTGGTGATCTAGCTTTAAATGGTCAAATAAATAGCTTGTCAATTGCTGAATTACTATCTCTTGAACCATCAGGACAAATTAGGATTAATGGGGGTCAAGTTAATATCCCAATTACCCGTGTATTTGTCAGTCGTCAACATGAAAATACCTTGACATTTTTTCCCAACCAAGGATTATTAAATCCTAGTATTGACTTAGAACTTAAACTGTATCTTTTCCTAGTTGGTTTACAATCGATTAAAGATAATGAAATTACAGATGATATTGTGCAAAGTGGTCGAGCAAAATCAGCAGAAGTCACCTTAACAATTCGAGGAAGTGCTAGTGAAGTATTGCCGACTTTGGGTCAAAAATTAGAACAAGTTTGTCAACTAAGATCTGCTAATAGTCCCCCAATTCCTGCATCTTCCGAGATTTCTCCTGAGAAGTTACGCCAACTAGCAAGATGTATTGAAGTTAATAATTTAGGAACCAATTCCATTCAAGATTTACTGCGTTCTCCTATTGTTTCATTTTCAAGTAATCCTCCTCTTAGTAATAGTGAACTTTTAACATTATTTGGGACAAAAAAATATGATATTGCGGAGCAATTACAAGGGCAAAATTCTACCCAATTACTTGAAGCAGGTGTCCTACAATCTGCTGTTGTTGTCTTACCATTTTTACAAGATTGGGTCTTTGAATCTAATGAAGCAACGACTGAATTTGGGAAAAAATTAGGCTTAACAAATTTACGTTTATATCCTGTGTTAGAAACGGTTTATGACTTGCCAGAAAATGCACTAATTCGGTTTTCTTATGACTATGGGTTAAATGAAGCTACTATTCGTTATGAGACAAAATTTTAAGACAAGTAATAGTAAATTTATTGTATATATAATGAAAGAATGATATTAGGATTAAATATAGAACAGATTGCCGAAGCTTTGGAATTAGATAGGGAGCAAGTCAGAAAAGCAACCCAATCTAATTCTTAATACATTTATTTCTCTTAAAATTTGGCTAATTCATTTGCTTTCTTAGCCAAATCAACATCTTTATTAGTAATACCTCCCGCATCATGAGTCGTTAAGTCAATCGTGACACGATTATAAACATTAAACCATTCAGGATGATGGCCCATAGATTCAGCAACTAGAGCAACACTAGACATAAATCCAAAAGCTTCAACAAAGGATGGAAATTGGAACTGACGATGTAATTTACCATCTTTTTCAGTCCAACCATTTAATTGTTTTAAGGCAGTTTTTACTTCTTCAGACGATAATACTTTAAGATCGCTCATAGCTATTTCATGATTTACAATAGGAGATAGAGAAGCCTGAGAATTCACAGGGAAAGTGTTACTAACAACAAATAGAAACATTGCCACACATAAGAGCAAGATTATTCTAATTCCTTTCATACCTAGTCCCTAACTTCTTAATCCCTTTCAGCTTAACAAAAATCAATTTCTGAAAAACTCACCCAGTTGGATGAGTCAATTAGGGGGAAGTATTTGTCATGGGATTCCCCTTAAACTAACTCCATCACCATAATACGGTACTTATCATGGCTCTTACCCTACCTCAATGGCTGCATCCCCATTTTACCAATAATAAAGAACTTCAGATTACTCAACACCATCAAACTGAAGAAAAGAACATTAAACATTCTATTAACGATAAGAACAAAGAAACTCCCTCTTTAAGTTATTTAGATGATTATATTCATCAATGGTTTTAACCAATAACAGATAACCCTTCGACAATAATAGAAGGAGTGTAACAAGATTCTGTCCAACGGCAATCATTTCCTAGGATAATGACTTCTTTAAGGGCATTGTAAACGTTCCCTGTTACCATTGTATCCTTAATTCTGCCCGTAATTTTTCCCTTCCTGACTCCATAACCTAAGTCAACATTAATCGAAAATTCCCCAGAAAGATCAGCCCCTCCCCCTAACATTTGATCGACAATAATACCTCGATCTAATTGTTGAATTAACTCATTAAAGTTATCAGTTCCAGGTTCAACAATTAAATTGACTAAACTAGGGGTAGGATAACGGCCCAGACTGGGACGAAAGCCATTTCCGGTGCTTTCTTTACCTAAAGCGTGTCCAATGGTGCGATCGCTGTAAAATTGTTCTAATTTTCCCTGAGTAATTAGGGCTAAATGTTGAGTAATAGTTCCCTCATCATCAAACGGACAAGTGTAGGGTTCTCGATTTGGTTGTTGCGTAATGGTTAATTTTTCAGAGATTACCTTTTCGCCTAATTTATCACTCCAAGGAGAAGATTTTTCTAAGACAACTTTTCCATTAATTGCATCAGCAACCGTTCCCCATAACATGGCTGCTGCATTGGGTGTAAATAACACAGGAATACGGCCAGTCGCGGGTGATACATTTTCTTTAGCCCATTCTAAACGTTGTAAAATCTCTTTAACAACCCCATCAGTATTAATGTGATTTCTGGTTTGTTCCCCTTCATAAATACCTAAGAAATCTTCTCCCCTGACCCATTCTAATCCCAAATAATAATTGATGGAAGTTTCACTATATTCGCAATAAAGCCCTTGAGAATTGAGTAAATAAGTGACATCTTCTTCGCAAGAAAATTCACCGCTACAAATCGCTTCTGGATAGGCTTCTCGTAATTGAGAAATTGCATTTTTTCCCGCTTCAATTAATGTTTCAACCGGAACAAATTCTCCAATATTGGGATGAATATCAGTGCGCGAATCACTTAATTCGATAGTTTCAGGACTGTTTAACTCAGAAAGTGCGATCGCCTTTTCTACTAATTTTTGACTCTCCACTTCTCCATAAGCAACTGCTAACCCTGGACATCCTTTTTTCCAAAGACGTAAAGCAGTGCCTTCTGACTGGGAACTTTCTAATTGTTTGAGACGGTTTGCTTCAAAAAATACCGGATGAGAGAGGGAACGGGAATGATAAACTTCTGCTTGAGAAGCCCCCATTTTTAAGGCTAAATCAATTAATTCTTGGGCTTGTTTCGTCATAAATAGTAACAAATATATCTAGTAGGTTTTGGCTCAATGTAGGTTGGGTTGAACGATAGTGAAACCCAACAAAACCCCCTGGTGTGTTGGGTTTTGTTCCCTCAACCCAACCTACTACTTTGTGCAAATAGTTTTAGGGTTTATAAGCACTTAAAACCCGTTGAACATAGGTTTTAGAAGGATCTTGATCGCAACCTTGATATTTTCCCGTCATCCACCAACAAGCGACCCCTTGCACAGATTTCATCTCATTTTTGGTCGTCTGATATTGGCTGTTTAATTCCCGTTTCACAATACAACTAACGGTCTTTTCTGCCGCTTTAGCATCCTTTTCAAACTGTTCAGGGGTTAATTCTTTCCCCACACATTGTTTAGTCCAACTAGGAATAATATTGGGTAGAACTTGCCAAGCACTATACATCCCATCATTAGGACGGTTAGGGGGTGCAGCTTGTTTCAGGGCCTTCACTAAGGCATTGACTTGATTATCCTTAATTTGAGCCATACTGGGTAAAGGAATTAAGCCAACTGTAGTGACTAAACTAGCGATGATCAGAGTTTGAACGGTTTTCATACTTATATTCCAAACATTTCCAGTAAGTATTTATACTTTACAAGGTTTTCCAAAATTTGGCATATTCTCAGAATCTTGCACCTAGCTTGAAAAACCCGATTTCTGACCAAATAGTAACGAAGTCATGGTTGGTTTGCTCTCTTTAAAAATCGGGGTTTTGTGATCGATTGATAACGTGGTGTGAGATCCTAGAAATAGCGAATAGAATCTTAAGGGAGTCTTAAAATAATGGCAGAAAATCGTCAATCAACCGTCGTCATTACAGGTGCATCATCAGGGGTGGGTTTATACGCGGCTAAAGCCATGGCCAAGCGCGGTTGGCACGTTGTTATGGCTTGTCGTAACCAACCTAAAGCACACCAGGCGGCCAAGGAATTAGATATTCCTATGGATAGTTATAGCGTGATGCAGCTTGACTTAGGTAGTTTAGATAGTGTGCAACAGTTTGTCAAGGATTTTAGAGCCAGTGGGCGATCGCTGGATGCTTTGCTGTGTAATGCTGCCATTTATATGCCTTTGTTAAAGGAACCTTTACGCAGTCCCGAAGGTTACGAGTTAACCATGACCACAAATCATCTGGGACATTTTCTCTTATGTAACCTCATGTTAGAGGATCTGAAAAATTCGACCGCCCCTGAAAAGCGGTTAGTGATTTTAGGAACTGTCACCCATAACCCTGATGAGTTAGGGGGCAAAATTCCGCCCCGTCCCGACTTAGGAAAACTGGAAGGGTTTGTTAATGGTTTTAAAGACCCCATTACTATGATTGATGGCAAAAAGTTTGAACCTGTGAAAGCCTATAAAGATAGTAAGGTGTGCAATGTTTTGACTATGCGAGAATTACACCGACGCTATCATGAAACCACAGGAATTATCTTTACCTCTCTTTACCCTGGTTGTGTGGCTGATACTCCTTTATTCCGTAATCATTATCCTTTGTTTCAGAAGATTTTTCCCTGGTTCCAAAAGAATATTACAGGGGGTTATGTGTCTCAAGAATTAGCAGGTGAAAGGGTTGCTGATGTGGTTACAAAACCCGAATATGGCCAGTCTGGGTCATATTGGAGTTGGGGAAATCGTCAGAAAAAAGGCCGTGAGGCTTTTGTGCAGAAGGTTTCACCCCAAGCAAGGGATGAGGAAAAAGCAGAACGGATGTGGGATCTTAGTGAACAATTAGTCGGTTTAGTCTAAAACAGTTAAGGTGGGCAATGCCCACCCTACCTTTACCCGTAGGGGCAATTCATGAATTTCTCCTACTATTTTGACTTAGATCTTGCACCAACACCAAAAAGCTAAAAAAATCCGATTTTTAAACGGTGAAACCCTGATTCTTCCGTTGAAATTTAGGCAAAAAATCGGATTTTTGGCTCAGGTGGAAGATCTGAGTTGACATCAAATTCCACAAATGTCCAAATATTTAATATTCTTATCTTTCACAAAAAACAATATGTATAAATGTTAAGCTGCTGAAAGTTATTTTGGTAATTTAGACCAATTTTTATGGAAGGATGTCCAAGTTTACTGAATTTAATTTTTAACATTAATTCAAAAAAATAAGAGCAAAAACTTGGGAAATGGGGAGAGTCATAAGAAAATATTATACCATCTAAATCTTGATGTTTGTAACCCTTGATTTTAAATTTGAGGTTAGTTATAGTTCCAGTGAAAACACAATTAATTTTGTGTTAACGGCATAATCAAGATTTTTTCTGGAGGAAAACAGATGAATACATCTAAGTTATTACAAAAATTGGCGATCGCTGGTATCGCTGGTGCTGCTGCTCTCGCAGTTCCCATGGAAGCTAAGGCTAACTTGATAATCGACGATTTCAACACCACTACAACGTATGTTTGTAGTGACCTAACTCAACCTGGTGATATTTGTGATCCCGCTTCCACACTTATAACTCTTGGCAATACAGTTATGCAGGCACACGGTGTCGATCTTGGCTGGGAACGCTTCCTTAATACCACTCTTCTTTTCCCCGGTGACGGGGTGTCAACAGAAGTTTGTGCAAACTGTCAAACAGGTCATGCAGTATCAAATGCTAACTCAACAGGTATTTTTGAATGGATATACAGGGGTGGTACTGCCTTTGATGGGACAGAATTCAAATCCTTCATGTACGACTGGTCAGCCGACCTAGCTGGTGCTAATCTCGAACTTTTATTTGACAACATTGTTGTTGCTACTGACCCTCTTCTGCCAGCTACAGGTGGTGCAACCATCTCACGTATGTTAGATTTAATGACTGATGACACTAGTGTTACCGAGGTAATCCTTCGAGTTAATGGTGTTGAAGAGCTTGACGCTGACATTGATAACGCTAAGTTAGTAAAAACGCCTGAACCTGGAACTGTCCTCGGACTTGTCGCTTTAGGTGGACTTGGTTTAGTTTCCAAGCGCAAGAAGCAAAAATAACAGTTATCCGCGTCTGTCCAACACAGATAACTGTTAAGACTTTATTGTAAATTGAGTGGGGTTAAGGTTGTGTCTTCAGCACAATAGCCTCACTTCTTTTATTGTACAAGGTAATCATCAACTCTATTTTAAAGAGGCGATCGCCTTTAAACTCAGATCTTGAACCTGAACCAAAAATCCGATTTTTTGCCTAAATTTCAAGGAAAGAATCAGGGTTTAAGTCTTTAAAAATCGGATTTTTTTAGCTTTTCGGTATTGCTGCAAGATCTGAGTAAACTTACAGGAATCTGGTAGGGGCATAATACTATTATGCCCATCATTTAATGGTTTTTGGCTGAAACATTAATTTATTCTTTTCTTAATTGTCTCAGGTTCAGGACAAGTAAAATTCATTGATTGATTGATAGTAGGATGAAGAAAAGAAAGGTGATAAGCATGAAGATAATACCCACAATCTCCAGGAACTGCTAATTTATCAGTATCATCTATATTAGGAATTCCCCCAATTTTATATAAAGGATCACCCATTAAAGGATAACCTATCGTTGCTAAATGTATTCTAATTTGATGAGGACGGCCTGTTAAAATTGTCACTTCTAAAAGAGTATTTTTATCACTACGTTTTAAAACCTGACATTCACTATAAGCAAACTTTCCATCAGGGGTTGCAGCGTAAATATAACCTAAGGTGGGATAGGGAATTTTACCAATAGGATGATCAATAATAAAGTTATCAGGTAACTCACTTTTGCCGATTAAAGTTCGGTAAACTTTACGAATTTGACGATCGCGCATTTGTTGGGTTAAATTAGAACGAGCAACAGGCGATCGCGCTATTAACATTAACCCCGATGTTCCCCTTCCTAAACGATGAATAGGAACAGGTTTATCATCAGAATATTGTTGTTGTAATTGCCATAATAAAGTATGTTCTAAAAATCCACCCCCTGGTAACACAGGAAGTCCTGACGGTTTATTAATAATTAATAAATCTTGATCCTCATATAATACCTCGAAAGATAAAGGAACATCGGGTTCTTGCCAAGGAGGACGATGATAGGTTAAAAAATGTCCAGTTTCCAAACAAATTTGAGGGTTAACAGGTTGATTATCGAGTAAAATTTCCCCAGATAAAATACGTTTTAACCACTCCTCAGCACCAGAATGATGATAGCGTTTTGTATAATATTCTAGAACCGTTAAACCTGCATCAATGGGGCGTATTTTGTCTCGATAAATCCAACCTTGATTCATTATTTTTCCCTTAGACCAAACATGATTTTTATCACAGTAACAATTTTATATAATCAGATAATAGACAATCTTGTCATTTTTTCAGAGTATATGATATAATGTAGTTAACCAGTAAAATATAACCTGTCGTTATATAGGAGCAACAGAGAGATTTGAGACGAGCAAAAACAAAAAATAAGCCCGTTAAACCTTTTGAACAATCCGATCAGTACCGAGTTAATAATAGAATCAAAGCGCAAGAAGTTAGAGTAATTAGCGAAGATGGACAACAACTTGGTATTCACCCTCTACAAGAAGCCCTGAGTCTAGCACAACAAGCGGAATTAGACTTAGTAGAAGTTTCCCCGAATGCGTCCCCGGTTGTGTGTAAAATCATTGACTATGGCAAGTTTAAGTATCAATTACAGAAAAAAGAAGCTCAGGCGAAGAAAAACCGCACAGAAACTTCAATTAAAGAACTGCAACTGAGATATTGCATAGACAAAGGAGATTTAGATACAAAACTAAATCAGGCCCGCAAGTTTCTTAAAGATGGTTCTAAAGTCAAATTTTCCATGAGATTTCGAGGTCGAGAAAAGGCATTTATTCAACTTGGCCGTGAAAAATTAGAGCAAATTGTCGAAAGACTGAGAGATGTGGCGAATTTAGAAGGAAATAGTAGTTACAGTGGAAGTCAGCTACATATTTTCTTAGAACCCAACTAATACGAAAAATGGGGCGTAGGGTCAACTCATGAATTGATCCTACGGGGTGGCTGATTAGCAACATTCTTTTTTCGATATTAACAATTTTGCCTTAACTTCCCAATCTTGCAACTAATTCTTAAGAATCACGCGACTTCTAACCAATCAAAAATTTTTTCTAATTGACCTAAGTTAATCAGCCCATAGTTCCATAGCTGCATAGGTAATTGGGAAGGAATAGCTTGGGTGTTGCGTAAAGCAAGATGAACTTGTTCTGCGGGAATATCCAACTCCTCTTGTAAGAACATTACCAATTTTTCTAACACAATTCAACGTCTCCTAATATTTTCATCAATACGAACAGGGATCACAATGGGGTTAGACTGTTGCTGAGACTGAATTCCTTTCACTGCCATCAAAACTGCGGTCAAGGCCATGAGTTCGATGATGAGGTTACTCATAATTGGTTTCCTTATGTAAACTTATGTTAACTATTCTAATGTTTTTATAAAAAAATGGCAAGGAGTCTTGCCATAACTAGCCATGTCATGTATAAAATTCCTCACCTAAGATGAGAGTGAGATCGCCCCATCACCATCTAAGCAGGTACTTCTACGGTTTCCTTCCCAGCCAACTGAAAGGCTTGATGGACGGCTTTTAAAGCTTTTATACCCTCATCCTTGGGAACCACACAGCTAATTTTAATTTCTGAGGTGGCAATCATTTTAATATTAATTTTTTGACTAGCTAAGGCATCAAAAAACTTAGCAGCGACTCCAGGTTGTCCCACCATTCCGGCCCCAACAATACTCACCTTAGCAATATCCTCATCAACCACCACCTCATCAAAGGCATCAGACAGGCTATTTAACGCCAAACAAGCCGCTTTTACATCCCCTTGGGCAACAGTAAAGGCAATGTCACGGGTGGGCATTCCTGCCACAATACGACAGCGTTGGGACTGAATAATAGTATCCACACTAATATTATGCTCAGCCAAGACACTAAAAATGCTGGCTGCCATACCTGGCCTGTCTTTCACATGACGGATCGCAATTTGGGCCTGTTTTGTATCTAAAGCTACACCGCGAACAGGAGGAGACATAGCAACAGTTTTCTCTGTCACAGAGACAGGAGACAGATCCACCTCAAAGGCGTTACAGAGGGCTTTAATAGCGCGATCGCCGTCCTCTTGATCAATAACACAACTCACCTTAACTTCCGAGGTAGCAATCATTTCAATATTAATATTAGCCTCTGCTAAAGTTTTAAACATTTTAGCCGCAATACCTGGCCGGCCAATCATTCCCGCCCCGGCGATCGCAATTTTGGCCACCCCTTTTTCTACCATCACCTCTGCTTCTTGGGGGTTGGCCGGATAACTCCGCAGGGCCGGGGCGATCGCTTCGGCCACTGCTTCGGCTTTAGTTAGCACATTTTTAACCACTGTAAAGGCAATATCATTACTATTCCCTTCATGTATCGACTGAATAATCAAATCTACATCTACCTTTTGATGGGCTATTTCCCCAAAAAGACGGGCCGCAATTCCAGGGCGATCGGGAACCCGTAATAAGGCAATTTTTGCCTGATCTCTGTCAAATTCCACCCCATCAACTGCTTTTGTAATTTCTAAGCCTTCGAGGGATCTCGGTTTGGGAATGGGTGAAATAACAAGGGTTCCAGGTTGATCACTCCAACTCGATCGCACTACCAGAGGAACCCCATAATTACGGGCAATTTCCACCGCTCGCGGATGCAATACTTTGGCCCCCAAACTAGCTAATTCTAGCATCTCATCACAGGTAATTTCTGCCATTAATTTAGCATCTGAAACAAGACGGGGGTCAGTGGTTAAAATACCAGGAACATCGGTATAAATCTCGCAACAACTGGCTTTTAAGGCGGCAGCGAGGGCAACTGCTGAAGTATCGGAACCCCCACGGCCCAGGGTTGTAATTTCTAAATCATCAATGTTACTAATTCCTTGAAACCCGGCGACGACTACCACTTCTGAACGGTTAAGATGGCGTTGAATGCGATCTGGTTTAATAGAGAGAATGCGGGCCCGACTATGTTCTGCTTCTGTGACAATGCCTACTTGGGCCCCCGTTAAGGAGATGGCCGGTTGTCCTAATTGTTGCAGGGCCATGGTCATCAGGGCAATGGATACCTGTTCCCCTGTGGATAGTAACATATCCATCTCTCGTCGGGAGGGGTTTTCGGTAATTTCCTTGGCTAAATTGACTAAAGTATCGGTGGTTTTGCCCATGGCCGAGAGAACAACAACCACAGTGTTACCGTCTTGGACTGTTTTATAAATGCGTTGGGCGACAGTTTGGATACGCTCAACTGAACCCACCGAGGTTCCCCCGTACTTTTGAACAATTAGAGCCATAGTTGAAATAGAAGCAGAGATATTAATCATCTAACTTAGCAAAATTACTCAGGCATGTCGGCGCATTTGTTACATTTGTGTACATATTGTTGACGACAACTCACTTACTGGTACTTTTGAACTTCTATAAAAGGATTGCACCTGTAGGGACAATTCATGAATTATCTCTACAAACAACACAATTTATCAAGGCGTTGCGTAAGTCCTATAATAGAAACAAACCCTTTATTTTTTGCTTGCCATTCTATGACTGATAATATGACTTTATCCCCCTTAAATACCCCTTTAACTGCTGGTGGAACTGATCCAAACTATTTCGATTGGCAAGAAGTTTGGTATCCTGTTTATTATGTTGAAGATTTAGACAAAAACAAACCCACTCCTTTTACTCTATTAGCTAAAAATATTGTCATCTGGTGGGACGAAAAAGCAATTAAATGGCGAGTGTTTGATGATCAATGTCCTCACCGTCTTGCGCCTCTTTCTGAAGGTAGAATTAATGAGGTTGGATGTTTAGAATGTCCTTATCATGGTTGGGCATTTTCAGGCACAGGAAACTGTGAAATTATTCCTCAACAACCATCAGGAGGAAAGGCAGAAAATTCTCCTAGAGCATCGGTTAATTCTTGGCCTACTAAAGTTTGTCAAGGGCTTTTATTTGTTTATGCCGGAAACCCAGAAAATGCAAATAAAACCTCTATTCCTATTGTAGATGTTTTGGCAGATAATTCTGATGAATGGGTTTGTCTTAATACGTTTCGAGACTTACCTTATGATGCTTTAACTTTAATGGAAAATGTGTTAGATTCCAGTCATATTCCTTATACTCATCATAAAACTGTGGGCAACCGTGCTAATGTTTCTCCCGTAAATTTAGAAGTAGTAGAATCAGGAAAATGGGGGTTTAAAGGAGTCTGGGAAGAAGGCCCCAGAAAAGGCACTTTAGGCCGGCAAGAAACTACCTTTATTGCTCCTTCTATGATGTGGCATGACTTGACATCTAAACAGTTTGGACGCACCTTAACGGTTGTTTATGCGACTCCAATTCGTAAGGGAGAATGTCGTCTTTTTGCTCGTTTTCCGTTTAAGTTTTCCTCGCCTTTTCCTAAATTTTTTATCAAATTAACTCCTACTTGGTATTCCCATTTAGGTAACAATGGAGTTTTAGAAGATGATCAAATATTTTTGCATCATCAGGAACGTTATTTAGAAGAAAAAGGCGGTAGTGAAAACTTTTCTAAGGCGTTCTATTTACCGACAAAAGCTGATTTATTTGTCTTTGAATTTCGTTCCTGGGTTAATCAATATAAAGCCCAACCTTTCCCTAATGCTACTTTAAACCCTGCCTTATCCACAGAAACCTTATTAGATCGCTATCATTCCCATACTAAGAAATGTAGTAGTTGTCGAACAGCTTTAAAGAATTTACAACGAGTTAAAATAGGTGTAGCGATCGCAACGTCAATTCTTTGGGCAATTATTCCCCTATTGTTCTTAATTTTAGACCATCCTCCCCTAATTGGAATAGGTTTATTGAGTTTAAGTTTTCCCCTTGGTGTTAGTCTCTGGTTTATTTTAAGTAACCTAGAAAAACAATTTTATCAAGGTCGAGAAATTCCTCCTAGAAATTTACCCAAAAAATAATCATGAGTGTAATGTTAACAAAAATGTCTGATTTTTAGAATGTAGGGGCAAATGGCCGTTTGCCCCTACAATAGTTCATATTCACTCTTGTTATTTCCCAGGTAATTAAGTGTCTATTAATCTTGACAAAGATCCTTGGTTGGCAGTTAACTTCTCGATGTTTTTCCCTGGTATTGGACAGTTTTATGCTGGCAACTATTTGAGGGGAATTCTTTTTTTAAATGGTCAGATTCTTTTATTGATAATAGCTACCTGGAATATTTTTGGTGCTAAAGGTAATACAGTAACAGGATTTATTTGTTTGGTAATTGCTTTGCTTGTCTATTTCGGTAATATTGTAGAAGCTTATTTAGGGGTTTATTATCCAAGACGAGAACAAATATTAGAAAAAATCCCCCGTAAATATAAAAAATTGTGGTTTGCGATTTTTATAACTCGCTTTTTACCAGGGTTAGGCCATCTTTATCTACAAAAATCTGTTATTGGCTTAATTTTATTGACAGCAAGTTTAATATTATTAAGTCTCAACAATATCTTCCCAGAATTATTATTAATTCCCCCATTAATAGCAGCGATCGCAACTTATCACACCTATAGAGTCTTTCCTGAACATTCTCAAATAAAACATCGCATAATTATTATTATGACAGGGATAATCTTTTTAATCAGTGTGATGGGAAATTATTTTCCCCAATGGTTAGATCAACGCTTTCAAAAGTTTATAATTCCCAGTGAGTCAATGCAACCAACCTTACAAATTAACGATATCGTATTTGTGAGTAAGTCCCCCAATTATGTCCCACAACAGAAGGATATTGTCGTCTTTACTCCCTCAGAAAATATCAAAGTCTTTGATCCCGATTTTGCAGATTATTATATTAAACGAATTATTGGCACACCTGGGGATATAGTTGAAGTAAAGCAGGGAAAGGTGTATATTAACAATCAGCCTCTGCAAGAATCTTATATTGCGGAATCACCTCGATATCAATGGAAGTCTCCAACCATACCCCCTAATCATTACATTGTCTTAGGCGATAATCGTAATGATAGTCTAGATTCCCATTATTGGGGATTATTACCCAGAGAAGTCATTGTGGGTAAAGCGTATAAAATTGGTTGGCCGCCTCATCGTATACAAGCGATCGCCCCCTAAAACTTATTAGGGAAATACACACAGAAAAATTAGCCCAAACGGATGAGCTACCTGGGGGAAGTACGGAGACAGGGATTTCCGTACACTAGGTATATAGGTGATGCCTAGTAGCTAATAAGCAAGGGCATAGGAGAAGTCTTTCGTTTCGAGTCGTTTAGTTTGATCAGGAGAAACCCCCATGGAGCTTATTTCACTTTCTTTAATCTTAGCTGGAACTTTTATTGTTGACTTTTTTCTTCACAATAATTAGATAATTAGCTCTTAGGGGGTGATGGTGATGTCATTCAGCAAAGCTGACACACCCTTCTTCCGTCAAGCTTACCGTAAACCCCTTGGTTAAAAAAGGGGTTTTGAGTTTTGGACTTGAGAATTATCACAAATAATGGACTTTAACTCTAAAGAGTTAAGCTATACAAACAAAGGTTGCCTACGCAACCTAGGATGAGCGTCCGACTTCGTGGACTAAATTGTTGTAGAATCAGGCAACAGCAGCGTTATTAATGATTAATTTGGCAAGGATCTTAAGAAGCGTTTATACTGAAAAAAGTTAATTTTAAACCTTTAAGAAGATTCTATGGATATTATTAATCTTACCAATTGGGGATTAGGTCTATTTTTAGGGCTAATGACCTTTTTATTTATTTTTCGTATTGTCTTAACTTGGTATCCCCAGGTAGAATTAAATCGGTTTCCTTGGAAATTAATCGCTTTACCCACTGAACCCTTGTTAATGCCCGTGCGTAAAGTCATCCCTCCCTTGGGCGGAGTCGATATTAGTCCGATTATTTGGGTGGCAATTTGTAGTTTATTACGAGAAATTTTAGTCGGACAACAAGGCTTAATTACAATGGCGTTACGTTAGTTATTTCTGATTTGTGATCACACCCCATTGATTCAGGGCTACCGTCACGGCTAAACTGCAAAGGGGGTGATCGATCACCCATAATCACAGTGTAAAAAAGAAGAACCTATCATGACGCGGCAATATTGCATTACCCTTCTTCCTGGCGATGGCATCGGCCCTGAAATTTTAGCAGTTACCGTCAATGTTCTCAAGGCGATCGCAAATCAGTTTGAAATTGAGTTTAAATTTCAAGAGGCCCTCATTGGAGGGGCCGCTATTGATGCTACGGGAAACCCTTTACCCGACGAAACCCTTACACTGTGTCGCAACAGTGATGCAGTTTTATTAGCGGCCATTGGGGGCTATAAATGGGATAATTTGCCCCGTCATCAACGGCCCGAAACGGGTTTATTAGCCATTCGTGCAGGTTTAAATCTCTTTGCTAATTTACGGCCGGCCACCATTTTGCCCCAGTTAATTAATGCTTCTTCCCTCAAACCCGAAGTGGTGGAAGGGGTGGATATTATGGTAGTGCGAGAATTAACCGGAGGCATCTATTTTGGCCAACCTAAAGGCATTTTTGAGACAGAAACCGGAGAAAAAAGAGGCGTGAATACCATGGCCTATACGGAGTCAGAAATTGACCGTATTGCTAAGGTAGCTTTTGAAACCGCCCAAAAACGCAGCAAAAGATTATGTTCTGTGGATAAGGCCAATGTCTTAGATGTCTCTCAATTATGGCGCGATCGCGTGACCTTGATGGGGGAAAATTACCCTGATGTGGAACTTTCTCACCTGTATGTAGATAATGCGGCCATGCAGTTAGTTCGTGCGCCTAAACAGTTTGATACCATTGTTACGGGGAATTTATTTGGGGACATTCTCTCTGATGCGGCTGCCATGTTAACGGGTAGCATTGGGATGTTACCTTCTGCTAGTTTAGGGTTAGAAAAGCCTGGTTTATTTGAACCCGTACACGGTTCGGCTCCTGATATTGCGGGACAGGATAAAGCAAACCCTTTGGCTCAGGTTCTCAGTGCAGCGATGATGTTACGCTATGGTTTAAATGAACCGGAAGCTGCGGATAAGATAGAAAAGGCGGTTTTGGAGGTGTTGGCCCAAGGCTATCGTACTGGAGATATTATGTCCCCTGGCATGAAATCTGTCGGTTGTCGGGCCATGGGAGACATTCTTTTGAAAATTTTGGAATCATAGGGCGTAATTTATCCGTCTTCTGATTGGATGACGGTAAACTACAAGCAATGTAATGTGTGAGGAGTGTAAATTATGGTGTATTCACCCCAAATTAAAGACCCTAGACAACAACGGATGGATTCAACCATTGTACTTGACCCCCATTTGTTACGGGCCGCCCAAAGAATTTATCGCACCTATTGTGTGTTGCACTCCAAGCAGGGGAAGCGGCCCTCTGGCATTGCTATTCATAAAAAAAGCCACCGAGGACAGCTAATTTTTCGCCCTCAACCTGTTTTGTTACCTGGGGAATGTTTTGTCCCAACGAAACAACTAGAAGCGGAGATTTATTAAGAAATAAGTTTTGTTATCTAGATAAATAATAAAAAAACTGTCTCAATTTTTGAGGCGGATATTTCTTCATAATTTTTTTGAAGATTCAACCTTTCTAGGGATAAATGCAATTATTGTTTATATTTATTTGCTGAATAATTTTTTAAATCCTAACCCAATTATACCAAAAATTAGAATCATTACAACAGGAAAAAGAATGGTTTTAGTTAAAGAATTATTACACCAATGAGTTGTCACCGGAATAAGTTGAAAAATTGCCTCACATTTTTTGCCTTCATAATCAATTAATGAAGTAACAGCAGTTCCTGTTCCAATGACGGTAACTAAGGTTTGAAAGTTGCGATCGCGGTTTGATTTTTCGGCTTCTATTTGACTACGAATAATGTTAATATTGCTTTCTAAAATTCTTAATCCTAATTCCATATTTTCATAGTCTTTTGTTATTTGTACAATATATTTTTGGTGAGATAATTTACTAAATTTATTGAAAAATTCTAAGTTGTCAGATTTTTCTAATTTGTTTTTAATATCCTCTTGTAAGCGTTTTTCATAGTTAATTAAATTAATATCTAATGTTTGTTTTTGAATATTTAGTTTGGGCAAGTCAACAGTATAATTGTCTAAAATATCCTTAATTGTTTCTAGTTCAGCGTCAATATTTGGCTATTTCTTCAGGAGTTTTACTGCTATTTTTATCAGGGAGGAAACCTGATAACATCCATGTCTGTCCTATTGTAGCAGGTTTACCTTTTAATTTAGATTCAATTTCTTCTCTAAGAACTATAAAACTGTCAATAGGTTGGGGTTCAGTTAAATCATTAATAGAACAATCAATTTGTAACCCATAGGTATCATTTAAACGAACGGGATAATAGTAACCTTCTAGGTTTTTATTTGGGTTAGTAAAATCAACAATTTTTTGGTTAGGGAGTAGTTCTAAGTATTCTTTGTTGAACATTTAAACCGCGAAGAAATCGAAACAGATTTTCGGTGATAATTAATAATGTAGGGACACGGCATCAAAAATCCTTGTATTTAAACCATAAATTAACAATCGCCGTGTCCTGAATCTTTGTATATTCACCAAAAAATGTAGATAATATTAATATTGGGCATGGCGAGTATTAAGCTTTAGGAAAGGCGCAATAAATTTCTAATGCCATGCCCCTACAGATTTTCGGTATAATTTAGATTAAGATCATTATTCTTGATCAGAATTATCAGGCAGAGAAGCTATCATATTTTGAACTAAATCATACTGAGTAAAATCCTTATTTCCGTTCCAATGTTCCCAAGCTTCAATATGTTTCATCCGTAAAGCCATTTCTAAAATCATCATACCTTCTTCATGAATACTGATAGCTATTTCTTCAATTTCCGGTAAAGGTTCTTTGGATTTTTCTTGCATATAAGCCGTTATAGCCGCTTCTTTTTCTTCCCTAGTTTCGTATTGACTTTCTACAGCCATTAATTCTTGTTCTAGGGCTTCGGGACTGTGAATAATAATATCATCCCGATCAAAAAATTCAGCAAAAGAAGTCGGCGGTTTTGGGGTTTCATTGGGCAGAGAACCAAAGAATTTATTAACCAAACGTAATCTTAAAGGTTCAGCCGCACGCCAATTTAATCGAGTTTGAAAGAACTTAATTGCTTCGATCAAGCGTTGAAAAGAACGAACCTCTAAGATCATTATTTCATCATCAATGAAACTAAAATAACCTAAAGGCACAGGTTGCACATCCTTGGGAATTTTATTATAAGACTGCTCAAACCGAATTTTTTTCGCTTCTTCAATGTATAACCAATACCAGCGATCGCTTGAGGGATGATACTCCATACATTTAAGCTTTTGAAACACCCCTAAAACCGTCTTTTTATTAGAAACCTGATAATAAAGTCTGGCGGGTTGATAGGGTTCGCCAGTAATATTCGTGATTAAATTCTCTTGAGTTTGAATAGTTGACATTTTTGTCAATAAGGAAAGATAATTTAGGAACGCCTCTGAGTCTACCCCAGATTTTAGGTATTACTAGAGAGTATTTATTATATTTTTAGATAACAGTTTATTCCTCCTCAATTGGCGGCCGGCACAATTTCTCAAATTCCCCAGGTTTAAAACTTCGAGCATCATTGCTAGGACGGCGTTTGCGACTGCCGTATTGATTGGTTTTTTCTAAGAGAAAAACATAATCACAGACGACTTGCTCCAACTGCGTCCCCTCATCAATTTTCCAGGCTTCCACACAAGCCCCTGTGAGATTTGCTCCCGTAAAATTAGTATGATTAGCCACAACTTTCGTTAAATTTGCCCCCTCTAAATTAGCCCCGTGAAACGTAGCATCAGTCAGATCTGCTAGTTTAAAATTGGCCCGATGTAAGTTGGCCCCATCCAAATTCGCACCCCGTAAATTGAGTTTGCCATAATATTGTTTATAGCCAAATTGAGGATTCACCAATAAATCCCGAACCACAGGTTCATAGAGAATGGAGTCTCCCAGTCTGGCATCTTCTAATTTAAGGGTGTTGTGAAAACAAGTCCTCGTCAGAGTAGCTTGCCGAAGATCCGTACTTTTTAGGGTTGCTCCAGTAAAATTGGCATCCGTGAGATCGGCCTGATAAAAACTTGTACCACCAATAGAGGTAAAGGCGATCGCAATTTGACGAATCCACTGATCTCTAGGATCGCCTTTTATGGAACGCCAACCCAGATAAGCACTTAATAAAGTAACCGTCACGGCCGCTATCCCCGCCCCAAAAATGGTGAAGGAAAAGACTTCCGCTTCCTCTACAGCAAGCAGAAAGGCGATGACAACCGCAAAAGGAAACATGGAGGCGATCGCCGCCGTACCAGCGACGGCCCCTGCTGCTGCCCCTGCGATCGCTCCGGCCACCGCAGCAATGATCGCCACGACTAAATGAAGACAAAAAGTTACCCCAAAAGTCAGGGCCATGGATAAGGAAAAGGGCAAAGATCCCGCAAAAGCAACGGCGATCACCCCAGTGGCCATCAAGGCAATTACCACTGCCCCTAACCCCCCTTCTAAGCCTTGAAGATAGCTGAAAATACAAAAAAGGATCAAAATAATGATGGCTGTCCATCCGGCGATTTGGTTAGTTATGTCCAGACTTTCTGAAGTCAGCACCACAAAACTTCCGGCAAATCCCGAAAAAATCCCCGATAAGGCGGCTAACAACCAGGAAAATCCGATCAAACTCACAGCCCACTTTTTCGGTAGTCCGCCTTTAGCTTGATAAAAGTTGGCCCCTGTGAGTATGGCCTCAGCAAAATTTGCCCCTCGAATGTCGGCCTGACTGAAATTGGCCCCCGTGAGGTTTTTTCCTTTAAAATTTTGCCCTCTCAGGTTTTCTCCTCGGAAATCGAGTTTTCCTTGTTCGTAGCGTTTGAGGACTTGAGATGTTTTCATCGGCGATGGGTAAACAGTTATTAATTTTGATCTTGAGTGGTAAATACTTATATCTTATAAGGGAAAGCTTTTTAAATGTGTTGAGGAGGCTACATATATGTACATAATGCAAATGCCAGTCGATGCCGTGCAAGTGAATGTTTTTGTGGAAACCGTTAAAAGCCAATTGGCCGGGTTTGGTTTCAAACTCATTGGGGCAATTATTCTGTGGGTGGTGGGACAATGGTTAATTAAAACGGGTGTTCGTTTACTCTCTCGTCTTCTGAAGCGACAAAGCATTGAACCGACGCTGGTTGCTTATCTGGCGAATTTTTTGGACATTGCCCTAAAAATCATTTTAATCGTCGCTATTCTTGGGTATTTTGGCGTTGAAACCACGTCCTTTGCGGCTTTATTAGCTGCGGCCGGTATTGCCATTGGGGCCGCTTGGGGAGGACTCTTAGCGAATTTTGCGGCGGGTGTCTTCCTGGTGATTTTCCGTCCTTTTGCCGTGGGTGACTTTATTGCTACGGCAGGTGTCATCGGAACGGTTGAAGAAATTGGCTTGTTTGTTACTGCCATTAATACGATGGATAATGTAAGAACTATTATCGGAAATAATAAGATTTTTGCCGATAATATTCAAAACTTTTCCGCTAACCCTTACCGTCGGGTTGATTTGGTGGCACAACTTAATCATAGTGTGAATCATGCTGAGGCGATTAATTTACTTCAGGAAAGATTACGCCAAATTCCTAATGTCATGGAAATCCCTCAACCTGATGTAGAAATTTTGGAGTTTAATCTTGCTGGGCCTGTTCTTGCAGTCCGTCCCTATTGTCATAACGAACATTATTGGCAAGTTTATTTTGACACCAATAAAACCATTCGTGAAACTTTAGGCAGTGCTGGTTATCCTGCCCCTGAACAACATTATGTGATTCGTCAAAGTTCTGCGGTTTAATCGGGTTATTTCCTGACAAAACACTTGAGAATAAGCTTAAAGCCCGCCTTCGCGGGCTTCGTTTGTATAACCCCAGGCTTTAGACTGAGGGAATTTAACACCGTTACGACTGTGGTGGGGAAAAAATGTTATTGTTGCTACTGTCAAAAAGCCCCAAATAATTTTATAATCTTTTTAGATTTTTGTGAGTGTGAGGTTTAATCTCTCATGAGTCCCACGATTTTACGTCAATTATGGTCTATCATTGAACAAACCCAAGCTCAAACCCTACTAAGTCTGAGTCAAGCTGATTTAGTCAATTGTTTGATGGCAAAGCTTCAACAAAAGAAAAACCTCAGTCATGATGAATGCCATCATCTGAATCATTACATCAATCTACGCGCTGCCCTAATCAGGGATTTAGCCCAAGCCCGTCTCGAAGAACAAATGGCTTAACTGATGATTTTGTTATGTTTTTTTTACGGGACTGACGGGGCTCGAACCCGCAACTTCCGCCGTGACAGGGCGGTGCTCTAACCAATTGAACTACAGTCCCATATTTTTTGAGCCGACTATAATCATATCAAGGTTAACGAAAGTTTGTCAAGGGATTTGCTCAAAAAAGTTTTTTAAAGTTCGACTAAAGTGCTTAAATCCTGTTCCTGAGCCGTTTTCAACAGAACCGATGCTGCGATCGCGTCTTCAAATACCTACGCACTCCGTAAACTTCTCCTCTTTCAATAAAAAAACAGCGATCTTTATGACAAGATCGCTGACAACAAGGAGAATTTAGACACAAAGTATGAAATTTTCTTGTCTAGTCTAACCAAGCATAGTAACGTTTTGCTCAGGATCAGAGTCATCATCAAAAAGATGACCTACAGCAATTAAATCTATCATACTTGATTGTGGTTCTTTGATCATTGACTCATCAGAAACTGCGGCTTTTGCATTCTGATTATCAATAAGAGAATGACGTACTTCATAGAATTCTTTGCTCAGATTTCTGGCCTGTTCATAGCTTTCAATATCACCTTGTTCAAAGTAATATTTAGCCGCGAGGCGTAAATCCTCAACTGCTTGCTTTTTACTGCCTAATTCTGCCAAAAGAATACCACGACTGTGATAAGCTTTAGCATAAGTAGAATCTAGATGTAACGCTTCGGTATAGTCTTCAATTGCTCCAGTTTTATCCCCTAATTTTTGATGACTTAAACCCCGTTGATAGTAAGCTTCAACCCCATCAGGATTACTCCGAATAACTTGAGATAAGTTTTCAATTTGTTGTAAACTCTTGACAATTTCTTCAACTTGTTGTTGCTGAGAATTCAAAGCATTAGTAAACTCATTAAGTTTTCTATCTTCTTGCATTAACCCATCAATAGATTGCTGAGCATCTTGTAATTTATCTGACAAATCATTGACCTTAGCTTGAAAGGCTTGATTTTGTTGCCCCAACTGATTATTAGTCTCTTGTTTTGACTGGTTAAATTGCTCAAAAATAACAGATTTATTATTATTTATTTGCTCAGTTAACTGCATAATTGCTGTTTGCTGAACCTGAGCCATTTCTACTTTTAATTGGCGACGATTAGCCATTTGTAAAGCCAGGGAAAAAGAAAGGGGAATTGTGGCAAAAGCAGCATTACCAAAAAACGAGCCAACGACACCCCCAAATAGGCCAACTCCTGATAGTAAATCAAAGATATCAGAGAGGTTATTAGCACTAGATTCATTTTCTAATTCTTGGGTTTCTACTTGTGATTCCATGATGTTTAATCCTGTTAAATTTCTGAGTTAACTTAATGAACCTTTAGGCAAGATATTCTTCTTCTTGATGAGTTAAAATTGTGCAATTAGAAGTTGGAGATGCGGCACAAAGTAAGACATAACCTTCTTTGATTTCATGAGGACGAAGAAAAGATAAAGCTTTTCCACTTTGTTCAACTTTACCCTCAATAACCTTAGCTAAACAATCAAAACAAGCTGCTGCACGACAAGAGCAAGGATGCTTAATTCCCTCTTGTTCAGCCATGTCAAGAATATATTCATCTGCTGCCACTTTAATGGTCTTATGTAGCTCTTTTTTGGGATTAATTAAAGTTACATTAAAGGCAGTATTTTGCTCATTCATTACTAAAATCCTCAAGATTTAATTGCTCAATTGTACTAGAAACTTTAGGCACCAAGAATGGTACTATCAACTTGTAAAGCAGGGAGAATTAAGGCAGCTTCTTCAGGGGTTAAATATTGTTTAATTACCTCCTGAATTGTTGGATAATGGGTACGAACAAAGAATTTATAACCCACAGCACGAACAATAGTTTGTACCCAAATTAAAAGTCCATCCCGTAAACGATCTAAGTCGTTAATTAACATGGAAGCACTAGCATAACGGACTGCATTTTTGCGGTCACGGCGACAAATTTCTTTTTCATGTTCACCCATCGTATATAGGCAATTATTTGGGTTTAATTCGTGCATTTTTTCTTCAACTTCCAGGAGAATTGCTACTTCATTATCCCGAATTTTTTCGTAGGTACTGACTCGCAGATCTACCGAGTCTAAATAGCTTTCGATAAACCCCAATTCTGCATCAGTTGCATAACGGCCATCTGCATCTAAACTTAATCGTGAAAACTGTGTTAACATTGGCTTATTTTTCCTTTGTTTTCGAGAGAATTAACTAGGTTAAGTGTTTTATACATCTTGAGTTTTGGCGATGTATTCAGCAACTTCGACTTGAGTATCTTTGAGTTGGGTAATCATCGAACGAGTGACTAATTTTCCCGCTTCAACTAATACTGCTCCTGTAATGGGATGTAAGATATTTTCCTCTGCTCGACGGCCAATTAAATCTTCAATATTTTCGATTTCACTGACATACATACCAGAGGGAATTTCAACGACAACACCTTCCCCAATTACCCGTGCTTGACAAGCAAGTCGAGAGAATTTATTAGCTGTTGTAATCACTTCCATAGTACGCATTTCTCGCCGATTTACAGGGGATAAACTATCCATCCCTTCTGTAATAAAAACATGGCAAGTGGAACACATTCCCCTTCCTCCGCACTCTTTCCAAACATTCAAATCTTTTTGCAGTAAACCACTCAAAAGATTATCATTAGTTTGTATTGCAACTTCTTGATTAATGGGGTCAAGTTTAACAGTTTTTGCCATGTTTAAATACTCCTGAATTAATTAGCTAAGTTTGATTGATTTCGACACAATAATTCCATGATTGTCGCGTGATCATGACCTTCTTCTCGCCAAGCTTCAATGGGTTTAATTCGTTCAGATAATCCAATAACAAAGTTATTAGAATCTGCTCCCATTGATTCACAAGATGTTTGAAGACAGTGTAATTCTTGTCCGGTTATTTTACTGAAGAAAGAACTCAAAATTCCTGCTTCTAAGAAACACATTGGACGCTTATTTTGGGGGGCAAATTGAGCAAAGGGAGAATTGACAATTTTGGGAATTAAAAAGCCATTCTGATAATATTTTAGATCAATTTCTAGCGTTCCCCATCCGTGAGTTTTCCAACATTGTTTTAGACATTGGATAAATTGAATCATCTCCATTTGTACTAAGGGTTGTCCATAGTATTCCCCAATTTCTTCGGCAAATCGCTGATAGAAACTTTTTCCCCACCAACGACCACAACTAAATAAAGCAACACCACTTCCTTGTCCTAATTCATCTTCTAAAGTAGCATACATAGCCTCTAATAAAGGTTGAGGTAAGGCCAGTAAACGGGAACCACTACGATTCTCTAATAAGCCAAATTCAAAGTCTCCTTGAAGATAGGCATCAGGGGAAAAATAATTCCCTTTTAATGAGGAATCTTTAACTAAACTTGCAACATCAATCATTTTATTTATGCTCCTGTCTTAGCTATTTTTAATTGGGCTTTTGGTTCAATTAATATAGTTTTTGCTTGAGACAAGAATGGATTAATTATTTCCATTTGTCTTGAAGAAAAACTATCTTCTAACTGTTGTTTTAAGCACTCAAAAAGATGAGTTTCAATGACAACCATTTCCTGAGCATGAACCATATCTGTGAGCCATTCTAAGAGACGATGATTAAAATAATCAGGGTTATTTAATAACAGGGCCATTGCACCATAACGCATCACAGACATCCAATGTCTTAAAGCCTGTTCAAGACGCGGGCTATTTTCATCAGGAAATGCCTCAACTAAACTATCAGCAACAGATTGAAAAATAGTGATTTCTTGATCCCGTAGACACTGATAAATTTCTAAGCATTCTCTAAGTCGGTTAGCCTGATTTTTTAGGGTCGTAATGTCTGAAGTTTGAAGATAGTGATCTTCGGCTTCATAGAATAAATTCTCAAAATCTTTTTGCATGGTCTTGGTTCTAGAATAAATCGGATAAATTGTTTACATTCAAGTCTTGAGAGGGTGAAGAAATTGCCTTAGAAAGAGAAGATTTTTGAGCCATTGGAGCTATATTAGGAAGTCCTTGCCAGCCCATTTCTTGAAAAAATTCAGCAACAGGTAACGTCATCAAAGCTTTATTAGATATTGGAGTTGCTTTATTTAAAGGTTGAGGAGAAACCTTACCAGTCCAGTTACCTTGTGAGAGAAATTCTCCTAAACTTAAACATAAAAAAGATGAAGGTTTTATGTTGTTTTTAGATGTGTCTAAAGGTTGAAGTTTTGGGGTTTGACCAGTCCAATTATAGGTACGAAAAAAGTCATTAACACTTAACCCCGCCCAAGCTGTTATACTCATCATTTAAGATACTCCCCATGATACAACCGCTTTTCAATATCTTTGGCTAATGCGCCTTCATTTAACCAGAAAGTTGCTGCATCAATTCGGTCTTTTTTACCGATGAGAAACTTACAATAAGTTTCCCCCATAGCATAGCATTGAATCTCAATACCATTTAAGTCTTTTTTGACTAAATTGCTGAAAAATCCTGCTAATAATCCAGCGTAAATATGACAAACAGGTTTGCCAACATCCCCTAAAGTTCGAGCAACAGCAGAGTCAAAAATATTGACGAACATAAAGCCATTTTTCTGCTCACTCATATCAACTTCCCAGTTACCCCAACCTTGAGCAGTAAAGGGCCACCACCAAGCTTCTAAAACATAATTTAGATTGAGTTGATTAAGGGGTTTTTCATACTCATATTCGGAATAAAGCCACTGTTGAAAAAAGACAGCATCTCGTTTACCCCATTCTTTACCAATGTTATAGGTAACGACTCCTGCTGCGCTGCCGATTTCTTCTTCTAATCCTTCAATTAAACCCAGAATAAAATCTTCACTGGTTAAAATATTACGGGATTCATTCCAATCAATAATGGTTCCGGTTTCTGTCTGAAAACAGAAGAAATCTTCTAAGCCATAATGATGATGTCTTTTAGGATATTTCTTCTTTAAAATATGCTCAACTTTTCGGGATATTTGTTTCGTTTCTTGTTTGCTGTCAATTGAGGTGAAAACCATAGCTTGAAAACCTCAAACTCTTGAAGGTGATTTATGTATTCTTTAACTTAATTTCATTCTAGAAAAATTGCTGATTGCCTTCCTCGGTAATTTTGAGGAAATCTTGGGCAGTTTCTCTCTATTCCTGTGTAGTTGTGCTTAATTCAACAGAGTAAAAACTGAGATTGGTTATAGAAAGTAAACAACTGCCCTCTTAAAAATGGCACTAAGATTAAATTGAAGTGACTAGACCAGAGGAAAATGGGATTATTAGGAAATTTAGCTGAGATCTTAGAACGTTGGGTTGGGGGTTTTCGGTTAATCATAGAGTTTGTTTCGGTGCTGTGCGTGATTTGTGGCTTTTTCGGATCGTTTCGTGCCGTAATTTTGGGTATTCGTCGTAAGTCTTTTCCTTTTTTAGAGGTGCGTATTCGTTTTGGTTCTTGGTTAGCTTTGGCCTTAGAATTTCAATTAGGCTCGGACATTTTAGCGACGACAGTTGCTCCCTCATGGGAAGCCCTAGGAAAATTAGGGGCTATTGCTGTTATTCGGACTTTTCTTAACTATTTTTTAAATCAGGAATTAGAAGCGGAACAGTCTTTGCGGGAACGTAGCGGAGACTCAAAAGTTTAAAATAAGGTGTTATGTAATCCCTGTTTTGTTTAATTAACGTCAGGTTTGCCCGTACTCACTCCTCATTATCTCAAACTTAGATTATGAACTCACCCCATCAATGGACTATTTACAAGGAATTTCGCTTTGAAGCAGCCCATCAACTCCCCTATCATGATGGTAAATGCCGTCGTCTTCATGGCCATAGTTGGGTTGGCCGAGTTTATGTGAGTAGCGATCGCCTGATCTCAGAGGGGCCAAAACAAGGAATGGTGATGGACTTTGGGGATATTAAGCTGTATTTGGAGCCTCTGCTCGAAAATTTTTTAGATCATTATTATCTCAATGAAACCACGGGGTTAGAAAGTCCTACCAGTGAAGCGATCGCTCAATGGATTTTTGAGAAATTGGAAACAGCGGGACTTTCAGGACTTCAAGGGGTAGAAATTCGGGAAACCTGCACTTCTGGGGCGCGATATAGTAGAAGTCAGCAGCAGTAGGGGCTTAATAATATTAAGCCCCTACTGAAGTTATAAGTAAAATTGTCTCCAGTTCGAGAAATTTGTCTAAATCCAATCCCTTGCTTACAATAAAAGCACATAAAATTTTTATTCTCTCCATTTAATATGGAAATCCTTTGTACTCGTCCCGAATGTTCTCATCCTAAAAATTATTTTTCGGATCTTGATGATCCGATGACTCTAAAAACGGTTCAACAAAAATACTGTACCAGTTGTGGAATGCCGCTAATTTTAGCCGGTCGTTATCTTCCTTCTAAATTACTGGGTAAAGGGGGGTTTGGGGCGGCATTTTTAGCCAAAGATCGCTATACTCCGACCATGCGTTTGTGTGTGGTGAAACAGTTTCAACCGGAGGGAAACTTAAGTGATCAAGCGTTGGCTATTGCTCAAAATTTATTTGAACGAGAAGCGGTTACGTTAGAAGATTTAGGCAGTAAACATCCCCAAATTCCCCAATTATATGCGTTTTTTCCCTTAGTGGTTTCTAATGGGTTGACGAAGCAAGAAGAACAATTTTTTTATTTGGTTCAAGAATTAATTGATGGGGAAGATTTAGAAAGAGAATTACACAAAAATGGGGTGTTTTCTGAAGCGCAAGTTATGGAGGTAATGACAGAAATTTTAGGGGTTTTGCAATTTATTCACGATCATAATTGTATTCATCGGGATATTAAACCCTCTAATATTATGCGGGATAAACAGGGACGTTTATATTTACTAGATTTTGGGGCAGTTAAACAAGTAACCGCAGGTGCTAGTAATCAACAAAAACGCTCAACGGGAATTTTTTCGATGGGGTTTGCTCCTCCTGAACAAATGCAAGGTTCAACAGTTTATCCAGCCACAGATTTATATGCTTTGGCCACAACTTGTCTCAATCTTTTAACTGGCAAACCTCCAGAAGAATTGTATGATTCCTATCATAATTCTTGGAATTGGAAACCCAATGTCCCCAAAATTAGCGATAAGTTAGCTGCTGTTTTAGATCGTCTTTTATTACCAATTCCTAATGAGCGTTATAGCAGTGCAACAGATGTTTTAGAAGCCTTACAGTCCTCTCCTTCTTCTCCTTCTTCTCCTATAAATACTACTCCAAATACAGCCATTCAAACCCCTTCACCTATTCCTGTTGTTTCTCCTCCTTCTCCTCCTTCAACAGTAGCTAAAAGGTCTTTTTCAAGTATTAATTTGATCCTTAGTTCAGGATTTACTGGGTTTGAAGGGGTGTTATTAATTATTGCTTTAAAAGGTTTAATTTCTACCCCTGGAATTATCCTCGGATGTATGGCAATTGGAGGATTAATTTATGCTCAATATCGTCGTATTATTGAAGGTAAAGATTTTCTAGTTATTGGTGTAATTACTGCGCTATTATTAATGTTTATTCCGGTACTTCGTGGTAGTTTATCTTTCCCTGAGATATTAATTATTGCAGTAATTGCTGGAGCAGGGTTAATCGCAGTTACATCTTTATTTCGGTTAATTTATCAGTTAATTTCTAGAATTTTATAATTGACAAAATAATCAATAATTTTCATGAAAGGTAAAGTTTATTTGGTGGGTTCAGGAGTTAGTAACTTAGATTATTTAACTATTCGTGGTCAATGGCTTTTATCTCAAGCTGATATTTTAGTTTATGATGCTTTAGTTGATCTAAAATTTCTTGATTTAGTTCCAGAAAATTGTCTTAAATTGAATGTTGGTAAGCGTGGTGGTTTACCGAGTACCCCTCAAGATACTATTAATAATTTACTGATTAATTATTGCTTACAAGGCAAAATAGTTGTAAGATTAAAGAGTGGTGATCCCTTGATATTTGGTAGGGCAAATGAAGAAATAAAGGCTTTGATTAAAGCAGGTTGTGATTATGAATTAGTGCCTGGAATTTCTTCTGCTTTAGCGGCCCCTTTACTTGCTGGAATTCCCTTAACGGATAAGTTACTAAGTCGTTGTTTTGTGGTAATAACAGGCCATGAACCGAATTTATTAAATTGGGATGCTTTGGCAAAGATTGACACATTAGTTATTTTAATGGGAACAAAAACCCTTGGAGAAATAATTAACAATTTACTAGAGAATGGGCGATCACCTGATGAACCAATTGCTATTATTCGTAATGGAGGAAGTCCGAAACAAAATGTCTGGATAGGTACATTAAAGACTATAATAGATCAAGTATCTGGTATCTCATTATCGCCAGCAATTATTGTGATCGGAAAAGTAGTTAATTTAAGAAATATGTCCTCATCTTCTGACCTTCCTTTAAAGGGAAAAACTGTTTTAATTACTCGTGCTGCTGAACAGTCAAGTCAATTTAGTGTAATGTTACAACAGCAGGGTGCAACAACGATTGAAATGCCAGCATTGGAAATTTTACCCCCGTCTAATTGGGAAGCATTAGATAAAGCAATTCAAGAATTATATTCCTTTAATTGGTTGATTTTAACCTCAGCAAATGGGGTGCAATTCTTTTTTGAACGCTTAAAAAAATTAGGAAAAGATTCCCGTGCTTTGGGAGGAATTAAAATTGCTGTTGTCGGCAAAAAAACCGCATCTTTTTTACAAAATCATGGGTTAACCCCTGACTTTATTCCTCCTAATTTTGTGGCAGACTCTCTAGTAGAAAACTTTCCAGAAATATTAAATCACCAAAAAATATTATTTCCCCGTGTTGAAACAGGTGGCCGAGAAATCTTAGTTCAAGAATTACAAAAACAGGGCGCAGAAGTAATAGAAGTTGCTGCTTATCAGTCAGGATGTCCTCAAAAAATTAATCCTGATGCTTGGGAAGCAATACAACAAAAACAAGTCGATATTATAACCTTTGCAAGTTCTAAAACCGTGCAGAATTTTCATGAGTTATTGAAACAAGAAATAAATAGTAATTCTGAATTAAATATGTTATCATTATTAGAAGATGTTTGTTTGGCTTCTATTGGGCCTCAAACGTCTAAAACTTGTCATAAAATCTTAGGGAGAGTTGATATAGAAGCAAAAGAATATACTTTAGAAGGATTAATTGATGCCATTATTAATTATCGATAAAAATCTCTTAAAACGTTTCTGAAGACTCTAGTAAGAGTTAAGAAGATAAGTTATAGTTCAGAGCATTTCTTAACAATCTCCCTCACTTTACTATCCAAAAGGGGAACTTCATTAATAATAGCATCCCAAACAATATCATAATCAACCCCAAAATAATTATGGATTAATTTATCAATGGGCAATTGACAATTGTCAATTGTTGAACTCTCATTCCTGCTATTTTTCGCCATTCAAGTTTTGATTAAGTAACTCGTTTCATCAAGAATATGACTTAAATAATCAATGGGAGAGTGAGACATATTCTGCTTCCTTTAAAATTTTTTTACCGAGATAAGGACTTAAGGACTCAATGGTAATTAAATCTACTTTTCGACCTAATAAATCTTCCAAGAAAATTGATAACTCCATAAAATTATTAAAAGTTTTCAATGCTGGTTCAAACATCACTAATATATCTACATCACTATCTTCATTGACTTGATCTTTTACAAATGATCCAAACAAACCAAAACGACGTACGCCCAATTTTTTAAAATGGTCTTGATGTTGCTGTAATAATGTTACTAAATCTTGCTTGTTGCTTACTTTCATTGTTTTGTTTTAGCAAATGAAAATCATACCAATATTGTAACGGATAGAACAATAAACTGATAATATTTGGCTAAGTGCCTAAGCAAAATAAATTACAGATTAGGGCGGGTTTATTTAACTTATTTGTGAGAATCATAGACTGTAACAAAAACCCGCCCCTACAAAATTTCTAAATCTTAACAAATAACTTATAATAAATTAGCTATGTTTTTATTATAATTATAGTCGATATCCATCCATCGACACATTAAACTCAATGCTAAAATACGCTTATTATCCTGGTTGTGTTGCTCAAGGAGCTTGTCGTGAACTGTATTTATCGACTGCGGCCCTAACTGATGCTTTAGGGATAGAATTAATTGAACTTAAAAAAGCTGCTTGCTGCGGTTCAGGAACTTATAAAGAAGACTCTCAACTATTAGAAGATACTGTTAATGCGCGGAATATTGCTTTAGCAGAGTCCCTTAATCTTCCCCTTTTAACCCATTGTAGCACCTGTCAAGGAGTGATTGGTCATGTAGATGAACGGTTAAAAGATGCACAAAAAAATGATCCTTCTTATCTTGAAAAAGTCAACGGTTTTTTAAAAAAAGAACAATGTTCTCCATATCAAGGTAGCACAGAAGTCAAACATTTATTATGGGCATTAGTGGCTGATTATGGACTTGATAACTTACAAAAAAAAGTTAAACGTAAGCTTTCAGGATTAAATTGTGCGGCTTTTTATGGCTGTTATTTATTACGCAGTCAAGACAAACTAACCTATGATAACCCCTTTCATCCAGAGTCCTTAGAAAACGTTTTCCGTGTGGTAGGAGCTAATCCCATTTATTATCAAGGAAGAACACAATGTTGTGGTTGGCCCCTTTCTAGTTATGCCACAGAACAATCCTTTAAAATGGCAGGAAATCACCTCAAAGAAGCAATAGAAGCGGGGGCAGATTGTTTAGTTACTCCTTGTCCTTTGTGTCATTTAAACTTAGATTCAAGACAACCGGAAGTTGAAAAAGTCATCGGTCATAAATTAGGTATTCCCGTGTTACATTTACCTCAATTAGTGGCTTTAGCACTGGGGGTTGAGCCTGAAAAATTAGGCTTAGACCGTCATATTGTTTCAACTCAATCTGTCTTAAATAAGTTAAGTTTAAACTAAAATTGATCTAATTTTTGGCGATTGCTCTTTTGGTACAAGCTTGATACGGTAAACTGTGACAGCAAGATAATTAGGTTGTCCCAAAAAAAGGAAAGCGATCGCCATTTCTTTAAAACTTTCTGTTGTTTCCCCTATTCATGCCAACTTGAACGCCAAGCGGTTTCAGCTTCAGCTTGAGCATGCTCTTGTTGAGTCAAACCATAAGCTTTTCGCATTTTTTTCAGGGTTTCAAGTTGTTTCATAATGCCTTTGCGTTGAATACTTAATTGAGGATCAGCAAATTCTATTTCTGATAATCTTAAATGAATTGCAGAAATTTTAGTAATTTGTGAGGGTTGATCATCATCATCTTCCTCTTCTTTATCCTCTCCTTTATGACTTGTTTCTACCAACAAGTTTAAAATATTAGGTGAATTTCCTGCTGAGATTCCCCCTTCTTCTGCTTGTAAGGCCATTTCCAATAATTGGGGAGGTAAATTACTAGAAATAATCTGGGCTTTTTGTAAATTACGATTAACTTCTTGAGAAAGCTCATCTAAAACGATTCTAATTCCTTGCTCTATCTTTTTACACCAATTGACTAAATCTTCGGGAGTTTTTATCGTGTAAATTTCGTTTGCTTCTGGTATTTCTGGTAACTGAAATGAGGAATCTTGAACGGCTAATTGCCGAAAAATTTGTTGTTCAGTAATCGTCGGTTTTGGGGCGGGTTGAGGTAAGGACAAATAAGCTAATAATTTAGGTTGAATACCTTTCCCTAAGTTACGGATTTTTTCTTGAAGTTTTTCTCTCTGACTATAAGATAATTTTAAAAATTCCTCAGGATAAATCTGGGTACAAATTTGATACACAGCTAGAATCAATTGTTTATTAACAGATTGACTCAAGGACTCTAAATATTGTTGATAAAGCTCATTTAACTCTGTTGAAAGTTGAGTTGCTTGTTCTTCCAACGCGGTCAAATTTTGTCTAATTTGCTGGAGAGATTTGGCCATAATTCAATCTTAAATAATAATTTTTGATGTTTGGTTTTGGATTAAAAAAAGGCAAAAGCAGGATTATTCTTCCGAACTTTTGCCTTAATCTTAATGAGATTTTTCCCATCAGGATTACTTTCTTTTTTTACCTTTTTTCCCAGTAGTTTTAAGGGGAGTTTCTTGCGCCGCAGGTTTTTCGGCTGGTGCCGTTTCTGCTGCTGTTTCTAAAGGTTCAGGTTCGGCAACCGCTTCAACTTGAGGTTCAGGTTCTTGGGTTGTTTGACCCGTTTGAGCCGCTACTTCATCAGCAAAGTTGACCTCTTCTTTTTCAATGCCTTCCCCTAAAATAAACCGAACAAAACGACGAACTTGAATATTTTCTCCAAGTTGGGCAATGCTTTGTTTAATTAACTCTTCAACCGTGATATTTTGATCCTTAATAAACGGCTGATCCAACAAGGAGAGTTCTTTTCGTCGTTTTTCAATACGCCCTTGAACAATCTTTTCTTTGATGTTTTCAGGCTTATTGGCTAAATCTTCCCGTCCCATCTCAATTTCTTTTTCTTTGGCGACGGTGGTGTCAGGAATCTCGCTTTGGGTCACATATTCCACATTGGGACAAGCAGCAATTTGCATGGCCACATTCTGAACCAGTTCCTTAAACTCATCCCGACGGGCCACAAAGTCAGTTTCACAGTTGACTTCTACAAGAACCCCAATGCGTCCTCCAGTATGAATATAACTGTGAACCAGCCCTTCTGCCGTTTGTCGGCCAGACTTTTTCTCGGCGGAGGTAATGCCCTTTTTTCGTAACCATTCAACAGCTTGTGTCATGTCGCCTTGGTTTTCTTGGAGTGCCTTTTTGCAGTCCATCATACCCGCGCCAGTTTTTTCACGGAGTTCTTTAACCTGTTTTGCTGAAATTTCGGCCATGTTAACTTCTGTTCCTACTCTATTAACTTATGATGACATGAGAGGGAAAAATCATCTCACACCTAACAGTATCTAACCCCCTACATCTCATTACAAGAGGCAGGGGGCCTCGCCCGAAAGACTGTTAAATTCCTTTAGTTATTCTCCTCACCCTCCCCTTCATTATCAGAGAGTTCAGCGTCAATTTCTACGCCTTCGCCTTCATTCTCCTCATCATCTTCATCGTAATCATCGTAGTCCCCTTCAGCGAGACTCTCATCAAACTCCTCGTAGTCTTCTTCTGAGTCTAATTGACCATGACGACCTTCATAGATAGCATCAGCCAATTTACCTAAAATTAACTTAATCGAGCGAATCGCATCATCATTGGCGGGAATAGGAATATCAGCATAGTCGGGATCACAGTTAGTATCCAAGAGAGAAATCATGGGAATTCCCAATTTTTGACATTCTTGAATCGCGTTATATTCCCGTCTTTGGTCAACAATAACCACTATATCAGGGGGCTTACGCATGGTTTTGATCCCCCCCAGGTATTTCTGAAGTTTTCCTAATTCTCGGCGGAGGACAGAGGCTTCTTTTTTGGGACGACGATCAAGTTGTCCACTGCTTTCCATTCCCTCCAACTCTTTCAGGCGTTCTACCCGATTTTTAATGGTTTCCCAATTGGTTAGCATTCCCCCTAACCAGCGTTGGTTCACATAATTAGCCCCACAACGGGAGGCTTCTTGGGCGATAATTCCTGCTGCTTGACGTTTGGTTCCCACAAACAAAAACCGTTTGCCCTGATCAGAGGAGTTACGAACATACTGATAGGCATCTTCCATTAATTGGGCGGTTTGCACCAAATCAATGATATGAACACCATTACGGGCGGTATAAATATAAGGGGCCATCTTGGGGTTCCAACGACGGGTCTGATGACCAAAGTGAACCCCAGACTCTAGCAATTCTGCAAGAGAAACTACTGGCATGATTAATTTTTCTCCTATTTCGGGTTAATCCTCCATCCAGGTGTCTTTCTGATTAGAAACACCCGAAGTCCTGGATGTGCGAGATTTAAAGAACTTTTCTAGGATAACATATTATTTAGTAATTACGTGGTTGTCCTGTCTGTAGGAGTTTAGGCGTGAACAGCAAAATTAACCCCCAAGATAGTGTGAGAATGAGTTTTGCGCCCCTTTCTTTAGATGAGGTGTATAATTTAGCGGATGATCCGGCCAATGGGGCGATCGCCTTAATGAGTGGGACAGTGAGACAACAAACAGAAGGCAAAGCGGTTCGTTATTTAGAATATCAAGCCTATGAACCCATGGCCTTAGAAATTTTTCGTCAAATTGCGGCTACTATTCGTCAACAATGGCCCGATACTAACCGAGTCGTCATTCATCATCGTACCGGACGGCTACAAATTGGAGAAATTAGTGTTTTAGTTGCGGTGGGATGTCCTCACCGGGCCGAAGCGTTTGCCGCTTGTCGTTATGGCATTGATACCTTAAAACATAATGCCCCGATTTGGAAAAAAGAATTTTGGTCTGATGGTTCAAGTACCTGGGTTAGTATTGGGGCCTGCGAAGAAAATACGGTCACATTATGAATAACCTATCGTCTCGATGTATTCTTGTCTGTCAACATTCTTCCTGTCGGGCCTTTGGATCATCTCAAGTTCTGTTTGCATTTCAATTAGCTAAATTACCCCCTGATGTGGTCGTTATGTCTACCGGGTGTCAGGGACAATGTAGTAGTGGGCCAACGGTACGCATTACCCCAGAAGAAATCTGGTATTGTCGGGTACAACCTCAAGATGTGGCCATTATTGTAGAACAACATTTATACGGAGGAAACCCCGTGACTGCAAAACTTCACCCCCGTATTCATCCTAATTTTTCCAGGGACATTTAAGATAGGATAGTATTCTAGAATCAATAAACTTTACTCTCTCACTCGTCAAAGGATTTTTAAATAAGGTATGGATTTGGATAACTTAATCACTATTATTACTCCTGTTATTATTATCTTAGGGACAATTCTTTGGGTAGAAATTGTTCGAGATTGTTATCATGCCCTTTCCCATTATTGGCAACCTTTATATCGTCTTCATTCTTGGCATCATAAGGTTTTTCGACCTGATTTAACCGCAGTAAGTGAAGAAATTTATCGTAAAGCTCACTGGTATAATGATTTACCTGAAGCTTTAGTAATGTTAACTTTAAGTTTTATTCCTGGCTTAATTTTTTCTTGGCAAACTATCCCTTATAGTTGGGTTGCTTGGACGGGTTCTCTTTATACTTTAACCTTTTTATTCGGTGCGATCGCTCGTGGTGCAGGAGTTCCTTATGTGGATGAATTAACAGATCTTACTCATCGTCCTGGGGATTTTACCACTCTTCCGGCCCCTTGGTTTGTTAACCGTCCTTATCATTGGCGACATCATTTTGATAATCAAAAAGCTTACTATAGTGGAACTTTAACATTAGTTGATAAAATCATGGGGACTGCTTTATCTCTTAAAGGTAAAACTATTGGGGTCACTGGTGCATCAGGAACTTTGGGACTTTCTTTGCTCAAAGAATTACACTTAAATGGGGCAAAAGTTATCGCTTTAACTTCTCAAAATAAGCAAATTAGTTTAGAAATATCTGGTCAAGAATTACCTGTTAAAACGTTAACGTGGCAAGTAGGAAAGGAAACAGATTTGATAGATCAACTCACAAAAATTGATATTTTAATTATTAATCATGGTTTGAATGTTCATCAAGAAAGAAGTGAAGAAGCCATCATTAAATCCTATGAAGTTAATACTTTTTCCGGTTGGCGATTAATGGAATGTTTCTTGAAAACCGTTAAAACCAATCAAGATAAAGTTAGAAAAGAAGTCTGGGTTAATACCTCAGAAGCGGAAGTTAATCCCGCTTTAAGTCCCCTTTATGAACTGAGTAAAAGAAGCTTTGGTGACTTAATTACCTTACGGCGTTTAGATGCGCCCTGTGTGGTCAGAAAGTTGATTTTAGGGCCCTTTAAAAGTAATCTAAATCCCATTGGTGTCATGTCAGCAGATTGGGTGGCCAAACAAATTATAAAAGGGGCAAAAAGTGATAATCGTAATATTATTGTCACGATTAATCCTATTACATTTATTGTCTTTCCCGTTAAAGAAATGATGCAGACAATTTACTTTAAATTATTTACCAAAGCAAAGGACAAATTCTAATCATATTATAGTAAGAGGAAACAGTCATGAATGTAACAACAACTTCTCCCAATATTAGTTCTAGTTCATATCTATCATCTTCATCTGAAACAGAATGGGAATTAATGCCTGAACCAGATATTAGTGAGGTAGTGATTGAGGATGAGCAACCAGTGGATAATCTGATTTCAGAAAAACAACAACGTTTATTAACTTCTTCTGCTTATAGTTCTCTTAATGTAGAAATCCCTTTTTTAGTCACGGCAAATGTGGGGTTATTTTATGCTGAAAAAAAACCGCCTTTAGTGCCGGATGTAATGTTAAGTTTAAAGGTAAAATGTCCTGAAGATTGGAGTCAAAAGAAGAACCGTTCTTATTTTACTTGGAATTTTGGTAAATCCCCAGAAATTGCCATTGAAATTGTTTCTAATAAAGTGGGTAATGAATTAGGGAGTAAGTTTAAAAATTATCTAGATGCAGGAGTTGATTATTATGTAATTTTTGATCCTCTAAAATATTTGAGTAAAAATGTTTTACAGGTTTATAAAAAACAAGTATCTAGTTATCAATTACAGGAGGATTATTGGCTAGAAGCAGTCAATTTAGGTTTAACTTTATGGTCAGGGGAATTTGAAGGACAGTTCTACCAACAATGGTTAAGATGGTGCGATAAATCAGGCAATATTTTGTTAACTGGAGATGAAAAATTCGAGTTAGAAAAACAAAGGGCTGAAACTGAAAAACAAAGGGCTGAAACTGAAAAACAAAGGGCTGAAACTGAAAAGCAACGGGCTGAAACTGAAAAACAACGAGCCGATCATCTTGCTCAAATATTAAGAGAACAGGGAATTGATCCTGATCTAATTTGAAAAAAATCCTATAATTATAATAGGACTCTAATTCTACTAATTAACTCTTAAGGAAACAGTGATGAATGTAACAACAACTTCTTCTAATATTAATGATAGCCCCGATCTATCATCTTCATCTGAAACAGAATGGGAATTAATGCCTGAACCAGATATTAGTGAGGTAGTGATTGAGGATGAGCAACCAGTGGATAATCTGATTTCAGAAAAACAACAACGTTTATTAACTTCTTCTGCTTATAGTTCTCTTAATGTAGAAATCCCTTTTTTAGTCACGGCAAATGTGGGGTTATTTTATGCTGAAAAAAAACCGCCTTTAGTGCCGGATGTAATGTTAAGTTTCAGGGTAAAATGTCCTGAAGATTGGAGTCAAAAGAAGAACCGTTCTTATTTTATTTGGAATTTTGGTAAATCTCCAGAAATTGCCATTGAAATTGTTTCTAATAAAGGAGATAATGAATTAGAGAGTAAGCTAGAAGGTTATCTAGATGCAGTAGTCAGTTATTATGTAATTTTTGATCCTTTAAAATACTTGAGTGAAAATGTTTTACAAGTTTATAAAAGACAAGTTGTTCGTTATCAATTACAGGAGAATTATTTGCTAGAAGAACTGAATTTAGGCTTAACTTTATGGTCAGGGGAATTTGAAGGACAGTTTTATGAACAATGGTTAAGATGGTGCGATGGTTCAGGCAATATTTTGTTAACTGGAGATGAAAAGTTCGAGTTAGAAAAGCAAAGGGCTGATCGTCTTGCTCAAATATTAAGAGAACAGGGCATTGATCCTGATACAATTTAATCTTAACTCCTCGTCGTCTAGACATAAAGTAGTTTGCATAGGTAGAGGCGCATTGCTTGCGCCCTATAATTATATTTTGTTAAATCGAAAAAGAATTAGCTACAATGAAAACAGAAATTCTCATAGATCCCAACTTCCTATGCGAGAACAGGTGATTACCTGGTTAAAAGATAATGTTTCTGACCATCGCCTACAACATATTTTAGGGGTAGAACAGCTATGTATAGAATTAGCTCATTGTCATCAAGTTGACCCCCAAAAGGCTGCCCAAGCAGGTTTAATGCACGACTTGGCCAAATTTTTTCCCCCTGTCAAACTCTTAGAAATGGCTAAGAAAGAAATGGCAGAAATTGATCCCGTCTGTGGGACTAACCCCCATTTACTTCATGCTGATGTCAGTGCAATGGTCGCTAGAGATACCTTTAACATTCAAGATGAAGAAATATTAAGTGCTATTCGCAATCATACCTTGGGAAATCCCCAGATGAGCGACCTCAGTTGTATTGTTTTTGTCGCTGATGCCTTAGAACCAAGCCGAGGCCATACCCTAGAATTAGAAGCTATGCGTCAGGTCAGTTGGCAAAATCTTTACAAAAGTGTACAACAAACCTGTGAGTATTCTCTAAAATATTTAATACAGACTCATCGCACAATTCACCCTAGAGCGATCTTAACTCGCAATTGGGCATTACACCTCAGCAAACAACAATTATCTCTAGTGAACAAAAATCCTTAATCTCAGTTAAGCTACGGCTCAAAATACCCTACCCAATTCCTTTAAAATCAAACTTAATGACTAATTACGAACAATTGACCCCCAACCCTTCCACAACTGTAATCGATAATGCCAGTGATCCAGAAACCCAAGCATTAGCAACCATGATCGCCCAAGCAGCAGATGATCGCAAAGCCGATAATATTGTCTTATTAAAAGTGGGCAATGTTTCCTACTTAGCCGATTATTTTGTAATTATTACCGGATTTTCCAGCACTCAGGTAAAAGCCATTGCTGAGGCAATAGAACATCAAGTCGCCCAAACTTATAATAGGTTGCCCCTACGCACAGAAGGAAAACGGGAAGGTAACTGGGTATTGCAAGACTTTGGAGAAGTGATAGTTCATATTTTCTTGCCTGAGGAGCGGGAATTTTATAACCTAGAAGCATTCTGGGGTCACGCTGAACGTCTAGAATTTTCATCCGAGGAAGTTACAAGACTATAAGCATTATGCGGGAATCATCGATACAAGTTTGTCCTGTCCCAACGGAACAACAACCAGTTAACGAATATGAGTCCTTAAAAGAATCTTGGTTATTTCGCTGGGCTACCCTAGAAAAAGGAGACTTTTGGCGTAAAATAGCTTGGATCTGGGCCATCGGCTGGCTTATGGCTAGTCCGATCGCGGCGGCTAGTTTTCCCCCACAAAAATACTTACTCCTCTTTGCCCTGTCTAGTAATTTAGGAGCAGGTTTGATTCTCGGATTGATTTTGTTACAGTTGTATTTGGGCTGGCGTTATGTCAGCGATCGCCTGAGCAAAGAAACGATATTTTATGAGGAGTCAGGCTGGTATGATGGTCAAACTTGGCCTAAACCCCCGGAAATGTTAACCCGCGATCGCCTGATTGTTTCCTACCAAGTCGCCCCCATTTTACAACGCTTAGTCCGTACTGCGGGAATTTTAGCTTTGTTGATGATGGGTGATAGTATGGTTTGGTTATGTTTGTAAGACTGATGAAAAGGTCAATCACAGCCATAGAACCAATTTATCCTAAAATTCCTTAAATTTAATATCCCATGACCAGAGGAAAACGCCACTCCGCGCCCAAAATAGAAGTTCACTTACTTCGAGAAGGTATCATCGAATCAACCCATTTTGTTGAAGCGACTGTCTCTGATGATCGGGGACGGGTGTTATCCGTTGCGGGAAGTTCAGAAACAACGGCTTTTGTCCGCTCTGCTCTTAAACCCTTCCAAGCTTTAGCCGTCATCGCTACCGGAACCCTGGAACGCTATGATTTGAATGATAAAGATTTAGCGATCATCTGTAGTTCCCATCAAGGCAATGTAGAACAAGCGCGACAAGTCTTTAATGTTCTCTGGCGGGCTGATATTGATCCCAGTGCCTTACAATGTCCTATTCCAGAAGGTAGCAATAGTCCCCTTCAGCATAATTGTTCAGGTAAACACTCAGGAATGTTAGCCATTTGTCAACAACGCAATTGGCCTCTTAATACCTATTTGCGTCGGTCTTCTCCCGTTCAACAACTAATTTTAGGCAAAATTGCCGAATTATTGGGAATGCCAGGAGATGAATTAATTGGGGCCCATGACGACTGTGGGGCCCCGACTTATTCCATGAAATTGGGACAAATGGCCCATCTCTATGCTCAGTTAGCTTCAGGTAATAGTCTTGATCTTGAACGAATTTTGCGATCGATGACCTATTATCCAACGATGGTAGCAGGGGAAGGGTCTTTTGATACGGAATTGATGCGCTTGACAGAAGGAGAATTAGTCAGTAAGTCAGGAGCAGAAGGCATTCAATGTATTGGACGGGTTGGGGAAGGGATGGGATTAGCCATTAAAGTCGTTGATGGCTCAAAACGGGCGAAAAGTGCGGTTGCGCTCCATCTTTTGCGACAAATGGGATGGCTTTCTCCCAGTGTGGCAGAAACCCTAGGGGAGCAATTTATGATTTTGAGTAATTACAAACGGTTAGAAGTCATTGGAGACTTATCAATGCTCTGAATTAAATTAATTTTCTCAAAACCCTTGCCATTTAGAATAACTTGTTGTTATACTAGGAAAGGCGACGCGGGATAGAGCAGTCTGGTAGCTCGTCGGGCTCATAACCCGAAGGTCGGTGGTTCAAATCCGCCTCCCGCCATTACTCACTCATTTGTTTTAGATAGGCTTCATACCCTAATTGTTCCAGGGTAGTTTGTTTATCTAAGACCATCTGTTTGAGGGTTTGACGATATTGTTGCACCTGAGCAAGTAAAGCAGGATTGTGGGACGCTAAAATTTGGATAGCGAGTAATCCGGCATTTTGAGCATTACCAATGGCCACAGTAGCAACAGGAATGCCTCTGGGCATCTGAACGATAGAATAGAGGGAGTCTACCCCTTGTAAGTGACGAGTGGGAACAGGCACACCAATAACAGGGAGAGGGGTCAAAGATGCCACCATACCTGGTAGATGGGCCGCTCCTCCTGCACCAGCAATAATGACCTTAAGTCCTCGCTCATGGGCGGTTTGTGCATAGTTTACCATTTTTTCAGGGGTACGATGAGCCGAGACAATAGCCACTTCCCAAGGGATATCAAAGTCTTGACAAACGGCGATCGCTGCTTTCATCGTGGGCAAGTCTGAGTCACTGCCCATGATAATGCCAATTAGTGCAGATGAATCGGTCATAATTTAAGTTGATTGTAATTTAGAAAGTATATTACAGGTAGCTAGTCCCCTATAATCCTAGAGAGTGCCAAGAGAGGGAACAATTAGCAACAATGCGAATTTTATTTGTTGGGGCCGAAGTGGCCCCTTTAGCCAAAGCGGGCGGAATGGGGGATGTAATTGGAGCTTTACCCAAAGTATTACATCAATTAGGCTATGATGTGCGGATTCTCATGCCTTATTACGGTTTTCTTGCCGATAAAATCGAGATTCCCAAAGAACCGATCTGGCGGGGAAATGCTATGTTTCAGGAATTTGCAATTTATGAAACCACCCTCCCTGATAGTAATGTTCCTCTCTATTTATTGGGACATCCTGTCTTTTTACCCCGTCGTATTTATGGCGGTGAGGATGAATATTGGCGGTTTACTTTCTTTGCCAATGGGGCGGCAGAATTTGCCTGGAATTACTGGAAACCTGACATTATCCATTGTCATGACTGGCATACAGCGATGATTCCTGTCTGGATGCACCAATCTTCTGATATTACTACCGTTTTCACCATTCATAACTTAGCCTATCAAGGGCCGGGTCGGGGCTTTTTGCAACAAACGACTTGGTGTCCCTGGTATATGGAAGGGGATAACGCCATGGCTGCAGGAATACAATTTGCAGGACGGGTGACGACGGTTTCCCCAACTTATGCCCAACAAATTCAAACCCCTGTCTATGGCGAGAAATTAGAGGGGTTATTGTCTTATGTTCATGAGAATTTAGTGGGCATTCTCAATGGCATTGAGATGGACATTTATAACCCTGCTAATGATAGGTTTATTTATCAGCCTTTTAGCCCTGATACCTTGGAAAAACGGACGGCTAATAAAATTGGCCTACAGGAAGAAACGGGGCTAGAAGTCAATAAAAATGCCCTATTAATGGGGATGGTGACTCGTTTAGTCGAACAAAAGGGCATTGATTTAGTGCTGCAAGTGTTAGATCGCTTTCTGGCCTATACTGATGCTCAATTGATTGTTTTAGGTAGTGGCGATCGCTATTATGAAAGTCAATTATGGCAATTAGCTTCCCGTTTTCGGGGTCGGGTGTCAGTGCAACTTTTGTATAATGATGCCCTTTCCCGACGCATTTATGCGGGGTCAGATGTCTTTTTAATGCCTTCTCGTTTTGAACCCTGTGGTATTAGTCAACTGTTGGCCATGCGCTATGGTTGTGTACCTATTGTGCGACGAACTGGGGGTTTAGTGGATACGGTGGGTTTTTATGATCCCATTAATGAAACAGGAACGGGTTATTGTTTTGATCGCTATGAACCCTTAGACTTATTAACTTGTATGATTCGGGCCTGGGAAGGTTTTCGGTTTAAAGCTGATTGGGCTAAACTACAACAAAGGTGCATGAATCATGATTTCAGTTGGTACAAGGCTACTGCTGAATATATTAAGGTGTATAAAGAAGTGAAGGGACATTCTGGAGAGTTGAGTGAGGATGAACAAAACAAATTAGCTGCTTTAATCAAAGGAACTGTTTTGTGAATTAGAGAATAGGGGTCAACGGTTGTTGGCCTCTAATGATTTTATATTGGAGCAATTAATATTATGATTAGGGCAAAAAGTCAGGATTAAGAATATCCTCTTTTGTAAAAGGACAAGTTTTGGGAAAGATATTTAAAGGTAATTGTGTCTCTGTTTTCGCATCTTGTCGAGCATCTTGATAGCATTCGTCAAACACCTCATCAAAATAGCGTTTTAAGCTCGGATTTCTTTTAAATGTCCGTAATAAACGTCTTCGATGTTCAACAATACTGGATCGCCAACTATTGCTATCTTGTCTTTTTTCTGGTTGATACTGATATTTTAACAGGTGCATTAAGAGAATCGTCAAATTACTTTCAACCGCCTCCTTTTGACTTTTACCCATGTCTTTAATTTCTTCGATTAAATTATCTAAATCTAATCGATCAAAAGAGCGATCGCTTAATAATTTAACCGTTTCTTCTAGCCAGATTTGGTAATCTTTTTCATACAACAATTGAAGGGATGAAGTAACAGATTTTATGTTCATGATTCTCCCGCTTACAAAAGATTATGATTACAACATATTATTTTGTTTTTATTGACTTTAAACATTAATTTTTCTTGATATCAAAAACATCTTTTTCCAGGGTCGTTTGTACGGTTTGACCAATGGATTTTGCTAAAGCTTCCATGTCTTTCAATTCTCCTAAAGGTTCCATAGGAATTTTAACAGAAACTACGATCCAAGGTACTCTTTTACGATGCAATTGAGCTTTTTGATCAGCCCAAAACCATTGAGAGGGCGCATAATTTCCCCCTCCTGGCCAAGCATACCATTGAAGAATAGCATAAGTTTTATTATTCCAAGCTTGAAACCAACGGGCCGTGACTGAATATTTTGGGTCAGTATCTGAAGAAAATTTCAGGGTTTTGTAATCATCGGTTTTCCATTTTTCTACCCCTTGTAAATCTACCCATTCTACTTGAGGATGATTTTTGTAATAATTTTGGGGCATCATGGCAACCGTAACAGGTTCTTGTCCTGGTTTTTCAATGACTTGAAATGACCAACGGGCCTTACTAATCATAATTTTTTGTTGGTCAATTGTTTGCCATCCAGGAAAATTTAATGGGGTTGTTGGAATCTTCCTCATTTGTTCAACTTCAGGGACAAGAGGTAAATCAGACCAAGACCATTTTCCTGTAAAATAACTGGGAAGTGCGACAAAAATGATTGCCAAACTTAGAAGACACAATATGACAATTTGAGAAGAAAAAATACCCTTCTTAAATTTTAACATACCCACCGATGGGATTATTTTAGACATAAAACTATTCATTAAAGTTATCATCCTTTTCATCAGAGATTATCATCGAGCTTTCTTCAAAACGATCCAGGGACCAATTCAGTCCAATAATTACGATTAGCATTCCTGTTGAATAGATATCACCTCCCCATCCATCATGAAGAATTTCAAAGGCTTTATGTTGACCATTACCATGAAATACTGCTAACAATGTATTACGAATAATGTTGGCAAGGGTACTAATGATTAATGCACCACTCAGAAGGGTAATAACTCGACCACGATCACTTATTTTACCTGTCCAATGTAATAGTAATAAACTAACATATAAACTGGTAAATAACATTTTTAATCCGGCACAATAGGGGGCAACTTCCACAGGAATGTTATTGACATAGAGATAAATTCCATCGACTTGACTATTAACTCTTAATTGTTGTAAAAGAAACCCCGCCATGGCCGCAATGAATTTTTGTAAGGGTAAGGTATAAGGAGTTAAAAGGTAAGGAATTGAATTAGGGGTTGCGAGTAAGATTAATAGTAAAGGAAACCCATTAAGTCTTAAGCCTGGCATTCCTTTCAACCAGAGCATAACTCCTGTAATTATAATCGGGAATGAGATCGCAACTAATTCGGCCGAACCTGTTATATAAAAAGCCAGTCCTAAAGCAAGCAAAAAACCACCCAGAGGATGATTTTTATTAGGTAATTTTTGCCATTGGTGACGATTTTTACCAAAGATAAGATAAGTGGCATAGGGGAAACCAATCAGAGCATGGCTAAAGTATTCGTGTTCAATATTAATACTCTTATTTAACCAGCCGTCATACCAATATAAAAGAATTGGAATATAGAGAATAGCCAGGAAAGCAATAATTAAAACATTGCCTAGGTTTCGTTCAAGAAATGGAGGTATTTTTTGGGTTATTTGCATTTTAAAGAACCTATAGCCAGGATAATTTATTGAGCAAGAAAAGCGAACAAACAGTTAATAATTACGTTTACTTATTAGTAAGGAAAGTTGTTCAATCACCCAATTAGTATGTTCTGAACTGATTCCAGGATACATGGGTAAGGATAAAATTTCATTACAGAGGGTTTCTGAGTGAGGAAAGTCTCCTAATTGATAGCCTAACCCTTTATAACCTGGTTGTAAATGACAAGGAATCGGATAGTGAATACCTGTTTGAATACCCCTTTTTAGCAGATCGTCTTGTAGGTTTTCCCGATTCAAAGTACAAGTATCATGAATACGGATCACATAAAGGTGATAAACATGACCGCGATCGCTTAAATTTTGAATGGGGACAATTCCTTTGTCTGCTAATGATTGTAAACCCTGATCATAGTTTTTGGCCGCTTGATTTCTTAATTTATTCCATTGAGCAAGATGGGGTAATTTAACTTGTAAAATGGCCGCCTGTAAGGTGTCTAAACGGCTATTTATCCCAATTTGAGTATGATAATATTTACTGGGTGCGCCATAATTCCGCAAGGTACGAACATTTTGGGCAACTTCTTCATCAGACGTAATTAACATTCCCCCATTACCAAAAGCCCCTAAATTTTTACTAGGATAGAAACTAAAGGCCGCTGCTTTGCCAATAGATCCGGCTGTATAGCCTTCTCGTTCGGCTAGGTGTGCCTGGGCTGCATCTTCAAAGATAATTAAATTATAAGCTTGGGCAAAGTCTAATAATTGGCTAGGGGATACCATTTGGCCGTATAAATGGACGGGAACTATGGCTTTGGTTTTAGGGGTGATGGCTTTGGCCGCGGCATTTAAGTCAATTAGGGCGGTTTCTGGGTCACAATCTACTAAAATGGGGGTTGCACCAGATTTTATCACCCCGATCACTGTGGCAATAAAGGTATTAGCCGGGACAATTACTTCATCTCCTTCATTAATACCACAGGCTTGCAGTCCTAGGGCGATCGCATCTGTACCGGAGGCAACCCCAACCCCATAATTAACCCCAGAAGCATGAGCAAATTCGGTTTCAAACTCCCTTAAAGCTTGTCCTAAGACGAAATCTCCCCGTTTTACTACGGTTTCTATGGCTTTTTCTATGTCAGCTTGTAAGGGTTGGTGTTGGATCGTTAAATCAACAAATGGGACATTTTTGGACAGTACAGTCATGGATAATTTGTTTATTGAAAGAGAATGTTTGATATTAAGGGCATAATCTATTATGCCCCTACATTATTTAAAAATTATAGTGCGATGTGCAGAAAATAGGGAACAAAAGAAATTTTTGACTTTTTCTTTCTTTTACTTCCTCTCAAGAGGCCTTAGCGGCGCGTTTTGGGGTCAAAAGCATCCCGTAAACCATCTCCAATATAGTTGATACTTAAAACCGTGAGAAAGATGGCTAAACCAGGAAAAAATGCCATGTGGGGGGCTGTTGTTAGATAATCTTTGGCTTGAAATAACATTTGTCCCCAAGTTGGTACATCAGGGGGAAATCCTAAACCTAAAAAACTTAGGGTAGACTCGGTAATGATGCTATTGCCTACCCCTAATGTAGCGGCGACAATAATAATGCTTAAAACATTGGGTAAAATATGCACGCGAATGATGTGACTTGGGGTGGCCCCTAAGGTGGTTGCTGCGTCAACAAATCCCATTTCTCTTAATCTTAATACGCTACCTCTAACCAGTCGCGCTACAGACATCCAGTTGAGTCCCCCAATAACAATTACAACGAGCATAAATATACCTAATTCTGGGCCGGCAATGGTTTTTATGGGTTCTCGAAACAGGTAGACAATTAATAATAATAGGGGTAATTGGGGTAGGGCTAAAAATAGGTCGGTTACACGCATTAATGAGTTGTCAATTATGCCGCCATAAAATCCGGCGATCGCCCCGATGGTTGTGCCGAGAAAAATGGCGACTAACATGGCAGAAATGCCGACAGTTAAGGAAATTCTACCCCCAAATAATACCCTAGCTAAGATATCTTGTCCGAGGGAGTTTGTACCGAATATATGGGTTAAATTAGGAGGGCTACTGGACTGGGTAAAGTCAATTTTATCAATGGGAGTTTGATAAATAAGGGGGCCAATAAGGATGGCGAGAATTATTATTATTAGGGTGATCAGTCCGAAAATTGCTAGGCGATCGCGTTTTAATTTTTGCCAGAGGTTGTTAATAGGGTTTAGGTTCATTTTTCATAGTATAATATTAAATAGGCGTTTAATTTATTTTTATAGATGTTAATTCTTTTACCACATTTTAAACGTTTTGTCAAGTTTTTTGTTTCATTTTATCTAATATTTTTGAGTGAATTATTATGAGTTTGTGGCGACGTATTCTGACAGTTATTAATTCTGATGCTGATATTAATTGGGGTGAAACGGTTAAGGGTGGTGTAGAAGCAAGTGACAAGATATTTGCTTTAGCTGAAGCGGTTAATAAGAAGGATAATAAAGCTTTTTTAACAGCTATTTCTCCTTGTTTAGAACAGACTGCTTCTTTGTTAGATGTGCTTAATTCTCCTTTGGGAGAAGTGGTTAAGTCGAGTATTCCTTTTATTGGTATTGCAACAGGTTTATTAGGGTTTGTTATTGAAAAGACCAAAGAAGATTTATCGATTGAAAGCTAACGCCTACCTCAGTAACGCCAACCTTGAAGACATCAGATGGAATAAACAAACCAAGTGGGAAGGAGTCAAGGGGTTAGAAACCGCCAAAAATGTTCCAACGGCATTGCCCGTATTGTAAAGTTTAAATGCCTAAGTTTATTCTTAAAATAGTTCAAAGGGCAGTCATTAAGTCAATGAAAATTATGATAATGTTAGAAAATTTAAAAGAAAAACTATAGCAATCAGGTTTCAATTGTGAGAAAATTAGGAGGAGGATTTAACAGTGTTAAATCCCTACAAGGGTATATTTGTAGGGACATAATACCATTATGTCCTAGTATGTTTTTGCTTCTCACATATCATTACTGATTGCTATAGAAGCTTATAAACCCATGCTTCTCAAAAAAAACAAGAGTTTTTGCTCAAATTTATCCCTAAATCTTAACCAACAGCAAACTCGGTGAATTTCCGAATATCTGGAGTATGAAACGCTAAAACAATATCACTTTTAGGGATACCTGCTGCTACTAATTCATTGGCAATGCCATCTTCAGTATTATCACATTGAATCCAAATTTTATTGTTAATAATTTCCAGATGAATTAAACAACTATGAAGATGTTCTTGATTATTCCATCCTTCAGAAATAATTAAATATTGGTCTGTTTCTTCGTCAAAAGCTGCCCGGTTACGGACTTTAACATTAGCGTAAGAAATATTAAGATAAGGGGTTAGAACTTGACGAATAATTTGCCGATATTTTTCTAATTTATCCATTGGGTAATCATCTCCTGTTCAGGGTCAAAAATAATTAGTTTTAGAGTGTTATCCTCTAATAATATTTGTCCTATTTCTTGACTAAATAAGCGGCGAAATATTGCTGATCTAATGGCTAAATAAAGAATACGTTCTGAAAATTGACGCTTAAGAATTTTCTCATAGAGAATATATTGTCCTAATGCGTTTTTTAGATCTTCTACTTCTGATGTACCAACAAAACTTTTAACTTCTACAGCAATTTTTTGTCCTTTTTTGTCAGCTACTAATAGTTTATCGGCTGCTATGTCAATAAAGATGTCTTTGTTACCTATTTTAAGGCTTAAGGGGTCATTGGTAATTGTCCACCCATCCTTAATTAGTGCATTTTTTACTGTATCATGATAAATATCTTTGGCGGGCATAAGTAAAAATAATTAGGGATTAATTATTAAGCCTAGTGAGGAAAGGACAATCTCCAGTTTAATTATAGCTTATTATGAGATATATTAAAAGTAGAGAGTGCATCGACCTACAGATTTTATACTCAAGCTAGTTAATTAAGTGTAATATTTTATGAGTATCAAAGCATTTGTTACGGGAGGAACGGGATTTATTGGGGCAAACTTGGTTAGACTTTTATTGGAAGAAGGCTATCAAGTTCGTGCTTTAGTGCGTCCCCAAAGTTCCTTAGACAACCTGAAAAATCTTGATGTTGAAATCATTAAAAGTGACCTCAATGATCCCAAGTTATCTAATAAAATAAAAGGCTGTCAGGTACTCTTTCATGTAGCAGCCCATTATTCCTTATATCAAGCCGATAAAAACCAATTATATCAAAGTAATGTGTTAGGAACCCGTTCTATTTTAGCCGCCGCAAAACAAGCAGGAATTGAACGCATTGTTTACACCAGTTCCGTTGCTGCTATTGGGGTAGGAAACCCTGGTGAAATTGTTAATGAAACCCATCAAAGTCCTGTGGAAAAATTAGTCGGACATTACAAAAAATCCAAATATTGGGCTGAACAAGAAGCCTACCAAGCTGTTAAAAAGGGTCAAGATATTGTTATTGTTAATCCTAGCACTCCTATTGGCCCTTATGACATTAAACCAACCCCCACAGGAGAGATCATTTTACGGTTTTTACGCCGTCAAATGCCCGCTTATGTTAACACAGGATTAAATTTAATTGATGTGCGAGACGTAGCGCGGGGTCATCTGTTAGCATTAGAAAAAGGGAAGACGGGGGAACGTTATATTTTAGGCAACCAAAACCTAACTTTAAAAGCCCTATTAGATGAATTATCAACCTTAACAGGACTAGACGCACCCCAACAAACCTTACCCCTCTGGCTACCCTTAACTGTCGCTTGGATAGAGGAATATTTACTCTCTCCCTTGGGAAAAAAACCCTCAATTCCTATCGATGGTGTGAAGATGTCTAAACAACCAATGTATTATGATGCTTCCAAAGCAATTAATGAATTAGGGTTGTCTCCTTCTCCGATTAAAAATGCTCTCCAAGATGCCGTTAATTGGTTTATTAATCATGAATATGTTGCACCTAACCGTTAAAGATTATGAATACTTATATTAACCAATGTTGGAATAAAATTGGGGTTTATGGTGATAGTTCTTGCCCTGAATTAAAAACCGTTATCCACTGTCGTAATTGTGCTATTTATGGGGCAGCAGGACGCAATTTATTGCAACGACAGTCTCCTGAAGGATATGTTGAAGAATGGACAGATTTATTAGCCAAAGACTGGCAAGAAATAGCCTCAAAAGCTGATTTAAACAAGCAAGAATCCTTAATAAATGAGTCTCTTGGATTAATTGTTTTTAGACTTGCTCAAGAGTGGTTAGCCTTACCTGTTTGGGTGGTTAAAGAAATAACTCATGTTTTTCCGATTCATACTTTACCTCATCGCAGTAATCATGTTTTTGCGGGAATTGTTAATATTCGAGGTGAGATTTTAATGTGTATTTTACTGCGAAATCTTTTGGGTTTATCTACCATGAATTTTAATGAAGATAATCAATCATCAAAGTTATCAAAATATGACAAATATGACATGATTCCTGTTATTTATCAACGAATGGTCGTCCTTGAAATTCAAGGCAACCGTTGGGTATTTCCTGTTGATGAAATATTAGGAGTTTATCGATTTTCTAGTGATCAATTAAAAGATGCACCTGTTGTTATATCTAAAACCCCTGATACTTATACAAAAAAAATATTATCTTGGCAAGGAAAACAGATCAACTATTTAGATTATGAATTAGTCTTTTATGAATTGCTATTCTATACTTTAAATCGGGCTTAAAACATGAGCAGCAAACAAATTTCAATCACAGAAATCAATCATCTTAAAGAACTCTATGAAACCAATTACATAACCTGGCTAGAGGAAACGATAAAACTTCTCAAAACTTGTCAACTAGACAAGCTTGATTATGAAAACTTAATTGAGGAATTAGAAGACTTGTCTAAACGAGAAAAAAGGAGATTGAGAAGTTTATTAGAACAAATTATTAGGCACTTACTTATGGCTCAATATTGGGAGTCAGAAAGGACAAATAATTATTATCATTGGTTGGCTGAAATTGTTAGTTTTCGTAATCAACTTAATGAAGATTTAACGACGAATTTATATCAATACCTACAAGGCAATTTACCCATAATCTACAGTCATGCTGTCGATTATGTTAAACTAAAAGCCAATCTAACTACTTTGCCGGATACTTGTCCTTATACGTTGGAAAACTTAATCGATAAAAATTGGTTGCCCAAATAATTAGTCAAAACCCATTTCAAATATGAATGATAATCATGTCTACTATTGTTGTTAAAAATCTTAGCAAAGTTTATAAAGTCGCCGTCAAAAAACCAGGAATAAAAGGAACATTAAATCATTTCTTTAACCGTACTTATCGGGAAATAAAAGCGGTTAAAAATATTTCTTTTACTATTGAATCAGGGGAAATGGTGGGATTTTTGGGTGCAAATGGTGCCGGAAAAACTACCACATTAAAAATGCTCACAGGGCTAATTTATCCCTCAACTGGTGAGATTAAAATTGTGGGATATGTCCCCTTTCGTCGTCAACCCCAATTTCTGACAAAAATGAGTTTAGTAATGGGACAAAAACAACAATTATTATGGGATTTACCAGCCTTAGATTCCCTGAGAATTAATGCGGCAGTTTATCAAATTCCTGAGCAAATTTTTCAGAAAAGACTTAAAGAAATAGCAGAAATGCTATCTATTGAAAAACAATTAACTCAACCTGTTCGTAAGCTTTCTTTAGGTCAAAGAATGAAAGCAGAATTATTAGCAGCTTTATTACATCATCCCCAAGTTTTATTCTTAGATGAACCCACTTTAGGATTAGATATTAATGCTCAAGTTGCTGTCAGAGATTTTTTAAAAGAATATAATCAACGCTATCAAGCTACTATCTTATTAACCAGTCATTATATGGCTGATATTACCGCTTTATGTAAACGAGTTTTATTGATTCATGAGGGCGAATTGATCTATGATGGAAGCTTAGATCAATTAGTCGAAAAATTTGCTCCCTATCGAGAGGTTAAACTTGAATTAGCTGAGGCAGTTTCTTATGAACAATTAGCAATTTATGGCGAAATTGAAAGTATACAAGGTCAAGAGGTTCGCTTTCTCGTAAAACAAGAAAAGCTAACAGCAACTATCGCCCAAATTTTAGCCCAATTACAGGTTATTGATCTTAATATAACTGATCCTCCTCTTGAGGAAATTATCGGGCGACTTTTTCAAACAGGAAATGTGTAAAATAAGTAATAACTAATAAGTAATAAATATGAATGATTTTTTAATAAATACCTTGCAACAACGGAGACAAAAATTAGCCGAATTAATTGATCAACCTGCTATTTTATGGTCAGGGAAAGCCTTATCTCGTAATTTTCGGGCTAACCGTTACCCTTTTCGTGCTAGTAGTCATTTTCTCTATTTTACGGGCTTAAACCTTGAAAATGCGGCAATTCTTCTCAACAATGGCAACCTAAAGCTATTCATGGACAACCCATCTCCTGATAGTAGCCTATGGCATGGAGAAACGCCCACTAGAGAGGAGATAGCGGCGCAAATTGGGGCAAATCAAGCCTATCCTCTCACAGAATTAGCTAAATATACCACAAATGCCCTAACAATTCCCGTCCAAGATGTCACAACCTATCAACAACAATGGGAAACTCTTAACCGTTCTTTTTCTCCCCAAAATTCCCTTATCGCCCTTGATTTTGACCTAAAAAAAGCTATTATTACCCTAAGACTTACCCATGATCAAGCCGCTTTAATAGAAATAAAAAAGGCGGTAAATGTTGCAATAGAAGCTCATAAAATAGGCATGAAAGTCACAAAAAATGCCCAAACAGAAGCCCAAATCAGAGGCGCAATGGAGGGATATATTATAGGACAAAACATGACTTGTGCTTACAATAGTATTGTTACAGTTCATGGGGAAGTTTTACATAATGAACATTACCATCATCATTTACAATCAGGTGATTTATTATTAGCAGATGTTGGGGCAGAAACCTCTTTAGGATGGGCTTCAGATATTACCAGAACTTGGCCAGTTAATGGTAAATTTTCCACGACTCAACGGGATATTTATGATCTAGTTTTAGCTGCTCATGATGCTTGTATTGAACAGATTAAACCAGGTAAAGAATATCGAGAAATACATCTATTAGCTGCCCAAATAATTGCGGAAGGATTAGTCAATTTAGGGATTTTGCGAGGCAACCCAGAAACCCTAGTAGAAAAAGATGCCCATGCCCTCTTTTTTCCCCATGGAATCGGTCATTTATTGGGCTTAGATGTGCATGATATGGAAGATTTAGCAGACTTGGCAGGATATGAATTAGGAAGAACCAGAAGTCAACGTTTTGGGTTAGGATATCTCAGATTAGATCGCCCTTTAAAAGCTGGTATGGTGGTGACAATTGAACCAGGATTTTATCAAGTTCCTGCTATTTTAAATAATTCCCAATTTAAAGAAACTTATAACAAGGATATCAATTGGAAAAGATTAGCTCAATTTGCTGATGTCAGAGGGATTCGCATTGAAGATGATATTTTAGTGACAGAAACTGGTGCAGAAATATTAACGAAAAATTTGCCCACTCACCCCCAAAAAATTGAAATTTTAGTTAATTCAGATATTGATTATCAAAATTTAATCTATTGATTACCTAATTTTTACCTTTATCTTATAGGATGATTAATAAAGTATTGTCGTTTGACGGCGGGAAACTAAAATAGAGATGCTGTTAGCTTATAACCCCACTCAACCTCTGTCCCCCCATGAAGTTACAGAGGGCGGGCGACTACACTTTTATGATCGTGGCGAAAATATTCCCCTTGTTAGTGATGGAATTTGGCAAGTTTATCGGGGAATTACTCAATTGAGTCAATTATCTCCTCATGGGGAGGAAATCTTGTTAGGATGGGCCCAACCTTCAACCTTATTTGGGTTATGGTTAACCCAGATGGAATCCTATCAAGCTAAAGCTTTATCTGATGTGTATTTAAAGTGGTATCCTGTTGATGAAATTCAGAATTCTTCTCAGTTAAGTCAAATGGCCCTCACTCAGTTAGTGCGTCGGATGCGACAAACTGAGGCACTTCTGGCCATTGCGGGATTAAAACGGGTGGAAGATCGTCTACAACAATTATTATATTTGCTCAAACAAGAATTAGGTGAACCTGTTAAGGAAGGGACTCGTTTAGGGGTGCGTCTTACCCATCAAAATTTAGCTAGTGCGATTGGAACAACGCGGGTAACGGTGACTCGTTTATTAGGGGACTTTCAACGTCAAGGATGGCTTAGTTTTGATGGCGATCGTCATATTATTATAGCTGAACCTTTTTTAAATAGTAATTTTAAACCTAATATGGGAGATTATTAAGTCAATTAGGGTTTAAAGTTTCTTATTCATCCTGTTTTTTTGGGAGCAATATTTTGAGTTCTGTGTAATTATTTTCCTCACTTTCTACAAGAATTTGACCTCGATGCCCTTGCACAATAATATCATGACTAATGGACAATCCTAATCCGGTTCCTTGTCCGGTGGGTTTAGTGGTAAAAAAGGGATTAAAAACCTGATCAAGCATGGTTTTAGGAATACCATTACCATTATCTCGAATGCTGATTTCTATTTGCTCATTCTGTTCCCTTGTGGTGATAGTTAAGGTGGGTTCAAATTCTTCTCCTCTTGCCTTTTTCTTTTCATGAACAGCATAACAAGCATTGTTAATAGTATTGAGAAAAACACGGCTTATTTCCTGGGGAGAGAGCGTAATTTTTGGTAAATTTTCAGCATAATTGGTTTGAATTTTGAGCTTGAAAGAAGTATCTTTGGCCCTGATTCCATGATAGGCTAAATTTATGGATTCTGCTAATAAACTGTTAACATCTGTTAATTCTCGTTGACCTGGTTTTCCTCTAGAGTGCATCAACATTCCATGAACAATTTTATCAGCCCGTTGCCCATGTGCATGAATTTTTTGGGAATTTTGTTTGATATCTCCTAATACTTCTTCAAGATATTCGATAGTTTCTTCCTCTAATTTATCTTTTTGAGCTTCAATTTCTTCTTGTACTTCTTCCGTTAATTCGATACATAATTCTGCAAAATTATTAACAAAATTTAAAGGATTTTTGATTTCATGGGCGATACCAGCGGTTAAAGCACCGAGAGAAGCTAATTTTTCTTGGGCAATAATTTGAGCTTGGGTTGCTTTTAATTGTTCTAAAGTATTGGCTAATTGTTGATTTTTATCTCGAAGTTCTTGGGTTCTTAAATCAACCTTTTTTTCAAGGGTTTTACTATAGTCTTCTAGTTGTTCATAAAGGCGAGAATTTTCAATAGAAATTGCGGCTGAAGTGGATAATATTTTTAAGACTTCGACTCTTTCAGGGGTAAACGCTCCTGTGGTTAAATTATTCTCTAAATAAATGATACCAGTTAATTTACCTTGATGGAGTAAAGGAGTACAAATAATTGACTTAGGTTGAGTCTTAATGATATAGGGAGTTTGGGTGAATTGTCCTTCCGAAGTAGCATCATTTAAAACAATATTTTCTTGGGTATGGGCCACATAATTAATAATGGCAACTGATAAGATAGGAGCTTGAGTCTTACTATCGATAGTCTCCATAGGAATTGATTGTAAAACGGTCAAGTTATTACTATCAATATCTCCTGCTGCTTCAATTACCCAGTTACTTGCTTTTTCTAAGAGTAAAAAACCTCTTTGTGCGCCAGCATTTTCGATGACAGTTTCCATGAATTTTTCTAGTAATTTTTCGAGAACAATTTCTCCTGATATTACTTGAGAAGCTTTCAGAACACTGTTCAAATCTAAATTACTTGATAAATGCTTTCCAGTTGTCTTAATTGTAGATTTGAAAGGCTTTAAGTTATCTTTTTGTAAAAATTGAGGATATTTTTCTTCTAAATCTTTAACTTTGGCGATAGCTCCCCAACGCTGATAAGCATAATGAGCATCTTGTAAATAATAATGAGCAAGATGGTTTTGATTTTTAGCTAAATAAAATCTGGCAGCGATTTCATAGGCGATCGCTTGTTCGTGAATATAATCATTTTTTTGAAATAAACTTATAGCACGATCATAGTATTCTCTCGCTTCTTCGTCATGGTTTAATACACGGGATAATTCAGCTTCTACCAGATAAAATTTAGCCAAATAATGACTAGGATTATGGGTTGCCCAAACTTTCATCTTAGCTTGATAATCAGTTACTTTTTTTAGTATTTTTTCTTGCTGGTGTGTTGTTTCTGAAGGTATTGCTAGGTGAGATAAAGAATTATAAAACAGAAAACTTGGTAATCCTGCTGTTGTCATTTCACCGACATATTTTTCTCCTTCAATACTATTTTCTAATGCTTGCCGAAATTCTCCTAAGACATAACAAAGCATCGTTTTATGGCTATAAAATTGAAAAAGTGCCAGTCGATAATTAACTTTTTTGTAACGTGGTAGCATTTGCTCCTCGTTGAATTTTTCACCAATTAAAAGACACCTAAATTGCGATTCATTTTTTAAATTAAGAACAACTTGATAATTCATTTCTAAAAAATAAAGACTATTTTTACTTTGAAGATTTTTAGCTGCTTCCAGATATTTACTCAGTTCATCTTGGACTTCATTAAGTTCTCTCCCTATACTAAATAAGTAAGCGCAGTAAAGTTGAGAATTCCAGAAAGCATATTCAATATCTCCAGTTTCTAAGCCTTTTTGATATCCTAAAAGTAAGGGTTGCAGCAGTTGTTCTAATGGTTCTTTCCAGTGTTTTGTAGATAAGATAACGATAAATGAAGTTTGTGATTCTAATCTTTTTGCTTGAAGTTTTGATAATAAGGATAAAGCGAGTTGACCAATTTCATAACCTTCATCAAACTTGCCAAGAATTTGACACAAAAGTTCACCATAAAAAGCATAAGCAACACAAGCTTCAGGAGAGTTACCATATTCAACTGATAATTTAACTTGTTGAGTTACAATTAAGGTAAATAATCTAGGAATAGCTAAAAATGTTGCCATACTCATACTGATTAATATTCTCATGGATGCTATGGCTTTAAGATCTCGAATTTCTGGAATATTTACTAAATCCTTGATGATTGAGTCTTGAAGCAACATTTCTGTTTCGTTGAGAGCATTCTCAATATCTAAATTACTAGGATGCTTCGTTAACTTTATCCCTAACAAAGATAAGGTTGCCAAAGATAAATCAATAGCTTCTAATAACTGATTTTGTGAGGTGTGAGCTTTAATCTTAATTTCATAAGCTTTGACTTTATCTAAAATAGATTGAGCATTTTTTACAATGGTATTAATTAGCTGTTCCATTGCTTCAAAGTTATTGTATAAATAAGCAGACTCTGCTGCTTCAAGATGAAGTTCTAAAATTAATTGATATTTTTTTATCCAATTTTCTTGATCGGTTAATAAGTCGATTCCTATTTGCAAATAATTGAATGCAGGTTGATAAGCTGCTGATAATTTTGCTTTTTTACCAGCTATTAGATTTAAGTTAGCTAATTGATAGCATTCTGATTGATTATGAATTAGTTTTTTCCCAAGATTCAATTGATTAACCAGGGTAAATATTCTTTCTTCTTGTTTCTCAATTGGCGTATTCTCTAAGAGTATTTTTCCGATTTTTAAATGAATTTCTTGTTGATTTTCTGGTGATATTAATGAGTAAGCAGCTTGTTGAACACGATCATGAGAAAATTTATAAATTATTTTTAAATTACTGACAATTTTCTGGTCATTTTGATAACTATCAATTAATTTATATTGATTATTAATGGGAATGATTAAGCCAGTTTCTAAAGCCTCTAGAAGATAATTGGCTGTTTGAATTTGCGATTTATTACAAATCATTGCTAAGGTTTTTAAATCAAATTTACTGCCAATACAAGCAGCTAGTTTCAAAATTTCTTGGGTTTTTATTTGAGTATTTTTAATGTTGTTAGCCATTAATTCAACAACATTATCAGTAATTTCTGAGGTTTCAATTTTATTTTTATTCCAGTGCCATTTCTGATTACTTCTCTCGAATTTCAAAATTTGTTTACGGTAAAGAGAAGTTAAAAATTCTTTAACAAAGAAAGGATTACCATTGGTCTTTTTCTCAACTAATTTTGCCAGATCTTCACTATTACTTTTTTTGTCTAATCTTACTGTTTCACTAATTAATTGATTTATTTGGTCTAAATTTAAGGACTTAAGATAAATTTGCTCAATAATAGTTCCTCTAGACTTAATTTCATCTAAGGTTAATCTGAGGGGATGAGTAGCATCAACTTCATTATCTCTATAAGCTCCAATTACCAATAAATGTTGATGTCCTATTGTTGTCATAAGTGACTTTATTAGCTGCAAAGAAGCACTATCGGCCCATTGCAAATCATCTAGAAAAATCCCTAGGGGATGTTGCTGTTTGGTAAATACTTTTAAGAAATTTTGAAAGACTAAATTAAAGCGATTTTGAGCTTGGGAAGGTTCTAATTTAATTACCTCTGGTTGGGTGCCAATAATTCGCTCTATTTCGGGGATAACATCAATAATTACTTGACCATTAACCCCTAAAGCATCCAAAATTTGCTGTCTCCATTGAATAACCTTTTGTTCAGATTCTGTTAATAGTTGGCTAACCAGTTCTTGACAAGCTTGGATAATAGCTCCATAGGGAATATTTCGTTGAAATTGTTCAAATTTTCCTGCGATAAAATAACCTTTTCTTTGAGTGATTGATGGGTAAATTTCTCGAATTAGTGCTGATTTACCAATACCAGAATATCCAGAAACTAACATCATTTTGCTTTGTCCTTGAATCACATTTTCAAAGGTATTAACTAATCTCTCAATTTCTTTCTCTCTTCCATAAAGTTTTTGGGGAATTTGGAACTTTTCAGAAATATCTTGTTTTCCTAAAGTAAATTCTTGAATACTGTTATTTTGTTGGATTTGTTTTAAGCAAATTTCTAGATCAGCTTTAATTCCCCCTGCACTTTGATATCTTTCTTCAGATGTTTTTGCCAATAATTTCATGACAATTTTAGAAATAATAGGAGGTATTTCATGATTTATTTGACTGGGGAAAATAGGTTGTTTAGCTAAATGAAAGTGAACTAATTCTAGGGGATCATTGGTTACAAAAGGTAGTTGTCCCGTTAGCATTTCATAAAAGGTAACACCCAAGGAATAAAAATCAGTATGATAGTCAATTTTTCGATTCATTCTCCCTGTTTGTTCAGGAGACATATAAGCTAAGGTTCCCTCAATTAAATTGGGATCACATAAACTTGTATCTTCTGTAGAGAGTCTGGTGGAAATTCCAAAATCAATCAGTTTGATTTGATGGGTTTCTGGCTGTAAAATAATATTAGAAGGGTTGATATCTTTATGAATAACGTTAGCGGCATGAACTCCTGATAAACTCTCAACAATTCCCAGGGCAACCCTGAGAAAATCAACCAAAGTTAATGTTTTTTTTTGTAAAATAATGCTGAGAGATTCACCTCCAAAATCTTCTAAAATAATTGAGAGACTATTTTGATATTTTTCCAGTCCGTAAGTTTTAATAACACCAGGCAAATTTAAGTGATCTAGAATTTTATATTCTTGTTTAAATTGTGAAATGGTGATAGGATCTGGATGACTTTGCTTAAGATTTTTTAGAATCACAGGTAATTGGTCATGTTCTCGAATAGCACGATAGACTAAAGATTGAGAACTTTCATGAATTTTTTCCTGAATTTTATAACCATGAATAAGCATATTTATCTTCCTGACTCCATCAGGGCTAAAAGTTGAGCTTCAGTTAATTGAGTAATGCCTAATTCTTGTGCTTTAATTAACTTAGATCCGGCATCTTCTCCCACGACCAAGTAATCAGTTTTGGCACTGACTGACCCCGTAACTTTTCCCCCTGCATTTTCAATTAAGGCTTTCGCTTCATTGCGTTTTAAGGTTGGTAAGGTTCCGGTAATTACAAAGGTTTTTCCCGTGAATTGGGTTAAGGAAACAGTGGAAGATTTTTCCGGTGGTGGGGTTGCTTCTAATTGTAACCCAACATTTTTCAATTGTTGAATAAGCTCGCAATTTTCGGTAATCTTAAACCAATCAACCACCGATTGAGCAATTTCTTCCCCAATGCCATAAACTAAACTTAAGGAAGAAAGAGAGGCTTGAGATAGTTGGTCAACATTGGGGAAATTTTGGGCTAAAATTTGCGCCGTAACACTACCCACATAACGAATTCCTAACCCATACAAAACCCGTGACCAAGGTTGTTGTTTGCTGCTTTCAATTGCTTTGATTAAATTTTCCGCAGATTTTGTTCCCATGCGTTCTAAATTGGCAACTTTTTGGGGGGTTAAATTATATAAATCAGCTAGGGAATTAATTAACCCATTCTTAATCAATAAAATCACAATTTTTTCCCCTAACCCCCGAATATCTAAAGCATCTCTGGAGGACCAATGTACTAAAATTCCCCGTAAAATTGCGGGACAAGAACGATTTACACAACGAGTCACCGCTTCTCCTAGGGGACGCACTAAGGTAGAATGACACTCAGGGCAACTCTCAGGCATTTGATAGGTTTGAGTATTGGGGGGTCGTAATTCCGTGAGGACGCGAACCACTTCGGGAATAATTTCCCCTGCCTTGCGAATGATCACCGTATCCCCCACACGGATGTCTAATTGGGCAATGCGATCGCTATTATGTAGGGTAGCCCGTTGTACGATGGTTCCCGCTAAATGGACAGGTTTCATCACGGCCATGGGCGTTACGGCCCCTGTTCGTCCCACATTGACGATGATATCTTCGACTAAGGTGGGGGCTTCTTCTGCTGGATATTTGAGTGCGATCGCCCAACGAGGGAATTTTTGAGTAAACCCTAATTGTTGTTGTAACTGATAAGAATTTAGTTTAACTACCACTCCATCTGTCATATAAGGTAGGTCTTTTCTCGCAGTTTCCCAATAACTAAAATAGGTAGTAACTTCTGCCAGGGACGGGCATAATTTACGATGAGGGTTAACTAAAAAGCCACTCTTTTGTAAGTATTCTAAAGAGTCCCATTGGCTGGTAATTTCTGAGGTAGGAAGATGTAAAGTATAGGCAAAAAATTGTAAGCGTCTTTGATCAACAATTTTGGGATCTAATTGTCTTAAAGTTCCGGCCGCAGCGTTACGGGGGTTAGCAAATAAAGCCTCATCTATTTGTTGTCTTTCTTGGTTAATGCGATCAAATTCATCTAGGGGCAAAAAAGCCTCTCCTCGAACTTCTACTAGGGGCGGAGGGTTATCTAAATTTAACTTTAAAGGAATGGAACGAATAGTGCGAATATTTTGAGTAATGTCTTCTCCTGTTGTTCCATCTCCTCTTGTTACCCCACGAATTAATAGACCATTTTCATAAGTCAAAGCTAAGGCTGATCCATCAATTTTTAATTCACAAACATAGTCAATTTTATTAATGTTTTTGTTCTCATAATAACGTTGCCATCTTTGTTCCCATTGTTTTAATTCATCGAGATCAAAGGCATTTTCTAGACTGTAGAGGGGGATATTATGAGCAACAGAAATAAATTGAGAAGCTAATTTATCGCCTACTCTTTGGGTTGGACTATCAGGAGTAATGAGGTCAGGATCTTGCTTTTCTAGGGTTTCTAGTTCCCGATATAATTGATCATAAACGGCATCCTCCATAATAGGATTATCAAGGACATAATAAGCATAACTTGCTTTTTGGAGTTGTTGTCGGAGTTGTTTAACTCGCTGTGGAATAGATGATTCACTCACTTTTGTGTCCTCTAGAGATGTTAATTATTATAATTTTAACTCACAAAACCCCAATTTTTGAAGACTGAAACCAAGCATGACTTCACTACTATTTAGTAAAAAATCAGGGTTTTTAAGCTAGGGAATATAAAATAGGGGCTGATTCAATATGTTATAATATAATTAATTTTAAATTTTGCTAAATTTTTTTTAGTTAACTCACAGATTTAGCTAACATGACAGATCAAATTGCCTCAAGTATCGACATCCAGACCATAATTATTTTTGCCATAGTTACTTTAATACTAATGTTCTTGAGTATTGGTATTGTTCTTTTGCCGAGAGTGATGGGAAAAATAATCACCCATTTTTTATCAGGAGAACTTCCCACAATTTACGAAAAAATAATCGTCCCTTATCACAACTGGTTAGGGTTGATTATGTTGCTGACGGTGACAGATCTCTTGATGATTTTCCTACATCTTCCAGCTTGGTTAAAACTATTAGAAATTCCCCTAGGGTTAAGTATCAATGTGCTGATTATATGGGTGGGATTTCAAATTTTCCAGGACTTCTTTGATCGTTATCTATTAGAAGCGGCGATCGCCAGTAGTAGTAAACTCAATAGTGAGTTTATTATTATTGCCAAATACTTCGCCAATGCTGCTATTATTTTTATTGTTTTATTTATCTTTGCCGAAACCCATAATATTAATGTATTGGGTTTATTTGCCAGTTTAGGAATTGGGGGTTTAGCGGTTGCTTTTGCAGCACAAAAAAGTCTAGAACAACTCCTAGGGGGCATTGTTTTATATTTAGATAAACCCTTCGTTGCTGATGACTATATTGGCCTAGCTGATGGCACTTTTGGCCGTGTAGAATCAGTCGGTTTACGGTCAACAAAAATCAGAACATCGGGAAAAGGAACCTTAATGATAGTTCCTAATAGTTCTTTGACTCAGATAAATATTGAGAACTTTACGGGAGGTAAAAAAGTTGTTTCTTTAATCTATTTAACCTTTTATAGTCTGATTCCTGAAGATGAAAAAGCCCTAATTCGTCAAGTCATTTTAGAAAGTACCAGTGATATTTTTGGTATTGACTCTCGTAGTACAGAAGTCATTTTTAAACAGATGTCTGGTAAAAATGGTAAATCTCCTGTTACCCAAGCACAAATTAACTTCTTTATATTAGGATCAGGAGAAGTTTCTATGGAATTACGCCGTCAATTTTTAGAAATTGCTAATCAACAAATTACCCATCAACTTAAAGAATATGGTATTGCTTTTGAGATTGAAGATAGGACAATTAATGTCGATTCTCCCATTACAATCTAAGTAAAACCCCCTTTGAATTGTACAGTAACGTAGTAAACATTAATCATGACAACTTTCCTAGAATATCTACAAAACATATTTCAATTTAATGAAACCACACAAACATTAATTATAAAATTTGGCTTGCAAGTTTTTATTTTCTTAGTGTTCGTTATTTTATCTTTATTGATTGGACGTTACACACCATTTTTAGTTAAACTCATCATTCAAAAATTCTCTCCCAAACTGGTTGCAGAGATTTATAATAATCTAATCACTCCCATAGAAGATCTTTTCAAATTAACAGGGACTTTGATTTTAGTTTCCCTTTCTCTCAATTTTATAAAAGCTTATCCAGGTATTTATGGATTTATAAAATTCTTTATAGATTTTATCTTAATAGGAAGTTTAGCCTGGCTTTGTTCTCAAATATTCCACCAATTTATTCGCGTTTATGGCATTGAATTAATCGGAAAGTTAGGAAAACAGGCCGATGAATTATTGTTAGTATGTGAAACTGTTGTTAATGTAATTATTGGCTTTATTGCTGTTGTTGCCTTTGCCCAAAATCAACAAATTAACTTAGTAGGATTATTAGCCAGTCTAGGAATTGGTGGTTTAGCCATTGCTTTTGCTGCCCAAAAAACCTTAGAACAACTATTAGGAACCTGTGTTTTGTATTTAGATCGTCCCTTTATTCCTGGAGAATATATTAGATTACCTAGTGGTTTATTTGGTCGTGTTGAATCAATTGGGTTACGTTCAACTAAGATCAGAACTGCTGCCAAAAGTACCCTAATGATTGTACCAAATTCAATCATGGCTAACCTAGAAATTGAGAATGTTACTCGTGGCAAAAAAGTTATGGTACTCCTTTATTTAGACTTTTCTAAAGTCTTAGAAGAATCAGAACAAGCCTTAGTAGAACAAGTTGTTAAAGAAAGCACCGATGCTCTATTTGGCATTGATCCAGGCAGTACAAAAATTGCTCTATTTACTCAAGAAGGTAAGCCAGGAATTCGCGCCAGAGTGACATTCTTTATTCTTGGTTCCAGTGATAATTCCCTAGAATTACGAAAACGTTTATTAGAATTAGCCAATGATACAATTACCAGTCAACTGAAAGATCATGGCATTGAATTTACGGTAAAAGAACCGACAATTTATGTAGAGTCTCCTGTTACAATTTAGGATGAGTCATTTAGGAGTAAAAACTTTGGTAGACATTCGCTGCGGTAACATTGAATTTAACAATATTCAAGCTATTATCTTTGATAAAGATGGGACTTTAGAAGATTCTCAAAACTTTTTAAGAGAATTAAGTATTCGTCGGGCCCGTTTAATTGATGCTCAAATTCCTGGTATTGGGGAACCTTTATTAATGGCCTTTGGTCTACAAGATAACTGTTTAGATCCCACTGGTTTAATGGCTGTTGGCAGTCGTCAAGAAAACTTAATTGCAGCAGCAGCTTACATTGCAGAAACCGGACGCAGTTGGTTTGAGTCTTTAACCATTGCTGAAAATGCTTTCACAGAAACCGATAAATATTTACAAAAAAATAGAGCCACCTCTCCCCTATTTGCTGGCAGTTTAGATGTCTTAAAAACCTTATCTGAAGCCGGATTAAAATTAGCAATTCTTTCTGCTGCCCCCACCAAAGATGTTGAAAACTTTGTTCAGGAACATCAATTGTCTAATTATATCCAATTAATGATGGGTGGTGATCAAGGACTGACAAAACCTGATCCCCAGTTATTTATTCAGGCTTGTAAAAATCTAAAAATATCCCCTAATGTAACTTTAATGGTAGGAGATTCTCAAGGGGATATTATCATGGCACAACAAGCAGGAGTCGCGGGAACAATAGGTATTTGTTGGGGCAACTCTCAGGCCCCTCATCTGGAAAAAGCAGATATCATCATTACTCAACTGGAGCAAATTAAATTATGCTAATTCTCATTTTAGGGTGTATGATGATACGTTAATAAAAACTGCATCGATATTCTTAATTTAGAGAGGGTAAAGAAAATTGACTCGCCGTTATCTGTTTACTTCTGAATCTGTTACTGAAGGTCATCCCGATAAACTCTGTGACCAAATCTCTGACACCATTATAGACACCCTACTCTACCACGATGATCAAAGTCGGGTAGCGGCTGAAGTTGTTGTTAATACAGGGTTGGTGTTAATTACTGGGGAAGTCACTTCTAAAGCCCATATTAATTTTGTTGAATTAGCCCGTAAGAAAATTGCCGAAATTGGCTATATTGATGCTGATAATGGGTTCTCTGCTAACAGTTGTGCCGTCTTAGTGGCTTTAGATGAACAATCTGCTGATATTGCCCAAGGTGTCAGTCAAGCCCATGAACAACGGAAGTCCCTCAGCGATGACGAATTAGATCGCATCGGTGCAGGAGATCAGGGGATCATGTTTGGCTATGCTTGCAACGAAACCCCTGAATTAATGCCCTTACCCATTAGTTTAGCGCACCGTTTCGCCCGTCGTTTAGCTACAGTGCGGAAAATGGGGGAATTATCCTATTTACGGCCTGATGGCAAAACTCAAGTTTCTATCGTCTATGAAGATGGTATTCCTGTGGGTATCGATACCATTCTCATCTCCACACAACATGATGAAACCATTGGTGCAATTACCGAAAACGACGCGGTTCAAGCCAAAATTAAATCCGATCTCTGGGATGCGGTAGTTTTACCCGTATTAGGGGATATGGACATGAAACCCACCAAAGAAACCCGTTTTCTGGTTAATCCTACCGGAAAATTTGTCATTGGTGGCCCCCAAGGAGATGCGGGGTTAACAGGACGTAAAATTATTGTTGATACTTATGGCGGTTATTCTCGTCACGGTGGCGGCGCATTCTCCGGCAAAGATCCCACAAAAGTTGACCGTTCCGCTGCTTATGCTTGTCGCTATGTGGCTAAAAATATTGTGGCTGCTGGTTTAGCTGATAAGTGCGAAGTACAACTGAGTTACGCCATTGGGGTTGCTCGTCCTGTTAGTATTTTAGTAGAAACCTTTGGCACTGGCAAGGTGGATGAAACTCAGTTATTAACAGCCATTCAAGAGTTGTTTGAATTACGTCCTGCGGGCATTATTCAGTCTCTTAACCTGCGTCAACTGCCTTCACAACGGGGGGGACGTTTCTATCAAGATGTAGCTGCTTATGGGCATTTTGGACGCACTGATCTTGATCTTCCTTGGGAAGCAACGGACAAAGCGACTTTACTCAAAGATCTGTTAGCTAGTCCTTTAGCTGTAGGTGTTTAAACCTGATTATTTTTGAAATTTAAAGGGAAAAGGGGTTAAACTCTTTTCCCTTGTTTATGTTGATGGGTTTGGGTAAAACTATTCCTCTGAAAATCCCTCAATTTCACTACAAATTTCATAAATATCTGTCTTAGGTGGCTTCACAAATAACGGGGTCATTTCTTCCAATATTTTCTTATAAATCTCATTTTGATTCGCTTCCATATCCTCAATTTTTTCCCACATAATCACAGCAATTCCTTCATCTGTCCCTGGTTTTTGCAGTAGAAAAGCTCCCTTAAACCCTTGCTTATAGGTCGAAACAGCTTTTTCGTACAGTCGCTGTGCTTCGGCAAACTGCCCTGGTTTAAATTCCCCCACGGCCACATAAGCATATTTATGGGTGAGAAAATCGAGAAATTCTGTTGACATTATTAAACTCCAAAATAATGATTCACTTTCTAGGGAAAAAATAGATTTTGAGCAAAAATTTTCGACAATAAAGCAAAAATCACTCAGTTTTCCCTCAAGCTATCCCATTTACTATATAACCCAACTTGTTCAGCCCTAGGCATGATTTAAGCGTTTCTTAATTAATCACCCTCAAGAGAGAAAATCACCAGAACTTCATAATTTTCCTCTACACTAGAAAAGCTAATAATTTTAAGCGAGCTTAGAGACAAGACTGTGCCTAAACGTAATTGGTTACTTTCGCTGTTAGTGGGTGTGGGATTATGGCAGTTGAGTGTGCCAGCAACGGCTCAAATGCTCTTACCTTATACCCCTCAACTGAATGCAGAACAACTCGAACAACAAGGGTTAGAAGTCGCTGAGGAAGCGGCTCAATTAATCCGCTTTCAACAATACGACTTGGCCTTATCCCGGGCCAAACTTGCTACCCAGTTAGCCCCCAATAAGTATCAACCTTGGTTTATTCTGGGAACTTTGTATGTGATACAACAGCAAGTAGAGCCTGGTATCGCTGCTTTAAATAAAGCTTTAGAGCTTGAACCAAAAGAAGTGGGGATTAAATTTACCCTGGGAAATGCTTATTTTCAAGTGGGAAATTATGCAGAAGCTGTTACCCAGTTAGAACAAGGGTTAAAACTTAAACCAGACGTGCCTGCTGCTCTGTTTGATTTGGGGAATTCTTATCTAAGGTTGGGTAAAATGACAGAGGCGATCGCCGCTTATCAAAAAGCCGTTACTCAACAAAAGGATTTTTGGCCCGCTATTAATAATATTGGTTTAATTAAGTATGAGCAAGGGGATGTTAACGGGGCAATTAAACTGTGGGAAAACGCTCTAGAAATCGATCAAGAACAGGTTGAACCTCAACTGGCCCTTGCCGTTGCTTTCTATACTCAGGGCAAAAAAGATCAAGCAATCAAATTAGGGGGAGCGGCCCTAAAATTAGACAGTAGCTATGGCGATCTTCAACACCTCAAGGATAATCTTTGGGGAGAAAAGTTAATTAAAGATACAGAAAAGTTCTTAACAACGCCTCAAATTCGTGCCATTCTTGATGATCTTGAAGAGAAGTCTTCCTAGGGAAAAATAAGAGACAATTAGGGCGATCAGTGGATCAGTGGATAACAAACTATTATGATCCCTGATCTGTTTTATTCTGATTCATCACCATCTCTAAAATTTGATTGACAAATTGTTGATGATCGACTACAGGTTTAGAAATATAGCCATCTGCCCCACTTTGCTTAAGAAAATGTTCTCGATCGCCTTCCATGGCATGAGCAGTCACCAAAATAACGGGTAATTGGGCAGTTTTCGGGTCAGCTTTCAGGTATTGGGTAATTTTAATCCCATCCACCGCTTGCCCTTGATAAACGCTATGAGATAGAGAAACATCCATTAATATAATATCAACTTCTCCCGCTTGGGCAATTCTCATCACCTCGTCTACATCTTCAGTCCCTTTTACGGTTAATCCTCCTCGTTTAGTTAAAATTTTGGAGAATACACGAAAATTAATGGGATCATCTTCTACAATCAAAACCGTTGTCATAAAACTTTATGGAATGATGGTTGATGGTTTTTGGAATTTAGGGTTGACATGACAATTAGAGTGACTTTAAGCTCAACAACAGTAGCCAACTTTTTAATATAATGCCTTGAATTTATCATATCAGATTAGTCAATCTTATGAAACGATAGAAAAAATTATAATAAGCATTGCATCAACTTGAGGCCACCATGATGAGGAATTAGGGGATGAAAGTTAACTTGAATCGGTTTAACCTCCTGAAATCCTTGACGCTGATATAATTGAAGTGCTGCTAAATTATCTGTCCAAACGGTTAAACTAAGGCAGGAAAATTCTTCACTCTGAGCTTTTTCTTTCACTCTATTAATTAATTTTGTGCCAATTCCTTGTCTTTGATATTGAGGCGCAACTGCTAAAATATTTAATAATAAACTATCTTCAACCCGACGGGTAAATAAATCTGTTAACCAGTCTAATTTATTGGGAGCTAAAAACTGTCTCATTTCTTCTGTAATTCCGTAATCTTTAGCAGGATAAATATTGGTCAATCCAACAATTTTATGATTGATTTGTGCTACTTCTATTTTGCTGTAAGACAAATTTCCTGTCTCTTTTATGATTTCTGATATCAATAATTCCTCTAAAGTTATATCAACCAGTAAATCACTCAATAAAAATTCAAAAATTCCTCCGCCAGCAGCCAAAATTAATGGCACAATAGCTGAGGCATCTTGAGGCATTGCAGGACGAAAAATAATGTTATTCATGTTAATAATTGATTAATTATTCAGAAACATTTCAGATAAGGTAACAGTTCGATAACCTCGACGTTTGATTTCAGGGAGAATAGTATTTAAGGTCATATTAGTTCGTTTTCCCCATTCTCCTGACTGGCCATCTCTAGCACTATCATGTATTACAATAATCGCTCCAGGACGTAAATTTAATAAAATTTGATAGGCAGCAAATTGAGAAAATGGGATATGAGTATCATAAGGGAAAATAGACCCCAGAACAGCTTGATAATTGTATTTTTCAACAATCTTAATCATTTTAGCATTATACCAACCACCTCCAGGACGAAACCAGTGTATTCTTGATGATGAATGGTCTAATAATTGATTTAATGTCTGATCTGCTTCTAAAAATTGTTGCTCAAATTCCTCGATTGATAACTGAATACTTTGTTCATCTTTAACCATGTGATTGCCAATTTCATGACCATTTTTGATCATATTTTTAACAAGATTTTCATTGTCCTTAAGACGTTCACTAATCAGAAAAAAAGTGGCATGAGTTTGGTGAGTCGCTAAGGTTTCTAAAATTGTTGGGGTTGTTATTGAGTCGGGGCCATCATCAATGGTAATAGCCACAATTTTCTCATTCGTTTCGGCAAAATATTTAACCCCTGGTGCTATTTTAGGGATTAGTTTAAATAACCATCTAGGTTGTAATAAAACAATTAAAATTGAACTCACTAAGTAACTTATTAGCAATAATATGCCTAAGATAAATATTTGAAAATTCCACATTTTAACGTTTATTTAAGCTCAAAACTAACACAATTTCTCATAGGTCTAGGGGTCAACAACCGTTGACCCCTACCATAATTTATTGTTCCACTAATTCCGAATTGAATTCATTAAAAGTCTGTCGTTTTAATTCTACAGACTCAGAACGAGGTAAGAGATTAAAGACTTCTCTTAAAACATCATCCACAGCTTCATATTTTACCTGGCCTTTGCCATCAAAAATGACCTTTCCTTGTTGATCTAATACCACAGTTTGGGGGACGACTCCTTTGTAATAGTAACCAGCTTCTTGAGGAGTATAGTTATCTTTAAAAGCAATACTATCCACACTAATAGGGATAATATTAGCAGCCCGACCATAAAATTCTTGGATTCGAGAGACAATAATGGCAAACTGTTTACAATCTCGACTATCATCTAGATAAAATGCCAGCACTGTTGGCATTTCACGCTGCAAGGAATCCATTAAGGTTAACTTGGCCGGAACTAAAGAACCATTTCCTGCATAGACAACAAAAATATTGCCATCGAGACGATCATCATCAACACTCGCTGAAGCGGTCAATGTTCCCCACAGTCCTAACATAACCCATAGGGTCAGTAAACAGGTGAGACACCCCTTAACTACCCATGAGGAGATGAATTTGTGATCAACGTGAATTAATGCCATGAGTATAGAAACCTTTCCTTGAGTTTGGTTATAATAAGCTCACAAGAAATCATCATCTAGACTCTTGTGACTGAGCAGCAGACTACTAAACAATCAACTTCACAGAAAATTCCTGTGCCTATGCCGTTTGCTAATAGCCATTATGCTATTTTAGGGCTTGATCCGTCCGCTTCCGTCAGGGAAATTCGGCGGGCCTATCGAGAGTTGAGTAAACGCTATCATCCCGATACTACCCAATTGCCATTTTCCGTGGCCACCCCTAAATTTCAACGCTTAAATGAAGCTTACGGCATCTTGAGTAATCCAGAACGGCGATCGCTGTACGATCTGACTATTGGTTATTCTCGTTGGAATGTGATTCAAGTTCCAATTGAGAACAAGAATACTACTGAATCAGCCCAATATTCTCGCTCTGCTTATCTTGATGCCAGCGATCGCCCCTTGTCAGGGGGAGAAATTTTTGCTTTATTTATTTTAGGCTTAACCTTAGTGGGATGTTTGGTTTTAGCGATTTTTGTGGGAATTCTTCGGGGGGATGAGGCCATACCTCCCACTGCCTTACCTCAAGATTACGCCTTTATCTCAGGCGCAAAAATGTTATCTTTATTTTTAAGTGGATTATGATTTTTCCCCCTTCTGATACGCCCTTGTATAATCATCCTCTACCGGCCATTGAAAAATGGCTCTCTGATTTAGGTTGTCAGCAAGACTCACAAAACTTAAACTGTTGGATGATTAGAAAACCTAGCTGGAACGCACAGATTAGCTTAGAGATTGAAGAATTAATGGTTTGTTATCTGAAAGCGGGTGCAGACGGCTCGGATATTAAGCGAATTTTCAAGTATTCTTTGAGTCGTCAAGATATTGAAGCGGCTGTTTTTGGTGGCCCTTAACTTTTATCGAAAAATTGGGTTTAAAACCCCGTCACTTCGGCAAGCTCCCTTCGGCTTAGCTCCCTTCGGCTTGGCTCCCTTCGGCTTGGCTCAGGGCAAGCAGTGCAAGCCTTTTAGGACGGCTTTATATGGGTTGACATTTTGCGCTGTGAGAGATAGCATAATAATATAGTTGTTTAAGGTCGAAACAATGATTGTCTTAGAGATGAAAGCTGTAGTCAAGCAATATCAGCAAGATGCCATCAATGATGCTATCAGAACTGTGCAATTCATCAGAAACAAAGCCTTGCGGCTTTGGATGGATGCTAGTCGAGAGGACACTTCGGCAAGCTCAGTGCATCGTAAAATTGATAAATATGCTCTCAATAAATACTGTGCTGTATTAGCGAAAGAATACGTCTTTGCCAATGAATTAAACTCAACAGCAAGACAAGCATCATCTGAAAGAGCTTGGTCAGCTATTTCTCGTTTCTATGACAATTGTAAGAAAAAAACAAAAGGTAAGAAAGGGTTTCCTAAATTCCAAAAAAATAATCGTTCCGTTGAATATAAACAATCAGGATGGAAATTATCTGACGACAAAAAGAAGATAACTTTTACTGACAAAAAAGGAATTGGAACGGTTAAATTAAAAGGAACTAGGGACTTAAACTTTTACCCCGTTGACCAAATTAAACGAGTTAGATTAGTGCGTCGTGCTGACGGCTATTACGTTCAATTCTGTATTAGTGTTGATATTCAGGACTATGTTAAACCATTAGAACCGACTAAACATTGTACAGGTATTGATGTAGGACTCAAAATCTTCTATGCTGATAGTGATGGAAAAACGGTAGAGATACCCCAATACTATCGTAAAGCAGAGAGACGTTTGAACCGTCTTAATCGACGCAAATCTAAAAAGTTTAAGAAAGGGCAGAAACAGTCAAATAACTATCAGAAAGCTAGGGTAAAATATGCTCTCAAACATTTAAGAGTAAGTAGGCAACGTAAAGGCTTTGTCTGTGGTGAGGCATTGCGCGTAATCCAATCTAACGATTTGGTAGCCTATGAAGACTTAAAAGTTAAGAACATGGTGAGAAACAGACATTTTGCTAAGAGTATCAATGATGCTGCCTGGTCAACTTTTAGGCAATGCTTAGAATACTTTGGATATAAATATGGGAAAGTAACGGTAGCAGTACCTCCCTATAATACCTCTCAGAATTGTTCTAATTGCGGCGAAAAAGTTGAGAAGTCACTATCAACTAGAACCCATATTTGTCCTAATTGTGGGTATGTTGAAGACAGGGATATTAACGCAGCAATTAACATCCTGAAAAAAGGATTGAGTACCGTAGGGCATACGGGATCTTCTATTCTTGGAATAGATAAAGCTTCAGGAGATTCGACCTCTATTGCTGTTGGTAGCGATACCTGCAAAAGTAAGTTGAGTCTGTGAATGAAGAATCCCCGCCGTTTTACGGCGCGGGAGTGTCAATAACCTTACCTTAATGCCAGGCAGAGATAGGGATTCAATGATAATCCATTCCGATCTAAGGTAGAATTAGATCATTCCACTGAGGCAAGGGGCTTAAACCACAGAGGAGAGTTTAGGCAAATTTCTGCCCTACTCCAAAGAAAGCAGCGGGACTAGATAAATGATAGGATAAAGTCACAAGGGCTACTCTCCGCTAGTGGAAAGCAACCCTTAGAGGAAATCATCTATTTAACTGAAGTTGATAGCGTTGCTAAGTTGGAAGCTAGGCAATGCTATTTTTTTAGGGTTTCTAAGGCTTCCCTATCTGAGTTGAAAAATAGAGATTTATTCTTCATCTTCATCAGGGGCCCCAACTTGTTTGAGATGAATATGTTTACGCCCTAGGGTAATTTCAAATTCATCGCCAGGTTCTAATCCCATTTTTTTGGTATAGGCTGAACCAATCAAGAGATTACCATTAGATTGCACACTAATTTTATAGCTGGCTGAACGGCCACCTCTTCCTTGTCCTTCTGAAGTGCTATCGAGTTCAATACCCTCAGCATCAATCAAAGCGTTGAGAAACTTCATCATGTTAACACGCTCTATCCCATTTTTCGTTTGGGTATAGTAGCCGCAAGATCTCGCTTTTTCTTCTTTGCTGAGGTTTCCTAGCTCTTTGACTTTCTCGACTAAGGATGTACCGGTTAGGGGTTTGTCTTGTGTCATTAACTTAAACAGTAACTAAGTGAATAATAAGGCTGACAGAATGGGAACTAAGTAGGAAAGCAGCAACAACCTAAAAATTTTAGCGTTACTAACTATCTCTCTCCTTATCTTACACACAATTTGTAAAATTGATCCACCATCCGACAAGATCAATAATAATTCATTTTCCCCAATCTTTCTATAAGAATGCTGATTGAATTTACAAATGTTTGACTTTCATCGGTTTAGGGGAGAGAAAGATGTTATAAACTCAACAACAGAGACAAGAGAATCTAGGCTATTCAAGCAAAAATCTAAGAAAAAACGAAGGAAATGAAACTAACAACTCGCAGTCATTATAGCGTTAAAGCCTTACTAGATCTAAGTTTACAGCCTAACTATGGGCCGACTTCAGTAAAAGCGATCGCAAGGCGACAAGATTTACCGGCCCCATACTTAGAAAAATTGCTGATTGAAATGCGTCGTTCGGGGTTAGTTAATGCTCTGCGTGGTTCCCAAGGAGGCTATCAATTAGCCCGTCAACCTAGTCAAATTTCTTTGGGGCAAATTTTGGAAGCAGTAGGGGAGACAATTGAGCCATTACCTCACTATAACCCTGATGCTGAACAAGCAGAAGATTGGGTAACATTTAGCCTCTGGAAGCGACTTCATGAGAAACTGAAAGAGGCACTTTACAAGATTACCTTAGCAGATCTTTACTATGATGCTCGTAGCTGGCAAGCCTCTCAAGGAGAAGCCACCAGTTTTGTTGTTTAAGGAGCTAATTTTATGCAAAATTCTGACCCATCTATTACCTATCAAGGGGGCTGTCATTGCGGTGCAGTGCGCTTCCAGGTTACGGTTGACCGCTTTGAAGCTATCAACTGTAATTGTTCTATCTGTCGTAAAAAAGGGTTTATTCATTTACTTGTACCCCCGGAAAAATTTACCTTAATTGAGGGGGCCGAGAGGCTGACAACTTATACCTTTAATACTCATACAGCCCAACATACTTTTTGTGCAATCTGTGGGATTCATTCTTTTTATCATCCCCGTTCCCATCCTAGTTGGTTTGATGTCAATCTTCGCTGTCTTGATGAGGATGTGTTATCAAACTTTAAAATTCAACCCTTTGATGGAGCAAATTGGGAAGAAAATGTGGATAAAATTAGGCATTCTCACTCAGAGACTTAAGGACACTAAAATTAGGACAAAAACCGAATGTGGATACAAATATTACCGTTATCGTTTTAGGCCTTGCTGCTATAATTGATTACCTTATTGCCGATCCTTGGGGATGGTTACACCCTGTACAAGTGATGGGCTGGGTCATCTCAAGATACTGTAATTTTGTCCTCTCGATTTGTCAAGGAAAAGGGCAACGTCGTTGGGCCGGGGTTGGGTTAGGCTTAGGGTTAATTCTTAGCAGTGGAATCTTCGGCTGGGCCGTCAGTTTAATCAAGATCTATCTCAATCCTTTTTTGGGTATTGCCATTGAGGCTATTCTTTTAGGGAGTTGTTTTGCGGGCCGAGGTTTAAGATTAGCTGCTGAGGATGTGCTTGGCCCATTAAGCAAGGGAAATATTGACCTAGGGAGAACAAAACTTCGTCAATATGTAGGGCGTGATACAGAAAATCTCTCAGAAACAGAAATTTTGCGATCGGTGCTAGAAACGGTTTCCGAAAATGCCACCGATGGGGTTATGGCTCCCTTATTTTATGCGATCGCTGGCGCATTTTTTCCGGGGGTAGGCAGTGTTTCTTTGGCTTTAGCTTACAAAGCAGCAAGTACCCTTGATTCCATGATTGGCTATCAAAAAGAACCTTTTACTGACATTGGTTGGTTTAGTGCCAAATCTGAGGACATTTTAACTTGGTTTCCCTGTCGTCTCACGGTTCTAACCTTGGCTATTCTATCAGGAAAACCTCGTTCTGTTTTGGCTATCTGTCGTCGGGACGCGCCGCAAGATCCTAGCCCTAATTCGGGATGGAGTGAATGTGTTTATGCGGCAATTTTGGGGGTTCAATTAGGGGGCATTAATACTTATCAAGGCATGATAAAACGGAAACCCCTATTAGGAAATCCCCTTAACTCCATTACCTCCCAAACCATTGATGATGCTTTAAACTTAACGAAACTATGCTGTTTATTGTGGTTAGGCTTAGGGGTTGCGGGTTTAATCGGGGTTTCATCTTCAGAGTTGTTGCGTTTGATTTCTTAAAAAACATTAAATGCTGTTGAGGTAGACTCTCTTGGGTTTTTTCCCAAACTAATCCCACCGCCGCCATTTCTTTTTTTATCTGTCTTTGGCTCATTTTATGTAAAGTCTTAATAGGAATTAAAGGATTTTCTTGTCGGTATTCTACTAAAACCACTTTTCCCCCTGGTTTGAGGGACTTAACCACATTTTCCATCATTTCTTTCGGATAATCAAATTCATGATAAGCATCTACCATTAAAGCAAGATCAAGCTGATTTTGGGGTAAATTAGGATTGTCAAAAGTTCCGAGAATGGTTTCAATATTCTTTACCTGATTTTCTGCTTGGAAAAACTCAATCACGTCCAACATTTCTGGCTGAATGTCCACAGCAAACACTTTTCCTTGGGGTACTAGAGACGCTAACCGAAAGGTAAAATAACCACTACCGGCCCCAAGATCAGCTACTCTATCCGTTGGTTTCAAATTTAATGAATTGATGACTTGAGATGGCTTTTCCTGCTGTTCCCGACTGGGTCTTTCTAACCATAATAATTCTTGATGGCCCATAACTTTCGCAATTTCTCTCCCTTGGTAAAATTTACCAATTCCATCTCGACTATGGAGTCGATGATAGTGATAATCAGGGGTTGAAGTCTTCTCAGAAACAGTAGAAGCATCATAGGTTAAATTTAAACTTCCAATCAGGAAAAACGCCAAAATTACAATAATACCAATCATTAAAGCTTTAAAAGCATTCATTAATATTTAAGCATTGATTAATTATCAATTCCCTATAATAGATGTATAGTTTACCTTAGTATACTTAAATTTTGCCAGAAAACAAGCCTCAGTCAAACCAGTCAATTAAGCAGCATTTTCCTCAAACATTAGGATAATTCGACTAAAAGTAAGGAACCGTATTAAATCATAATTCACAGTAACAATCATGAGTAAATTTATCATAGGGATAACTTTAAGCCTAGGGATGTTTATGTCTCTGATGGCCTATCCCTCTTTAGGAATTGAACAAAAAAGCGAGCGAACCTTCTTTAGTAAATCTCCTCGTCTATTAGATGTGATCACGACATTTAAGGGAGCAAGAATCACAATCCCCACTTACTATTATACAATTGATTTACCGGCCCAAAGTGGTGAATCGTTACAAAAAATTACGATTCAAAAGCGTCAAGGGTTTGAAATCATCGAATACTATCCTAATAGAACTATTGCTTTTAAAGGAACGCCTGATGATCGGGGAGAAACTTTAACTGTCAAAGAAAGTCATTGGGATGAAACCACAGAAACCATGACTGTTATTTTATCCCCTCCCGTTCCTCCAGGAACTATCTTTACTGTGGGATTAAAAGCCATCAAAAATCCTGAACATGGGGGAATTTATCTGTTTGGCGTAAATGTATTTCCATCAGGAGACAACCCTATGAACTTGTATTTAGGTAGTGGACGTTTGGACTTTTATGGTGGTGATAGTGGAGATTTTAACTAAATTATAAGCTATAATTTGCTATGAGATCATCGAACATCAAATAAGTGTAACTTTGTTACAGATGATCTATAGGGGTGTTTAATTAAACCTCTCTACGCCCATCAAATAAACCTTACAGGAGTTCTTTTCTCAGTGTTTGAAAAACGATTAAATAATTTTAGTTTGACTTTACTACTGTTCTTGTCATTAGGCTCAACTTTTGTCCTATCTGCTTGTAACTCAAAACAAGAAACAGCGACCAATTCTCAGATACAAAATGACACTTTAAAATTATTATATTGGCAAGCTCCTACTATTCTCAATCCTCATCTTTCCACAGGTTTTAAAGATTCTGAAGCGAGTCGTATTACCTTAGAACCTTTAGCAACTTATGATAAAAATGGGGTGTTAATTCCCTTTTTAGCGGCTGAAATTCCCTCTCTTGAAAATGGCGGTGTAGCTAAGGATGGTAAGTCAGTAACATGGAAACTAAAACAGGATATACAATGGTCAGATGGAACTCCTTTTACCTCAGCAGATGTTGTCTTTACCTATCAATTTTTAACTAACCCCAAAGTGGGAGCTAACAGTGCAGGAAATTATGAAATAGTAGACAAAGTTGAAGCCTTAGATGATTATACTGTAAAAGTCACATTTAAGACAGTTAATTCCGCTTGGTATATCCCTTTTGTGGGAACTGCTGGTATGATTTTACCCCGCCATATTTATGAACAATATAATGGAGAAAAGGCCAGAGAAGCTCCAGCAAATTTAATTCCTATTGGTACTGGCCCTTATAAAGTTGTTGAATTTAAGCCTGGGGATGTAGTTGTTTATGAACCCAATTCTTACTTTAGAAATGCTGATAATATTGCCTTTAAACGTATTGAATTAAAAGGAGGAGGAGACGCAACTTCAGCAGCGCGTGCAGTCTTACAAACAGGGGATGCAGACTATGGTTATAATTTACAAGTAGAGTCCCCAGTTTTGCAACAATTAGAAACAGGAGGAAAAGGTAAAATTTCCTCCGTTTTAGGAAGCTTAAGTGAACAAATTCAATTCAATTTTTCTGACCCCAATAAAGCAACAGCAGATGGTGAAAGATCAAGTATTAAAAATTCCCATCCATTCTTAAGTAATAAAACTGTCAGAGAGGCTTTTAGTTTAGCCATTGATCGAGATACCATTAGTAATCAATTATATGGGATAACAGGTAAACCAACAGCTAACTTTTTAATCTTACCCCAAGAATATAATTCCCCGAATACTTCCTACGAGTTTAATCTTGAGAAGGCTAAACAATTATTAGATAAAGCAGGATGGAAAGATACTAATAATAATGGGACAAGGGATAAAGATGGGGTAGAGATGAAGGTAGTTTTTCAAACCTCAGTAAACCCTTTACGTCAGAAGACCCAAGAAATTGTCAAACAGGGATTACAATCGATTGGTATTGGGGTAGAATTAAAGAGTATTGATGCTAGTATTTTTTTCTCCAGTGATCCAGCAAATAATGACACAATTGAGCATTTTTATGCTGATTTACAGATGTTTACAACGGGAAATGATAGTCCAGATCCTAGTAACTATATGAAAAATTATACTTGTGATGAAATCCCTCAAAAAGCCAATAATTGGTCAGGGGATAACTATTCTCGTTATTGTAACCCTGAATATGATAAATTATGGGTAGCAGCAACTAAAGAATTAGATCCCAAGAAACGACAAGAAATGTTTATTAAAATGAATGATATTCTAGTTAATGATTTTGTGGTGATTCCTTTAGTTCATCGCGCAGATGTTGCTGCTATTAGTAACAGGTTACAAGGATTTAATTTAACACCTTGGGATCGAAATACTTGGAATATTAAAGATTGGAAGATTAAATAGATGAAAATGTAGATCCTCTTTATCCTACTCAAATGCGTTTAAAACAACCAGAATTAAGTATTTTAGTTATAGGTGAACCTTTAACACCTTCTAAGGGAACAAAAGACCCAGAAATATTATATTGGTGCGAAGAATATGATTATATTCTAGTCACTAATAATCGTCGTTCAATGCCAGTGCATTTAAAAGATCATCTCGACACAAATCAACATATCCCAGTAATTTTTATTCTTAATCCTCAATTAACGATTGGTCAAAATATAGAGGAATAAGGAGATAATTTTAGAATATTAATATTATTTGGAGGCATCGTAACAGCATCATTATTTGGAGAAATTGGACTATTTTTATTTGATTTTTCTGCACTAATTAATGAACCTAAATTCCAGTATAATCATCTACTTATTTTTCTTACTTGTCGTTGGAATTGGGGAATTTTTTTATTAATCATACTTCCCATTATTGGATTTGTTATATCTTTGGTAATAGTCCTTGTTCAAGTATCTGCTATTATGGATAGTAGGGAAAAAATCAAGAATTATTTAAGTCAAGATAATCTTAGAGATATTTTAAATAATATGTGGAAAACTAATAATGACTCAATATCTAATTAAACGTATATTAACCGCCATTCCCACCCTAATCGCCATTAGTTTAGTCCTTTTTACTATATTAGCATTAGCCCCAGGCGATCCATTAGGAGAATTTGCCTCTAATCCTTCCATTACGGAAGAAGTCAGAGAAAATATCCGTAAAACATTAGGCTTAGATCAACCTATTTATATTCGTTATTTTAAATGGTTTTTTGCCTTTATTAAAGGAGATTTAGGCTATTCCTTTACAAGTCGCAGTCCCGTTTTAGAACTAATTTTACAACGTCTACCCACCACCTTATGGGTTGTGGGAACCGCTTATATTTTCAGTGTCTTAATTGCCTTTCCTTTGGGGGTAATTTCTGCCATTAAACGTTATTCTTGGTTAGACCAAATCATTACCACTTTTGCTTTTTTAGGCTATTCCTTGCCTACCTTTTTAACCGGATTATTATTTATTGTTATTTTTAGCGTTCAATTAAACTGGTTTAAGTTTATTTATAACAGCACCTTACAAATTACTGATTTTTCTAGTCTTATTGAACAAATTAAACAGTCAATCATGCCAATTTCTGTCTTAGCATTATATCAATCTGCTGTTTTAATGCGCTTTATTCGTTCTGCTATTTTAGATGAATTAAGCAATGATTATGTGCGTACTGCCCAAGCCAAAGGATTAACCAATTTTGCCATCTTAAAAGACCATATTATCCGTAATGCTTTAATTCCTGTTATAACCTTAATTGCCCTAGATATTCCCACCATTTTTACAGGAGCATTAGTCACAGAACAAGTGTTTAGAGTCCCTGGAATTGGGGCATTATTAATTGATTCAATTTACCGCAGTGATACTCCTGTTGTCATGGCAATTACTTTTATTTATGGCATTTTAATTGTTATTTTTAACCTGATCGCTGATCTAACTTATGGATTTCTCGATCCTAGGGTAAGATATTAAGAGTAGCATCGCCTTCTAGGCTGTAACAGGCAGGATGCCTGTGTTAGATTATTCACAATTTATTTAGAAAGCCTATATATTTTGGGCTTAAGTAAAGATATTTATCAAAATCTGTAAGTTGCCCTTTATTTCCTTAATAATGGAAGTAGGAAAATAAAGGAGAAAATTCCGATGAATGCTATATCTGAACGTCGTTGGAAGTTTCTTAGTTGGACAAGCATAGTCATGTTTGCGCTAGGATTTTGGCTAAGTGGCAGTTTAATTCTCGATTTTGTGGTCATTCCTGGTTTATCTTTATCCGGTATGATGACTCAGGGCGGTTTTGCTAGTGCGGGATACATTATTTTTGGATTATTTAACCGCATTGAATTAGTTTGTGCAGCACTTGTTTTAACGGGAGTTTTAGTATTCCGTCGCCATCATACCTTCATAAATCTTCAAGAACGTTGGTCAATCATTTTGGGCAGTGTTTTACTGTTAATTGCCCTCATTTATACCTATTTCTTAACCCCAGAAATGAGTGGTTTTAGTTTAGAAATCAATCCCTTTGAAGCCACTAATACTATGCCATCTACAATGATTTCTCTCCATTGGAGTTATTGGATATTAGAAGTCATTAAGCTCATTATTGGGGGAACATTGTTAAGCTGGTGTTATCGGGGTTCCTGTGAATTGAAATAAATTCAATCCTGACATCGGTTAAAAATTTCCTCCCAGTTGGGGGGATTTTTTGTAAGAAAGAAGTAAGATAAAAGATAAGGGTTTTATTCGTTTAATTATGCTCTGTAGGTATAATTCATGAATTATACCTATAAAAAACTAAATTCACTGAACATTTTCTATGACTCAACAACTGGCATTTATCGGACTTGGTTTAATGGGGGGGTCAATGACTGCTAATTTAGCACAAAAAGGCTTTTCTGTTAAGGCCTGGAATCGTACCCTAAACCGCCCTGGTGTTACCCTTGCTAAAGAAGCAGGAGCAACCCTAGTTAATTCAATTCAAGAAGCAGTAGAAACGGCTGATATTATCTTTACTTGTGTGGGAGATGTCCCTGATGTTGAGCAAGTAATTTTAGGAGAAAATGGTGTCATTCAATTTGCAAAATCTGGGGCCTTAGTCGTTGATTTTAGCACTATTGGCACTCAGGCAGCGCGTCAGATTGGAACGCAATTAAAACAGCAAAATTTCCGTTTTTTAGATGCCCCAATTTCTGGAGGAGATGTGGGGGCAAAACAAGGCACATTAACCATAATGGTTGGCGGTGAAAAAGCAAATTTTGAGGAATGTTTACCCTATTTTGAAGCTATGGGTAAAACCATTCTTTACTGTGGCCCAACAGGTAGCGGACAAGCTGTTAAAATGTGTAATCAAGCCCTTTGTGCCGTTAATATGATGGCTTTATGTGAAGCCATAAAAATGGCAGAAAAACAAGGAATTGATCCCAATTTGATGATAGAAGTTTGTCAAACAGGGGCAGCAAGTTCTTGGGCCTTAGCCAATTTAGGCCCTAAAATTGTAACATCAGATTTAGCCCCAGGATTTGCCATTAAACACCTGCTCAAAGATTTACGTTTGGTGCAAGAAATTATGGCAGAATCTCAGACTAATTTACCAGGAGTTGTCTTAGCTGACGGCTTTTTAAAAGAAGTCGCTGAGATGGATAATGGAGAAGGAAAAGAACAAGGAACTCAAGCCATGATTCGTTATTATAACAAGTAAATGATTATGAATTGTATTACGTTACTAAAAACCTATTTTTATCATGTCTAGCTTGCTAATTTTTAAAGGAAAAGTTCTTTATTTAACTAACCATTGGTATGCTAAATTAATCTTCCCTTTGGTTCAGGTTAAAAAACTCTTACAAACCATTTATTATTTTCTTTTGCATCTGATTTGGTCTGAATTAATTTATGGTAAAAAGCTTGATAATGAAGTTGCCCATTTGATTGCTTTTTTACTCTTTTGTCTCCTCTCTTTAGGTATTTATTATTTAAGAGATTATAATCAACTAATTTTGTTGATTTCTTGTGGAATTTGGTATCTAGATATCTGGATTTCTAAACATGAATATCTTCGCCAAAATCATCAAGTTAATGTAACTCTTGTTCAATCTGAGTCAGAGCGAATTATTTGGACTTTATCTTTACCCAAAAATCAATTAAAATCTAAGTTTTTAAATAGTCAAGTCAATTATATTTCATTGGGTAAATTTTCAGTTTTTGGCGGAGCTTTTCAAGAAGTTTTAGGAGAAGTTTGGCGGATAGAAATTTGTCTTTATGATGGCAGTAACTTAATTATTGATGAACAAAAATCTTTGGATTTAGCCATGGAGTCAGCCCAAAAAATGGCTGATCATTTTCAAGTTAAAATTATGATTCAAAAAACCCAAGGAAATAATAAATATGCAGAACAATCTTTTGATATGCAAGCTTTATATTCTTGGATGAGACAAAATAAATTAGCCATAAAATGTCAAAAAACCCCTAAAAAATGGCATATTTATTCACAGTGGAAATGGGCAAATTCTTGGATATTGATCAAAGAAGTTTTTCATAAAGCAGGATTTTTGCTGTTTTTACTAATCATGGCTAAATTTATGATTCAATTTGGAGAGTTCTTAAATAATATTATTGCTGTTTTTCAAGGCAAAGATGTGATTATTTACTTCCCTTCTCCCCTGGAATGGTTTAACCCTAATTGGAATTGGCGTAATGTGTTAGAATTAGCAATAGTTTTAGGAATTCTGATTTATCAAGGATGGCAACTGAGTCGAGTAAAACATATCTATCTCGATCAATATAATTTAAAATTTTTTATTGATAATCAACTTATGAAAAAGATCAAAATGTCAGACATTGAAACAACTTTATTAATTAATAACGATCAACCAGGAATTTTAATATTAAGCCCTAAAAAAGCCATCCATATTTCTCAATTTCAGCAAGAAGCTACCGCCCAAGTATTTTGGGGATATCTCGATCAAGGGATTAACTTTTTTCAGGGTAATTCTTCCTCTAATTCATAACCTTACTATCAGTATGAAAGTGAATTCAATAATTTCTTGAGTGAGGCAAATACCTCAGTCTGATGTTAAGAATGAGGGAGGCGACACAGCAATTGACGAGTTCCTTTTAGAGAACAAGTATCTCAAGGTTGTGAAAGCAGTTGTGAAGGGTTGGCTACAGCCTGACGGTTAACAAATTGGTGAATTATTGATAATCTACAAATGGGGACTTCTCTAACATTGTTGTTAAACTAACAATATGCTCATTATAATGATTCGTTTGAGATGAATGCCCACTCTGTTGACCCTTGGCCCATATCGATTCTTTTGTTATGCAGGCGATCGAGATGAACCACCTCATATTCATATTGAGCGTGACAAGAATGAGGCTAAATTTTGGCTTCAGCCAGTCCGTCTTCAAAGTAACAGAGGATTTAGTCGCACAGAGATTAACCAGATTCAAAAACTGGTTGAACAACATCAAGAGCAATTGCTAGTAGGCTGGAATGACTTCTTTAACGATTGAATTATTAGAAATACCGACCATTCAGCAAGTGACTCTCACAGATGACACCCTCTGTGCGGATTTATCTGATGGGCGCACTATATCGGTTCCACTTGCATGGTATCCTCGACTCCTGCATGGTTCAATTGAAGAGCGCAATGACTATCGCTTCATCGCTGGTGGTAGTGGAATCCATTGGCATCAGTTAGATGAAGATATTAGTATCAAAAATTTAATTCTTGGACAACCATCGGGCGAAAGTCAAAAATCATTTCAGCGTTGGTTAAGTAGTCGGTGCGAGCTATAATCTAGTTATAGCAAGGGTTTTATCCTTAATGACAGTAGAACCCTATCCTAAATGTAAAGAAATCTTGCATAGTTTAAAAAGTTTTGTTACAATCAGTATTAAGCACTTGACTTAATTACATTTATCTCATAGAGAGGAATCTATCATGGAAAAACAAGAAGCTAAATTCGGTTTTACCTCCTTTGCTGAAAACTGGAACGGTCGTCTAGCAATGCTAGGTTTTGTCATTGGTCTCGCTACCGAGTTCCTCACTGGACAGGGTATTCTGTCTCAGTTAGGCCTCATGTAAAAAAAGGGTGAGTTGTTTTACTCACCTTTTCTGTCGATAGTACGGTCAATCGATTATATACATTTTTTCCCGAATAGGGTGGGCAAAAGCTCACCCTATTTTATGTGTAGGCATTTTGAGATCTGATCTGATCCCGATTAATATAACCTTAGCTTATGGATAGTATTAATAAATATTTGTCAATACTACTTTACATTTCGTTATAAAAACGTTACATTTATATACATAAGGACAAACGAGGAAAGCACCATGTTTACCACCAGCGACGAAAACGGAATTCTCAACAACTTTGCTAACGAACCCAATGTCTACTATGCGACTTATCCGACACAACAGCAACAACGTCGTTATTTAGTACAAGGTATCGTTGCCGTTTTCTTAATTATTGGTGTGGTAGCTGTCACCTTAGCAGTTAGCTAAGTCAATTATTAAAAGTTTCCATTGCATTGGATTTCTCCTACTTTAAACCTCGGAATAGAAACCGGGGCTTTTTATTATTTAAGCATCACCTGTCTTAATATTTCTTGGTGCATAAAAGCGCGATCTGTTAAAGATTTAATGCGATCTTTATGTAAAGCTTCTCCGTTAACAAAATATTCTAACCAAGCGGTACTAATAATATTAGGATCATCAGGTAATTTACTTAATTCCCAGCCAGGAATATCAATTTCTTCCATCAAATATTTTACTTTCGGATCATAACTTAGGGCAAAACAGCGACATTCTTCAGAAGCTGCCATAATTAAACTATGTAAACGCATTCCAATAGTCATCTCTACCCCTTTAAATAACCCTTTTAATTCTCTGGGGTCTTCTAACTGAATAATTTGATGAAATCCAGGTAATTTCGCGGCAATAGAACGGGCAATTTCTAAATCTTGGGATGCTTGAAAAGGAACTAATAAAAGACAGGTATTGGTTGCTTTTTGGAAATCGATCAAAGCTTGGGTTAAAATAGCTAAACGTTGGGGAGTTAATTGAGGATGACTGCGTAAATTAACCGCAACCCTAGGGGCCGGTAAATTCCATAATCCTGGCACTGACTTTGAATTTAAGGCCCAAACTGGATCGGGGGCAATTAAAGGATTAATCTGCCATTGTGAGACTAATTTAGCTGAATTATAATCCCGCACACTCACCGCCGTACAACCTAATAATACTTGACGGGTTAACCAACGGGTAAAAGGATGATTTAAGGGGCCAATTCCTTGGGCCCAAGCAATAGTTTTTAAGCCTTTTTTTTGCGCTAAAGCCATCAATCCGGCATAATAAATCGGACTAGCTAAACTGGTTACATCCTGCATTAAACTGCCCCCACCCCAAATAAAAATATCCGAGGTTCGTAGAGCTTGTAAAATAGGGAAAGCAGACCGATTCGGGCAACTTTTCACGCCGTAGCGTTGTTGGGTTTGCTCTGGGTTCCCAGAGAGAACAATGGGTTCTATTTGAGGGGGTAGCATCTGCAACAGTGACATCAATAATGCTTCATCACCGCCGTTTCCTTTCCCGTAGTAGCCGCTAATTACTGCCCGCATTCTGGTTTATGTCTGTTAATATTAAGGTTCTGTAGTGGCAATTTTACAGAAAAATGCCCACGAATCTCAAATTCATGGGCTTCAATCTTGAAAAAGTGACAAGTTTACAAATTACTTAACGATAATCTTACCAACCATGCCAGCACCGCGATGGGGTTCGCAGTAGTAGGTGTATTCTCCAGGTTCGTTGAAGGTGCTTTCAAATGATTCTCCAGGAGAGAAAACCAGTCCTTTGTGGGAAAGTTTGACATTTCCCTCAACAACGGCGTTATGAGGGGCTAATTTGTTGTTAACCCACTTAACGGTGTCTCCAGAACTGATAGTTAATTCTTTGGGTTCAAAACCTAATAGTCCGCTATCTGTTCCCATTTTAACTTCATAGGTTTCTGCTGCTGCGGGGTTAACAGCAACGAAGAAGCTAGAGACAACTAGCACAACAGCAGCAATAAATAACCCTAATTTTCTTGACATTTGGTTCGTCCTGTGAATGCTTTAATACAAACGTTTCAATAGTTTGTGTTTTGACTGATCTCACTATAAAACGAAAGTGACAAGTTTGACAATGTGTCTTTGGACAAAAAGGATAAACTTTGCTAGACATCATCTCCAAACTCGGCTGTATATCAAGTTTGACGCTCTGTCTTTTGACGAGAAAAGGGCTTATGGGGAAGATAGATAAGAGATCCAAAATCGAAGGAGAACACAATGAAAAGACTATTATCACTTATTTTGCCCTTAATCGCTTTCCTCTGGGTTAGTTTGATGCCTCCCGCTTTTGCTGATGCTGATCTCGCCGCAGGTGGCAAGATTTTTAGTGCTAAATGCGCTTCCTGTCACGCGGGGGGCAAAAATTTAGTCAATGGGGCTAAAACCCTCTCAAAAGCTGATTTGGAGAAGTATGATATGTATTCTCTCGAAAAGGTTGTGGCTCAAGTTACCAATGGCAAAATGGCCATGCCTAGTTTTAAGTCACTGTTATCTGCACAAGAAATTGAAAATGTAGCTTCTTATGTTTTAGCTCAAGCTGATAAAGGTTGGAAATAATAACCACAGGGTTTAAAACTGTGGCTTTTATTGTTAATTTTTTTTTACAAAGTCTACTGAGGTAGGCTTTGTTTTTTAGTATTTTCAGTTAAAGAGAGTTTTCATTTTCCAGTTTTTCTAAGGTACTTAAAGCGTGTTCAGCATTATCTGTGTTACCTTGGGCTTTAAATAATTCGGCAGCTTTTTCTAAGTCGGCTATCGCTTTTTTTGTATTATTCAGTTTGAATTGAGTTACCCCTCGATTATGATAAGCATCAGCAAATTCAGGATTTAATTGAATGGCTTTGTTATAATCTTCAACAGCTTTTAGGGATTGTCCTAAACGATTGTAGGATAGCCCTCTATTATAATAGATTTTCGGATTATTGCCGTTGAGTGCCAGGGCTTGATTATAATCTTCTATGGCTGCTTCGTGCATTTTTAAATCATCTTTGGCATTGCCTCGATAGATATAAAAATCGGCATATTTGGGGTCTAATTTAATGGCTTCTGAACAATCTAAAACAGCGTTTTGATAGTTTTGTAATTGATAAAACGCATAGCATCGGTTGCCGTAAGCATAAGCAAAATTGGGCTTTAATTTTAGGGCTTCATTGTAATCAGCGATCGCGGGTTCATACTTCCCTAATACTAAATAAGAATAGCCTCGGTTGTAGTAAGAATCAGCATCTTTGGGATCGAGTTTAATGGATTCTGTAAAAGCATTGATCGCCCCTTGATAGTCCCTAGCTTCGATTTTATCTACCCCTTGATTATACCATTCCACCGCACTTAATTTCGGGGGCTTAGTTTGTTCTGTTTGTGGGGATGGTTTTGGGGTTTCTTGGGCTAAGACTGAGGGGTTAATTGCTAGGACACAATTAACAGATAAAAGGCTGGTTAATATTCCCAGGATGTAGATCTTTTTGGGTTTGTTCATAGCTTTTTATAAAATAATCATTGTTCACATTTTAGCATAATTTAAAATCTCTTGTAAGGTGTCTAACGAAATTGTAACAAAATATTGTCTTTGAAAGTATTCTTCTTTGAGGGTTTCTAACAATTTTTGTTTGGCGACTTGATACTTAGAATTTTGGGGTAATTCCTGAGTAAATTGTAATTCTTGATGATTTTTATTAAGTTTAAAGCCAAGGGTATCTAAGAAATATAAGGCTAAATTAAGAGAGCGATCGCTTAATTTTAATTGTTCTTTTAACTGTTGTTTTGTTATGGCTTTTTCAGTGCGACTGAGATATTTAGCAATACCAATTAATTGTTGCATAATTTCTTGTCCATTAAAGTGAGGAGAAACTGAATAAGCAAGGGTTAAATTTTGTTCATTTTTTAAGCTATTTTGATACACTTTTTGTAATTCATCCCAACTGGTGGGACATTGTTTTAAAATTTCCCCATCTAAATGATTTTTGCTTAAGTTATCTTGATTACGAAAATCAATTAAATCAGGTTTATTTTCAGGAGTTTGTTGATTATTATTCGTGACTAAACTTTCCCTGAGATCAATTAATCGCACTTCATAATTATGAGTATGAGTGTTATAGTCTAGTTCAACAATAGCATCATATAAGTTTTCTTTACCTTGAGGTAATTCATCTTGATAATGTTCCCACCAAATACCAGGAAATCCTTGTTCGACGGAGCGATCATAAATCAGAAATTTTGTCTTAATATATCTAACTGTCTTGTGTTTTAAATCCCTAAGATTCTCATTTTTTAAGGCTTTGAACCAACAATTTTGAATCAATAATTTAGGAACAGGATTTCCCATTCCACAAGGTTCTAACAATTTTAATTCTCGAAACAAAGATTGACTTAATTGAGATACTGTTACTACTAAATCAGCTTTAATAGTATTGTTTAAGTAATTAATATCAATAATCTCTTGTCGTAACTGTTGATTAATACCTTCTTGAAATAAGGGAATATTTTCAACAGGTAAACTTAAACCTGCTGCAAAGGGATGTCCTCCAAAGCGATCTAATAAATATTGTTGAGATGCCACTAATTTATAGAGATCAATATTACCAATAGAACGAGCAGATCCTCTGGCTAACTTTATGTTTTCTTTATTAACATTTTCTGCTTCTGCTGTTGTCAATAAAATAGTAGGACGGCCATATTCTTGAGCAATTTGTCCTGCCACTAATCCTAACACACCACTAGACCATTGAGGATCTTCTAAAACAATCACCTGAGTTGTTGATAAATCTAAATTAGCCAACTTTTTTTTGACATTTTTAACGACATCTTTTTGTAAAGATTTACGGCGAGTATTGGCTAATTCTGTATCTTCAGCTAATTTTTGACATTGTTTTATATCCCGACTGGTCAATAATTCAACCCCAAAACTAGCATCTCCATGAATACGACTAATAGCATTAATTCGGGGGCCAATTCCAAAAGAAATATCTGTGGGGCGATCGCCGTTTTTTTTGCAATATTTTAAGAGAGCAACAATACCGGGACGAGTGGAATTCTGTAACTGTTGTTGTAGCTTGTCAATGCCTTTTTGCGCTAAATAGCGACAGTCTCCTTTTAATTCTACTAAATCAGCAATTAACCCAATAGCAACTAAATCTAATAAATTTTCTAAGGGTTTTCGAGGAATATTTGGTAAGGTTTGATATAAAGCTTCAACTAATTTATAAGCAACAGCAACCCCCGATAAACAAAAGAGAGGATGATCGCTAGAAAAATAACGAGGGTTAATAATAGAAACTACATCAGGCCGCTCATCAGGTAAAGTATGATGATCCGTGATAATAAGATCAATACCTAATTCTTTAGCATAGTCAATTTCTCTTAAATTCGTGCTTCCCGTATCACAAGTAATAATTAATTGAGTGCCTTTTGTCGCTAATTTTTTAATTCCCGAAATATTTAAACCATGAGATTCTGTTGCACGATTAGGAATATAATAATTTAATTGTAAATGAGGTATAAAAAATTCTCCTAATCCTTCCCAAAGAACACTGGTTGCCGTAATTCCATCTGCATCAAAATCACCCCAAATTGTCACTTTTTCTTGTTTCTCAAAAGCTGTTTTTAAGCGTTTCATCGCCAATTTCATCTCTTGTCCAAATTCAAAAGGACTCAAAGGATGATAAATATTAGTATCGAGAAATCCATATAATTTTTCTGGGGTTTGTATACCCCGTTGCCATAATAATTGAGCCACATATTTCCCATCAGATTCCGGTGTATAAGATTTAACAATATCCAGAAACCAAGCAGGTAGAGAAACAACGGGTAAAACTTGCCAATGAGGTTGAAACATATTAGTTAATAATTGATAGTTAATAGTTGATGATTGAGAATTTATAATGTCATTGAACCTTTTTAAGCATCTCCTAGTCTAAAGACTTGAATTCAGTGATAGGTTAAAACGTAACCGTGTTAGCAGACAACCCCGCGGGTACAACAGAAAAAGACTTGGTGCTTCGGTGTCAACAAGGGGATACCCCCTCATTTAAACAATTGTACCGACGCTATCAACAACGGGTGCGAGCTACTCTCTATCAACTGTGTGGGAGTGAAATGCTCGATGATTTAGAGCAGGAAGTTTTCTTAAGAGTTTGGAAAGGTTTACCCAAACTGCGGCAACCTGCTTATTTTTCTACTTGGTTATATCGTATTAGCTGGAATGTGGCAACGGATAAGCGACGACAATTTGCTCAAAATATGTCCTCTGAGGATGATGGTTCTATCTTAAATATAATGCCATCTCGTCCCGAAGATACCCCAGATTTAATGCGATTACACTATCAAGATTTGGTACAGAAAGGATTACAATCTTTAAGTTTAGAGCATCGTGCTGTTTTAGTGTTACATGACTTAGAAGATGTCCCACAGAAAGAGGTAGCAAATATCTTAAAATTACCAGTCGGAACCGTCAAATCTCGCTTATTTTATGCTAGAAATCAAATGCGTAAATTTTTGCAACAACAAGGAGCAATGTGATGTCTCAATTCCCTCATGATGATCGAGAATTAATCTCCTTTCTTCAACGATATCGTCCCTTACCTCCTCCTGCTAAGGCAACCCTCGAAAAACAATTATTCTCAAGAATTGTTAGAGAGTCTCAGTCTTGCCATAAAAAACGATTGAGATGGTTAATTCCGAGTGCAATGGCCGCGACTTTATTGGGAATTTTAGGAGGCTATCATCTACTGCAACCCTCTCCCTATAAGCAATTTGTTAATGATTCGACGGAATTAGAAGTCGCTGAAATTGAGGATTTTATGGTAAATAGCTGGCAAGGAACCACCAGTGTAACAGTAGAAAACTCCCCTCAAATTGTTTATTCTCAATGGCTTTCTTTAGGGAATATAGAAACTCAATATTTGGTTTCTCAACCCTAATTTTTAAATCATTAGCATCAGTTTATCCCCACCTAACTATTAGGAGTTATTATCATGATCGTCAAAGAAACTGCCTTAATTTTACTCGTTGTCACCCTTGGTATTGGTGGTACTGTCGCTTTAGCTGACTCGGTGAAAGAGACTCCCTCCTCCATGTTAATTGCTGAAACCCAAGTCATCGCGCAACGAGGTGAAAGGGAAGGGAGAGAAGGGAGAGGAGCAGAAAAATTCATGGAACAACTCAAATTGAGTGATGAGCAGCTACAACAACTTAACGCAATTCGCCAAAAATATAATCCTCAAATGGAGCAACTACAGGAAAGAATTAGGAAAACGGGAGAAGAATTAAGCCAAATGATGCAGGGAAATGCCTCAGATACTGCTCTTCAGATGAAGCATAAAGATATGAGCAACTTACGCCAAGAAATGGGTAATTTGCGCTTTGAAAGTATGTTACAAATGCGAAAGGTACTGACCCCTGAACAACGCCAACAATTTGCTCAATTAATGCAGCAACGCCGTCAACAAGGCGGTTGGAATCGAGGAAATAGGGAAGAAAACCCTTAAGGAAGTCAGAAGTTTGTTTTTAGGGCTTTACTATTTTTAAATCAGCCCTAATTCAAGGTTATTTTTGACTAAAACTACGAATAAAGTTGACAGTTAAGGGATTTATTGTCATCATAATAAATGATTTTGTCAATAAATAATTCTATGTCTTTAAATGCCATTTCCATTCTTCCTCAAAACGGTAATAACCCTCAGCATCTTTTAATCATGTTACATGGTTGGGGAGCCAATGCAGAAGACTTAGCCCCCTTTGCTTCAATGTTATCCCTTCCTACCTATCAATTTCTCTTTCCTAATGCACCTTTTGCTCATCCTCAAGTACCTGGAGGACTCGCTTGGTATGCTTTAGAAACAGGTAATTATGAAGGAATATCGGAAAGTAGGCAATTATTAACTGATTGGTTATTATCCTTAGAAGAAAAAACGGGAATACCCTTATCTCGTACAATTTTAAGTGGTTTTTCTCAAGGAGGAGCCATGTCTCTTGATGTTGGAATTAATTTACCATTAGGAGGAATTTGTAGTTTAAGTGGTTATTTACAGTTTCAACCCCAAAATTTAACCACAGAAATTCCCCCCATTTTAATCATTCATGGTCAACAAGATATGGTAGTTCCTTTAAAAATGGCCCATCAGGCAAAAGAAGCTTTAACTACTATTAATGCTAAGGTAGAATACCATGAATTTAATATGGGTCATGAAATTATTCCTGATGCTCTAACAATTATGCAAAACTTTATTAAAGCTCAGCATTAAACTTTAGATTTACCCATAGACACTAACCGTAGGAGCAATTCATGAATTGCCCCTACAAAAAAACAATTTATAGAGGCGTTGCATAAGTCAAAGGAAAAAGCCCCTGAGAGTCTGGCCATGTTTCGACCTCAAGGGCGTTTGTCTTTCGTTCTTACTCCTCACACACACCCCTATCTTGACGCAAGCCTCTCAGATAAGTTTCCGCAAAGTGACGCTTTTTTAATTGTCATCTCCTCAGCTTTTGCTCAAGTTACAATACAAGCAGCAAAACTGTGCCTAAATTTACCAAAAATACAGAAAACACACCGATAACTTATTTATTTTAGTAGAATGTCCACTATAAAGAATCAAAAAGTGTGAGGGGATTTATGGCCGTTCAATTACGACAAGCACTACAAGTAGGAACCTATATTATTAGCCAGCGGTTAAGTGGTCGTCAACGCTTTCCCTTGGTGTTGATGTTAGAACCCTTATTCCGTTGTAATTTGGCTTGTTCAGGGTGTGGAAAAATTCAGCATCCTCCCGATATTTTGATGCGTAACCTCACCCCTGAAGAATGTTTTAAGGCGGTTGAGGAATGTGGAGTCCCTGTGGTGTCTATTCCTGGGGGAGAACCCTTGCTTCATCCCCAAATTGATGAAATTGTTCAAGGATTGGTAAAACGCAGAAAATTTGTTTATCTTTGTACAAATGCCATTCTCTTAGAAAAAAGTCTAGATAAGTTTGAACCCTCTCCCTATTTAACTTTTAGTGTTCATTTGGATGGCTTGCGGGAACGTCATGATAAATGTGTTGACCGTCAAGGGGTATTTGATAAGGCAATTTCAGGTATTAAAGCGGCAAAAGCGAAAGGGTTTCGGGTAACAACTAATACCACTGTATTTGAAGGAACTGAACCCAAAGAAATGCAGGAATTCTTTGATTTTCTGGAAACTTTGGGAACCGATGGTATGATGATTTCTCCTGGGTATAGTTATGAATGGGCCCCGGATCAAGAGCATTTCTTAAAACGGGAACAAACTAAAGCCTTATTCCGAGAAATTTTGATGCCTTGGAAGTTAGGTGAAAAGCGTTGGAATTTTAATCATAATCCTCTCTTTTTAGATTTCCTCTTAGGGGAAAAAGATTATGAATGTACCCCTTGGGGAAGTCCCAGTTACAGTGTTTTGGGTTGGCAAAAACCCTGTTATCTCCTCAATGAAGGCCATTATCAAACCTTTAAGGAGTTGATGGCAGAAACCAAGTGGGAAAATTATGGAAATAAAAGCGATAACCCCCAATGTGCTGACTGTATGGTACATTGTGGTTATGAACCAACGGCGGCGGTTGATGCCATGAACCCTGCCAATATGGGACGCGCTTTAGGCAGTATTTTGAGTGCTTAATTAGCTAAGATTTACCCATAGATTCTATCTGTAGGGGTAATTCATTAATTACCCCTACAAAACCCAAAATATTCCAGATAAATCATTGCTTAAATTAATCTTTAATCTCTCATGACTACCACATCTATTCTAACCCTCAGTCTCGAAGATTTTCTTGAAAAACCCAACATTGATGAATCTCCTGCTTGGGAATATATTAACGCTAAAATGTCACAAAAACCTATGCCTCAAGGACAACATAGTAAACTCCAGTACAAACTTTGCGAAACCATTAATCAGGTTGCAGAAAGTCCTCAAATTGCCTATGCTTTACCAGAATTACGCTGTAGTTTTGGTAATCGTTCTATTGTTCCAGATATTAGCATATTTTATTGGAAAAGAATCCCCACAACAGCAGATGGAGAAATTGCTAACCAATTTAATTCTTTCCCTGACTGGACAATAGAAATACTTTCTCCTAAACAAAATTCAACCAAAGTTATCGATAATATTCTACATTGTTTAGAATATGGCAGTCAATTAGGATGGTTAATTGATCCTGATGAAAGATCAATTTTAGTGTTTCAACCTCAACAAACTCCCAAGATTTATAAAAGCAATTTACCAGAAAATGAAACGGTTCGGCCAACTTTACCTATTTTAGATACAATTGATCTTAGGATAACAGCCGAGCAAATTTTTGGCTGGCTAAAAATGAAACCCTAACCAGTTATTTTGAGGAAATATTATGATTGATTTTATTAAAATTATTGCGTCTGAATTATCTATTAAACCTCAACAAGTCAATAATTCTCTTGATTTATTAATAGAAGGAGCAACTGTTCCTTTTATTGCTCGTTATCGCAAAGAAAAAACAGGTTTGCTGGATGAAATTCAGATCAGATATATTTGGGAACGCTATAATTATTTAACGGAATTAGAGAAAAGAAAACAAACAATTTTAGAAGCAATTGAAGGACAAAATAAACTCACTAATGAACTAAAAACGCAAATTGAATCTTGTTTATCAAAAACAGAACTGGAAGACTTATATTTACCCTACAAACCCAAACGACGCACCAAAGCAACAGTAGCAAGAGAAAAAGGATTAGAATCTTTAGCAGAATTGATAAAATCTCTTAATAACCCGACAGCAAAACCTTTATCTTTAGAAGTAGAAGCAAGTAAGTATATTTCTGAAGAAATAGGAATTACGACGGTTGAAGAAGCACTACAAGGTGCATCAGATATTTTGGCTGAAGAAGTAGCAGAAAAAGCTAATTTAAGGGCTTATATTCGAGAGTATTTCCTCAAAAATGGGATCTTTACTTCTAAGATTAAAAATGATCATCCTGAAGGCACCACTAAATATGAAATGTACCGTAATTTTCAGGCAAGTGTGATGAAAATTGCCCCTCATAATATCTTAGCTTTGTTTCGGGGAGAAGCAGAAAAAGTCCTCTCTTTAGATATTGATTTTGATGAATCTTGGCTTCTTGATTATTTAGCGTCTCAAGAAATTAAGACAAAAACCCCTCAAATTAAAGCTTTTTACCAAGGAATGATCAAAGATTCTTTTAACCGTTTAATGAAGCCTTCTTTGCTCCGAGAAGTGCGTTCAGATCGCAAAGCTTGGGCAGATTTAGAATCAATTAAAACCTTTGAAATTAACTTAAGAGAATTACTCCTATCTTCCCCCGCAGGAATGAAACCAACTTTAGCACTTGATCCAGGTTTTCGTACAGGTTGTAAAGTTGCAGTCTTATCAGAAACAGGCAGTTTTTTAGAGTATCAAGCTATCTTTCCCCATACGGGAGAAGGAAAACGAAAAGAAGCAGAAATGACCTTGAAAAGTTTAATTAAAAAGTATAAAATAGGATTAATTGCTATCGGTAATGGAACCGCTTCCCGTGAAACAGATCAATTTGTATCTGAGGTTATTAAACCCTTAGAAAATAAACCAATTCAAGTGATTGTTAATGAATCTGGGGCCTCTATTTATTCTGCGAGTGATGTGGCCAGGGAAGAATTTCCAGACTTAGATCTTACCGTGAGAGGGGCCATTAGTATTGGTAGAAGATTACAAGATCCTTTGGCTGAATTAGTTAAAATTGATCCAAAATCTATAGGTGTTGGACAATATCAACATGATGTGGATCAAAAGTTATTAAAAAAGAATCTAGAAGAAACAGTTGAAAGTTGTGTGAATTATGTGGGCGTAGAATTAAATATGGCTTCTAAACAACTCTTAACCTTTGTATCAGGAATTACCCCAACTATTGCTAATAATATTGTGAGTTACCGTGAACAAAATGGAGCATTTAAAAATCGTAAAGAGTTATTAAAAGTTACTAAACTAGGGGCAAAAGCTTTTGAACAGGCCGCAGGTTTCTTAAGAATTCGGGGCGGAAATAACCCCTTAGATAATACAGCAGTTCACCCTGAAAGTTATCCCGTAGTTGAAGCAATTATGAAACAATTAAATGTTCCTATATCCCAAATTACTGAAGCAAGTTCTCGTCTCAAATCTTTAAATCTTCAGTCTTTTGTTACGGATACCATTGGTTTACCAACCCTAAAAGATGTTATCGCAGAATTAGAAAAACCAGGCCGAGATCCGAGGGAAGAATTTCAATATGCAACCTTTAAAGAAGGAGTGACAGAAATTAGTGATTTAACTGAGGGAATGATCTTAGAAGGTGTGATTACTAATGTGGTCAATTTTGGCGCATTTGTTGATATTGGAGTTCATCAAGAAGGGTTAATTCATATCTCTCAATTAGCGAATCATTTTGTTAGTGATCCAAAGCAAGTGGTTAAGGTGGGACAAGTGGTTAAGGTTAAAGTTTTAGAAGTAAATGAGAAGTTAAAACGGGTTAGTTTATCTATGAAAGATTTGACTTAAAAAAATAGAAAGTATCTTGACTTTCCATAAGTATTGTAGGGGCTTAATAAGATTAAGCCCCTACAGAAGTCAAAAATTATCAATTAATTAGAAATGAGAAAAACACCTGGGAGTCTTGCCGTGTTTCGACCCCAAATGCTTTTCTACTTACTCCTCACACACCACGTAATACCGATTGGTATTCGTTACATATCAGTGTAGAGCGACAATTTTTTAATGCAAGAGAAAGAGGACACTTTCATGATTGTCACACTTTCCTACTTACTACCAAACTTAGCCTTTGCTTGTTCATAGATTTCTATGGTAATTTCATTGTGTCCTGCTTCTGCCGCGAATTTTTCAATTTTCTTGCGGGCGGCGGGACGGACAAAAAAAGGAATTTCTTTGAGTCTTGCTTCAGCTTCAGGTGTCCAGTTCATTCGGGTTCACTCTTGCATTTAACAACCTCACTATAACCCAACATTTCAACAAAAAACCCCGTCCGAAGACAGGGCAGTAACAAGAGAAAAGGGTTAAACTCAGGGAATTTAACGACCAAGCTTTTGAGAATAGGCAACCATTCCAGCACTGACAACTTGTCCATAGGTATCGAGGCGGTTTTCTTGTCCAGCGCGGGTAGGGGAGAAAAATGTATCGGTTAACCCCATAGAAGCGAACATGACGGTAGCAGCGAGAATAATGTAGTTGCGGACAATAGTGGTGTTGTTGCTGGTGGTGTGTAACATTTTCGTGACCTCTCTCTTGTTACTTTTATCTTATGAGGTCATCAGGGGTGATGTCAGTCCCAAAATCTATGTATATTAAGCCTTTTCCCTGTTCTATTGTTGGGTATGAAGTGGAATTAAGTGGAAAAAAAGACAGAGTAGGGGCAATTCTTAAGAAAGTCAGAAGTCGAAATTCAGTAACCAGATAAGTTCCAATTATGGAAGGTATAAGAATAAATTTGTCAATTCATCTTTACAAAAGTAAATATATTTGTTACATTAATATACATAGAGACATGAAGGAGGTCAAAAACGATGTACACCACCCAACTCGACAATGGACTCACCAACGTCTACGCAGTAGAAAACAAAACTTACTACGCTGAGTACCCTGCTCCTTATCAACAACGACGTTATTTCGTTCAAGGAGCGATCGCCGCATTATTTGTTACCAGCTTAGTTATTGTTTCTGCTCTCATTAGTTAAACATTTTCATCCTTGCTTAAAAATCTTATATTTCTCATGATAAACCTCGGTAAGCTACCGAGGTTTTTATTTCATTTATCCTTAAATATGTCCTGCTCTTTCTTCTTTCAAAACCGTCGCTAATTTCTGAGGTAAACTTTCTAATTTCGCATTTGTTTCTGTTGCTGAAAAAGGAGAAGTAAAGGTGTAACAGGGATCACATTCTCCGTCGTCATAAACTTGAATAAACCATTTATCCGGTAAGTCTTTAACCGCAACTTCTACAATATACCACCATTTATCATCAATTTTGCGTGAATTATTTACCAGTAACCAGTCTTTTTCTTGGTTTGAGAGTTCCCATTCTTCCATCACAAAATCAATGGCTTTCGTTTCAGCCTCAGATAAAGAAATCATCACTAATTTTCCACCTCATTTATTTTTTCAAATTCCCAGTTATTAGCATCAATTTCACTTAACAATGCGTCAAGTTTTTGCTGTGCTTCTTCCCTAGATTTTGCTTTAATGGAAAAACAAGCACTGACAACAATATCATAGAGTTTGTCAGGATTAAACGGTTGAATAGTGTGTTTCATAGAAGTCAAGAGTTAGGTCATAGGTTTAAGGGATGAACTATAATCCTAATATTTGCAATATTACGTTATAGATTAATGATTTATCCATAAAATAAATATTAATCACTGAAAAAATATTAGCGAAAATATTAACTTAATCTTAAAAATAACATCTCGTAAGACATGACACAGTTATGGATTACAAAAATATGAGACAATGGGGATTACGTCTCAATTTTACCAACCGTAACGAGATATAATGCACTACCTAGGACAATAACAATTTAGATAAAATTCAGATGCGAACCCATTATTGTAACGACTTAAAGGCAACGGATATTAAGGAAACTGTCACCCTATTTGGCTGGGTTGATCGCCGACGGGATCACGGAGGGGTGATCTTCATTGACTTGCGCGATCGCACGGGAATTGTGCAGATCGTCAGCGATCCTCAACGTACTCCTACATCTTACCCCATCGCTGAGACGTTGCGGAATGAATATGTGGTTAAAATTATCGGACGGGTGAGTATGCGTCCCCCAGAGTCCCTTAACCAGAAAATTGCTACGGGAGAAGTGGAAATATACGCTGAGTCTATTGAGTTACTTAATGGGGTAAATAAACAACTACCTTTTGTAATTTCTAGTTTAGAAGCAGAGTTAGTTAAGGAAGAAACACGGCTTAAATATCGCTATTTAGATTTAAGACGCGATCGCATGGCCAAAAACTTACAATTACGCCATGCTGTGGTCAAAGCAATGCGTCGTTATCTGGAAGATGAACAGGAGTTTATAGAGATAGAAACCCCTATTCTGACTCGTTCAACTCCAGAAGGTGCAAGAGATTATTTAGTACCTTCTCGTGTTAACCCTGGACAATGGTACGCCTTGCCTCAGTCACCTCAATTATTTAAGCAATTATTAATGGTTTCGGGGTGTGATCGTTATTATCAAATTGCGCGATGTTTCCGGGACGAAGACTTACGGGCCGACAGACAGCCAGAATTTACCCAATTAGACATGGAAATGAGTTTCATGTCTGAGGATGAAATCTTAGAACTCAATGAAGGATTAGTTTGTCATATCTTTAAAACAGTCAAAAATATTGATTTACCTCGTCCTTTTCCTCGTCTTACTTATCAAGATTCGATGGAAAAATATGGAAATGACCGCCCAGATACAAGGTTCGGATTAGAATTAGTTGATGTTTCTGATATCGTCAAAGATAGCGGCTTTAAAGTGTTTTCTGGGGCGGTACAAAGTGGCGGTAAGGTGAAAGTTTTACCAATTCCTAATGGTAATGATGCAATTTCCAATGTTCTCATTAAACCAGGAGGAGACTTATTCAAAGAAGCAACAGATGCCGGGGCTAAAGGTATCGCTTATATTCGGGTTAAAGACAACAATAAAATCGAGACAATTGGGGCGATCAAAGATAATTTGACCGAGGAACAAACAGCAGAATTGTTGATGAGAACAGGGGCAAAATCTGGTCATCTTTTACTATTTGGGGCCGGAGATACGGACATAGTTAATAAGTCTTTATCTCGCCTAAGATTAGTCGTGGGACAGAAAATGAACTTAATTGATCCTGATAAAATTAACTTACTTTGGATCACTGAGTTTCCTATGTTTGAATGGAATGCAGATGAAAAACGTTTTGAAGCCCTTCATCATCCCTTTACCGCCCCCAATTTAGCAGATTTAGATGATTTAACAACTGCCAGGGCCCAGGCTTATGATTTAGTCTACAATGGGGTAGAAGTAGGGGGCGGAAGTCTGCGGATTTATCAAAAAGATATCCAAGAAAAAGTGTTTTCTACCATTGGTTTATCTAGGGAGGAAGCTTACAATAAATTTGGCTTTTTATTAGAAGCTTTTGAATATGGAACGCCGCCCCATGGAGGAATTGCCTACGGTTTAGATCGGTTGGTTATGTTATTAGCAGGAGAAGACTCTATCCGTGATGTCATAGCCTTTCCCAAGACTCAGCAAGCGAGTTGTTTACTCACAGAAGCACCCGCTTCTGTTGAAGCTAAACAGCTAAAAGAACTGCAGGTTGCCTCAACTTATAAACCGAAAACCAAAGAAGCTTAGAAGATCAAAATATACCAATGTAGTAGAGACGTTGGTATACAACGTCTCTACACCAACAACAACTAACCATTAATGTTCTATGACTTGTTCCGTTGACAACAGCAACAAACTCGCATTTATTGATGATGCGCTCACAGAAAGAGCGAAAATGGGTCATCTGAGAACATTACAAAGTTTGATACCACAAAATGCGGTTTCTGTTGTTAAAAATGGTCAAACTTTACTTAATTTTAGCTCTAATGATTACTTAGGACTTTCTAAGCATCCTGCTTTAATTAAAGGGGGCCAAGAATATCTTAACCGATATGGAACAGGGGCGACAGCTTCTCGTTTAGTCGTGGGAACTTATGACATTCATCAACAGTTAGAAGAAAAATTAGCCAAACTTTGTGGTAAAGAAGCAGCCCTACTTTTTAACACAGGATTTCAAGCCAATTCTACTATCATACCTGCATTGGTTGATAAAAAGTCCTTAGTTCTATGCGATCGCCTTAGTCATAATAGTATCTTACAGGGAATTCTCCTCAGTGGGGCCCGTTGGACGCGCTATAAACACAATGATTTAGGTCATTTGGACACATTACTTAAAAAAGGCATTTCTCAAGGCTACAATCGCATTTTAATCGCCACTGAGACAGTATTTAGTATGGAGGGAGATCAAAGTGATGTTGATGGTTTGATTAACTTATCTCAAAAATATAACACACTGCTTTATTTGGATGATGCCCATGCTTTAGGTATCATGGGAGAGCAAGGAATGGGACTAACTGCTTATAAGTCTGGAATTGATATTAGTATCGGTACATTTGGCAAAGCATTTGGTTCTTTTGGGGCCTTTATTACTGCTTCTAAACAGATGTGTAATTATCTAATTAATTGTTGTCCAGGTTTCATTTATACCACGGCTTTACCACCAGCAATTATTGGGGCAATTAATGCAGCCCTAGATTTAATTCCCACCTTAGACAAAGAAAGAAGTTATCTAAGACAACAGGTTAATTATTTACAAAATAACCTTAGAAAATTAGGCTATCAAGTCATTAATTCAGATTCTCCTATTATCCCAGTAATTATTGGAGATGAAACTAAAGCATTAAAATTATCACAATATTTAGAGAAATATAAGATCTTAGCTACGGCAATTCGACCCCCAACTGTTCCCCCAAATACTTCTAGAATTCGCTTAGTTTTATCAAGTCAACATACAAAGGAACAGATTAATTATCTTATTGACATACTCAAAAAATGGCATGAACATTAAAGGAGAAATTATTGCTTATCATGGTTGGGGTTTTGATAAAAACTGCTGGAATAATTGGCAGGAAATTTTATCGAATAACTATACATTTAAAGTTTTTGATCGGGGATATTTCGGGGATGAAATTCTACAAAGATTTGATAATAATCAGAGTAATAAGATTATTTTTGCTCATTCCTATGGTTTACATTTATGTCCTCAAGAACAATTAAAAACAACAGATTTACTGATACTTTTTAGTAGTTTTGATTATTTTCATCCATATCCTGAAAAACAAAAGAAACGCTCAAAATATGCCCTAGAATTAATGATTAATGAATTCACAAAAAATCCCCAAAAAGTATTAGAAGCATTTCAGAAAAAATGTTATTATCCCTTATCTTATATTCCCAATAATCATTCAATTATTCATTGGGATAAATTATCTCAAGATTTAGTGTCTTTAGACTCATCTCAAATTAATCGAGAAATCCTCAAAAATGTTCCAGAAATTTATATAATTCAAGGCACAAAAGATCGTATTCTTTCCCCATTTCATGCCCAAAAATTTGCTAAAAAATTAACTAAAAATAGTCAATATTATGAAATCGAAGGTGTTGGTCATACCTTACCATTTACGGATATGAAGTATTGTTTACCCATTATTAATCAAGCATTAGGAGAAACAGAAAATCATGGCAACACTTGAAATAATATCATCTTGTAAAAAAGAAAAAATTGCTGATAATTTTAGTAAAGGAGTCAGTCATTATTTAGAACATTCTCAAGTACAAAAAGAATGTGCAGATAAGCTATTAAATATCCTCAGAACCCTTAATAATTTGATTCCTGACGGGTCAATTTTAGAGATTGGATGTGGAACAGGTTTTGTTACTCAAGGACTAATTAAACAGTTTCCTAACCGCTTTCTAGATATTATTGATATATCCTTAGAAATGTTAAACTACTGTCAAGAAAATCTACAAATTTCTGATACAGAAAAAGAATTAATTAAATTTAAAGAAATAGATGGAGAGAAATTAGACATAGATAATAATAGTTATGCTGCAATTATTAGTAGTTTTACAGTCCAATGGTTTCAGGATATTATTAATAGTTTTAACCGTCTAATTAAAACGCTGAAACCTGGGGGAATATTATTAGTTGCTTTTCCTAATGATCGCTGTTTTCCTGAGTGGAAAAATGCTTGTGATGCGTTAAATTTACCCTTTACCAGAAATCAATTACCTAATAGTAAACAATTAATACAAAACTTACCAATAGACAATATTCAAACCTATTTTTATGAAGATGAAATTACCATAAGTTATAAAAATGCAAGTGAATTTTTTAGAAGTATTAAAGTCATTGGGGCAGGACTTAATTTGAATAATCAAAAATTGTCAATTCCTGAGATGAAACAATTGATAAATTACTGGAATAATCATAGTAATTTAGATGGGATTGAAGTTACTTATCATGTTACATTTTTAGTGATTACCAAAATTTCGTAGGGTGGACAAGATACAATGATCACACTAAAATATTAGTATTTGCTTAGTCTTATTCACGTTACTATTAAAAATTAGTTAATTATTGGAGTAAATATCAATTATGTGGCGAAAATTTATTGTATTAACCATTGTGATCTCTTGTCTTTTCTTTTTTCCATGCTTTTCAGCTTAAGGTGGGCAATACAAATCAACTGTTAATATCATACTGTCATAAATTTATATTGCTCACCCTACATTAATCTGCTAAAGGGATAATCTGAGTTAAAGTATCCCCTAACATTCTTTTAGCTTCCATCAAATCATAGGCATTTTGTAATCTCAAAAAATAACCTTCTGATAATTGAAAATATTGACACAAACGTAAGTCAATATCAGCAGTTATCGGAATCTTACCATTAATAATTTCTGTAATGGTTACAGGAGAAACATTAATCGATTTTGCTAAGTCATCATCCCTAATGTTTAATTCTTCTAGAAATTCATGCTTTAAAATTTCACCCGCATGAGGGTTATACAATAAAGAGTTATTCATTATTCCAGTATATGATAATCGTTTATCAATACTTTTTATCGTTTATCAATACTTTTTTTTGCAAATTTCTGACCACTTTTTCTATATGTAAAACTGCTGTGGCTGTAATGCTCATTGTATATATCTCAAGGCTATTCAGTCATAGTTTTGTATGTGTAAATCATAGTTTTGTATATATTATCTATATCAAACTGCTATAATCCTATTTACTGTATATATCTCAAGGCTATTTAGTCATAGTTTTGTATGTATAAATCATATTCGGTCATGAATTAATGTAGATACAGTCATCCAATCCCCCATATTGCAAAGTATTGTTACAAGAGATTACAATAACTTGTCAAGAGGACGTAACACCATAAATAGCAAAACCCTAATAACCGATATGCCTAATCTGGACATTGCCACGAATCAAAGTAAAATAAACGATAATAAACCTGCTACTCTCGAAAAAATACTCGCTCCTACAGATAGCTTCGTTAAGCGACACATAGGCCCCAATAACGAAGAAATTGAGACAATGCTTAAAGTCTTAGGATTTTCTACCCTAAACCAACTCATTGATGCCACTGTACCCCAAGCCATTCGCCTCAGTAAACCCCTGAATTTACCAGCAGCACAGAGCGAATACGCTGCATTAGCCCAATTAAAATCAATTGCCTCCAAAAATCAGATATTTCGCTCTTATATCGGCATGGGTTATGCAGACTGTATCACCCCCCCCGTTATTCAACGTAATATATTAGAGAATCCGGGCTGGTATACCGCTTATACCCCATATCAAGCCGAAATTGCCCAAGGAAGGCTAGAAGCTCTCCTAAACTATCAAACAATGATAGTAGAATTAACCGGACTCGAAATTGCTAACGCTTCCTTGTTAGATGAAGGGACAGCCGCAGCAGAAGCCATGACCATGAGTTATGGTCTATGTAAGAACAAAAATGCTCATGCCTTCTTTGTTTCCCGTCATTGTCACCCCCAAACCATCGAAGTTCTTAAAACGCGGGCGTATCCATTAGGAATTGAGATTATTATCGGAGATCATCGCTTCTTTGAGTTCGATACAGAGATATTTGGCGCATTATTACAATATCCTGCTACTGATGGCACAGTTTATGACTATCGTAGCTTTATCCAAACTGCCCATGATAAAGGCGCATTAGTTACCGTTGCGGCTGATATCTTAAGTTTAGCCTTACTCACACCCCCTGGTGAATTTGGGGCTGATATTGCCGTAGGAAGCACGCAACGCTTCGGTGTACCCTTGGGATATGGTGGCCCTCATGCAGCCTATTTTGCTACGGGAGAAGCCTATAAACGGCAAATACCAGGGCGTATAGTTGGGGTGTCTAAAGATGCCCAAGGGAAACCTGCTTTAAGGTTAGCACTACAAACCAGAGAACAACATATACGCCGCGAAAAAGCCACCAGTAATATTTGTACCGCCCAGGTTTTATTAGCAGTTATTGCCGGAATGTATGGGGTTTATCATGGCCCAGAAGGCATTAAAAATATTGCTCAAAGAATACATCAATTAACGGTAATTTTAGCGACAGGATTACAGAAACTCAACTATAGTGTTAATGATGAACCCTTCTTTGATACGGTAAAAATTGGGGTAGGTGATGCTAGTGCTAAAGCAGTTATTAAAGCAGCCGAAACTCGTAAAATCAACTTACGCTTATTCGATGAAGGCATCATCACTATTAGCTTAGATGAAACTACTACAGTCCATGATGTGATTGAATTATGGCAAATTTTTGCCGCAAAAGATAATTTACCTTTTAGCTTTGAAGAAATTGCTAATCAAGTTAAATTTGACTTTCCTATCTTCTTTAAGCGTAGCACAGCTTATTTAACTGATCCCGTTTTTAACTGTCATCATTCCGAAAGCGAATTACTGAGATATTTACATCAGTTAGAAAGCAAAGATCTTGCCTTAAATACTTCTATGATTCCGTTAGGATCATGTACTATGAAGTTAAATGCAGCAGCAGAAATGATGCCCGTAACTTGGCCCGAATTTGGTAAACTTCATCCCTTCGCCCCCTTATCTCAAACGGAAGGCTATCAAATGCTGTTTCAACAGTTAGAAGATTGGTTGGGCGAAATAACAGGATTTGATGGCATTTCTTTACAACCTAATGCGGGTTCTCAGGGTGAATATGCAGGGTTACAAGTCATCCGTCAATACCATGAAAGTCGAGGAGAAATTAACCGCAATATTTGTTTAATTCCCGAATCCGCACACGGTACAAACCCCGCAAGTGCTGTTATGTGCGGCATGAAAGTCGTTTCTGTTAAGTGTGATCATGATGGCAATATTGATATTGCAGATTTAGCCAAAAAAGCAGAAAAACACGCCCAAAACTTAGGGGCATTGATGGTAACATATCCTTCAACTCATGGGGTATTTGAAGAAGGAATAATTGAAATTTGTGACATCATTCATCGTTACGGTGGACAAGTCTATATGGATGGTGCGAATATGAATGCTCAAGTGGGGTTATGTCGTCCCGCAGACTTTGGGGCCGATGTTTGCCATCTTAACCTACATAAAACCTTCTGTATCCCGCATGGTGGGGGTGGCCCAGGTATGGGGCCTATTGGGGTTAAATCTCATCTTATCCCCTTCTTACCCAGTACTGAAGTGGAAAAATACAATAACCCCTATCATAACAATGGTAAACCAGATTCATCAATTGGGGCAATTTCCGCCGCCCCTTGGGGTAGTGCCAGCATCTTAGTCATTTCTTGGATGTACATCGCTATGATGGGGACGGAAGGGCTAACTGAGGCGACAAAAATTGCTATCCTTAACGCAAATTATATGGCTCATCGTTTAGGTGATTATTATCCTATTTTGTTCAAAGGATCATCTAATTGTGTGGCTCATGAATGTATCATTGATTTGCGTCCCCTCAAAAAACGGGCCGGGGTAGAAGTTGATGATATTGCTAAGCGTTTGATGGACTTTGGGTTTCATGCTCCTACGGTTTCCTGGCCTGTTATTGGTACCATGATGATCGAACCTACAGAAAGCGAAGATCTTGACGAATTAGACCGTTTTTGTGAGGCGATGATTACAATTTATCATGAAGCAGATGCGATCGCTAATGGTGAAATTGATCCCGAAAATAACCCCTTAAAAAATGCGCCCCATACCGCACAAACAGTCATTTGTGATGAGTGGGATCACCCTTATTCTCGTGAAAAAGCAGCTTATCCGGCCCCTTGGACTAAAGAATATAAATTCTGGCCTGTTGTGGGACGTATTGATAATGCTTACGGGGACAGAAATTTAGTTTGTTCTTGTGAAGGAATGGACGCTTATAAGGAGGGTTAAAACCCTGGGGGTCAACGGCCATTGACCCCTACATAATTTATCTGTTACCAGTTATTATTAAAAGTTTGATAAGTGATGGGACATGGGATCTTGACATCCTCACGCGCCCTAAAAGGGCGGTGATTCCTAAACCTCACGATTTAGGTTTCTGATTCATTCACCGTTGCATTCCACAGTTAAAAACCATGTACCGTCTTACACAGAGTCCACAGACTTTTATCCCATTTCAGAGATCCGATCCCGATAGCCCATCGGTACGGTTTCAGCTTAAGCTTTTTGTACTTGTTGCTTAAGGTTTTTACCTGTACAAGCATTTCTGTACAGAACCCCCTAACCCTAGTTTTCAAGGTGCATTGCCTACTGCTTAGTTTTCGCTTTTCGGCAGTTCAACTATATCATAAAAAATATAAAGCCGTCCTATAAGGACGGGGTTTCTACCCAAATTTTCGATGATTGATCAAATCTTAAACTCTCGTTATCAAATTAAAGAACAGTTAGGCAAAAATATAGGGCGAAAAACTTTTTTAGCCCAAGATATAACTAATCAAGAATACGTCGTTATTAAATTGTTATTCTTTAATGAAGAATTTGACTGGAAAAATTTAACTTTATTTGAGAGAGAAGCATCAGTATTGCAAAAAATCAATCATCCTGCTATTCCTAAATATTTGGATTATTTTGATGTTGAATTTTCCGACAAAAAAGGTTTTGCCTTAGTTCAAACCTATATTGATGCTCAATCTTTAGCTGAAAAAGTTACATCAGGAAGACAATTTACAGAAGCAGAAATCAAACAATTAGCACAAGAAATTTTAGAAATTCTTGACTATTTACATAGTTATAATCCTCCTATTATTCATAGAGATATTAAACCGAGTAATCTTCTCTTAAATGATCGTTCAGGTAATCATATTGGACAAGTTTATTTAGTTGATTTTGGAGCAGTGCAAACCGTCGCTGCTCAACAGGATGAAACCTTAACAATTGTGGGAACTTATGGTTATATGCCTCCCGAACAATTTGGTAGAAGAACCCTTCCAGCTTCTGATCTTTATAGTTTAGGAGCAACCTTAATATTTCTATTAATAAATATTCATCCCGCCGATTTACCAACTCAAGAAGGAAGAATCCAATTTGAGGGAATTACCAATCAAATTAGTCCGCCGTTTTTGAGTTGGATCAAAAAACTGGTTGAACCCAGTTTAGATCGTCGTTTTACCTCGGCAAAACAAGCTTTAGCAGCTTTAAATTCCCCAATTTTAGTAAATATCATTCAAGCTATTAACCAACCTCCAGGAAGTCTCGTGATTCTCAAAAAAAGTGAAGAAAAATTTCAGGTTACTATTCCATCAATAGGCTTTCATCCTTCTTTAATTGCCATCATTTTATTTGGAATTGCTTGGAATAGTTTTATCCTTTTTTGGACATTAGGAGCCATTTCTTCTCCCTTTCCTTTTAATATCGTGGCAGCTTTATTTTCTTTACCCTTTTGGGGTGTAGGAATTTCCATGATTGGCGGCGTTTTATTTTCGATATGGGGGCAAATTGATTTATTAATTGATCAAAAACAAATTAGACAGACTTATAAATTATTTGGCTTTAAATATGCTCATCCTAAACCGTCTCCTCGCCGAGAAATTCATCGTTTAGAAAGAACTGAAAAAACTTATAAAAGAGACTCTGATGGGGATCAAATAGAAGTTCCTGCTTCCTTAGCAATTTGGTCTGGTCATCAAGAATATACATTAAAGTTATCTGATCCTGAATTAGATTGGTTAGATCAGGAATTAAGTAACTGGTTAGGTTTACCTATTATAAAAAAATAATTATCAAAATTCTGATCTAATTAACCTGAATAATTCACCAAGTTGGTCTATAATTAAAATAGAAGCCGTATGAAAAGCCTAATGTGGGCATTGCCCACCCTACATTGATGTTGTTGAGGTGATTACTATCAATTATGCCAGCAAAAGACATTTATCACCATAGTGTTATAAAAGCTTTGATAAAAGATGGCTGGATAATTACCGATGATCCCTTAAAATTAACCTGGGGAAAACGAGAATTTTTTGTAGATTTAGGGGCAAAACAATTAATTGCTGCTGAAAAAGGAGAACGAAAAATTGCAGTTGAAATTAAAAGCTTTATTGGACTTTCTCAAGCGACTGAATTAGAAAAAGCATTAGGACAATATATACTTTATCGTGATATTTTAGAAGAAAAAGAACCTGAACGCTTACTATATTTAGCTATTCGTAAAGATACATCAGAAGATATTTTTGCTGAACCTATTGGTCAATTAATTGTTCAGAAAAACAAACTAAAACTATTGATATTTGATGAAAATCAGGAGATTATTTTGACATGGATAAATTAACTAATTATCGTAATATTATTCAAAAAGTATTAGAAGACTATGCAGCTATTCCTTATCATTATGGGGACTTAAAAGCGGAATTAATTATTAGTAAAGATGAGAATCGCTACTTGATTATAACATCGGGATGGGAAAATAATGTCAGGGTTCATGCTTGTATAATTCATCTTGATATTATTAATAACAAAATTTGGATTCAGAGGGATAGTTCAGAAGATGGTATTGCCTTAGATTTAATGGAAGAAGGTATTCCTAAAGAAGATATTGTCTTAGGGTTTCATCCCCCTAAAATTAGGGCTTATACTGAATTTGCTGTTAATTAAACATTCTAAGCTTTATCAATTTTAAGCAATTGAAGCTAACAATTGTCCGCTCCGACCCTAAGATTCCCATATTTAAGATAGAATAATCAAAATTTGGGAAATCCTGACAAATCAGAAATAAGGAGAGATTGTTGTGTTGAGGAAGACAAAGTGGCAGGAAATAAACATAAAAAAGAAAAAAATCCTAAGATCTCCTTTAAAACCCCTATTAGGACTCTTATCATCCTTAATTCCCTTCACCCTGCTAATGGCTCCCGCGCAAGCCCTCTTAGGTAGAGTAGGAGTCGTCAAAAGCCCTGAAAACAGCCAACAATGGCCATCAATTCGTAATCGTCTCCTAGCCACAGGTATCCAATTTTGTCTCATTGAATCCCAAAACTGGGAAAAATCCCAGGATCTCAAAGATATTAAAGTCTTATTTTTACCCAACGTTGAACAAATTACCGGCCTTCAAGTCGCAGCTTTAGAAGATTGGATGAAACAAGGTGGCCGAGTTGTTGTCAGCGGCCCCACCGGAAACCTAGCAGAATCAGAAGTCAAAACCCAACTGCGATCGCTATTAGGAGCCTACTGGGGTTATATTAACTCTAGTCCTTCAACCCTCAAATTACAAGAAACGGCTCAATTATCGTTCCTCAACCCCGCTAACCTCAGTGCTACCTTTATCGGTGGGGTTATTATTCCCAGTGACATCAACGCTCAACCCGCAGCAGTTTGGCTCACAGAAGGCAAACCCCCTGGTGTGGTGGTGAATGACAATAGCATCTTTTTGGGTTGGCGTTGGGGAGTTGATGGCGTTACCTCCGCCGCCTTTGATACTACCTGGCTGAAAACCGCCTTAAACCGTTATGGAATTAATGCCAATAATCAATTAGTAGTTGTTAATTCCGTTGATATTCCCGCCTGTGATGCCAACGCCACTACCCCTAGAGAACCTTTTCCTATCTTACCTCCCGAATATATCCCCAAACCCGAAACTCCCCCCCAAACCCCAGTTACTCCCCTCCCTGACTCCTCCCTTCCCTCCCCAAACTTAAGAAGCGATCGCACTCTCCAATCTTCTGATTATCCTGTCTTATCTCCTCCTATTTCCGGCATTTCTTCCCAACAAGCTCAGGCCATGAGTCAAGAACTCCAAAACCTGATTGCCCGCTTTGAAAGCACTCTCCTCACCGCCCAAGCTAATTCTGTTCCGATGGTTGCCCTGCCCTCAGAGCAGTTAAAAAATGCGGCTCAACCTCATCTTAATGCCTCTCTCCATGAGTCTCAACAAGTCTTAAACGAAGCCAAACAAAGCTTAAAAGCCTTTCAACAACTGGTCAATCAACAACAGTATGATCAAGCTCGGCAACTATGGTTAAAAGCTCGTCGCAGTCTCTGGGATAGCTACCCCGCAGAGCATCAATTTATGCAGCCGGAAGTTAGGGCCATGTGGTTAGATCGGGGTACCATTGTTAAAACCCGTTCAGAAGCAGATTTAGCGGTAATTTTTGACCGTATGGCTGAGGCGGGAATTAATACAGTTTTTATTGAAACTGTTAACGCTAGTTACCCTATTTATCCTAGTCGTGTCGCCCCAGAACAAAATCCCTTAACCAAAGGTTGGGACCCCCTTAGAGTGGCGATTAAATTAGCCCATGAAAGAAACATAGAAATTCATGCTTGGGTGTGGTTATTTGCGGCGGCTAATCAAGGTCATAATCAAGTTTTAGGACAACCGGCCGATTATTTAGGGCCGGTTCTTTCCCAAAACCCTGATTGGGGAATTACTGACCAAGATGGTAATTATTTTGATAAAGGGCCTCAATTTAAAAAAGCGTTTTTAGATCCTGCTAACCCCAAAGTTCAACAATATTTATTGGCTTTAGTCGAAGAAATTGCCACCAATTATGATGTAGATGGTATTCAATTTGATTATATTCGTTATCCTTTTCAACAACCCCAAGTTAATCAAACTTTTGGTTATAGTAAATCCTCCCGTTATTTGTTTAAAGATATGACCGGGGTTGACCCGATTGAAATTTCTCCAGGACACCCTTTATGGAATCAGTGGACAGGGTTTCGGATTCGTCAAATTGATAGTTTTGTCTCGACAGTTTCCCGTCGTCTTAAGGAGAAAAAACCTGATTTAATTCTTTCTGCTTCTGTGTTTCCTATTGAAAGAAATGATCGCCTATTTCGTCTTCAACAAAATTGGGAAGAATGGATGAGTCAAGGCTGGATCGATATGATTGTGTTAATGACTTATGCTCTCGATACGGGGAATTTAGAAGAACGGACTCAAGCCGCTTTTGATGATAGTTTGCCAAAGTCTTCTTTGATTATTCCTGGACTCCGTTTATTGAAGGTTCCTGACCCAGTAACTATCGATCAATTACAATTAGTTCGTAATATGCCGATTGGGGGATTTTCTCTGTTTGCTACGGAAAATTTAACCCCTTCTCTACAAACTTTGTTAAGTCGTTCTCAACCTCCTCAAACTCCCCAACCATTGCCCTATCGTCAACCATTTCAAGCTGCTTATGGCCGTTATCAAGCCCTACAAAAAGAATGGGGGTTTTTGTTAAGTCAACAGCAATTAATGATCCCTAAAGCTAATCTTAATGATTGGAGTCAACAAGAAAGGCAATTATCCCAGGCTTTAGGGCAATTAGCCTCTCAACCTTCTCCCCAAAATTTGGCCACTGCTAGACGCATTTTAAGTCAATTTCAGCGACAGTTTCCTAACTGGATGAATCAACAAAAACGCCTTCAGCCTTATCAAGTTCAAGTCTGGGAAAATCGTCTGGAAACCTTAGAAAAATTACTCGCTTATGGAGAAAGAAAAGTCATTCAAGAAGGAAGGGGAAGAATTAGTCAAAAATAAGCAAAAATAGAAAAGCAAGCCAGAGGGCGCAATGCTTGCGCCCCTACAAGCGGAAAAATTGGGACAAAGGCATTTTTGCGAGATTAAGAAACTGAGACAGAACGCTGTTGCTTAAGATAGGTAAAGACCGATTTATCCCCAATATCAGAGGGAATCTCTTGAGGAACTTTTCTTAAGGCAAAAATCATAAATAAGCCGGCCCAACTTCCCAATAATATCTGTTCTACCAGTAAGGGCAAAACTCCGCTTAAATGGCCCAGTAAAAGGAAGGGAACCAAGGGGGTTAATAGTTTGGTTTCGAGACGATTAAAACAAAATGCCTCTTTAAAATAAATCCCTGTTAAGGCCACAAACATAAAGCCCATCCCCAATAGGGTAAGAGGTTGATGATATACTGTCACAGCCAAGGGTTCTTGACTGTTTCCAGCGATGATCACCGCTGAAATGACCCCAATTCCCCAACAGAATTGTAACAGTCTATGAAGGGGAATTAAATAAATATGAATCGTGATTAAACTAATGGCAAGACCTAGACAAAATAGGCCAAATAACGGTGTTAGTAAACTTAAGGTGAGGGAAGTTGCTCCCTGCCAGAGAATCAGTCCACTGCCTACAGCAAAGCTTAAGGCCGCTAATAATAAACCCCCTCGATAAATCTTCACTCCCCTGCGATCTTCTGGGGTAATGGTAAATTGTCCGAATTGTCCCTGATAGACTTCTAACGTCTCTTGTGTAGTATTCATCGTCTTCTCTATTACCAACGGAATAGTTCAATTTTATCGTGTTTTCTGAGAAAAGATCTCAGATTAGGATTGATTATAAATTTAGTCTTAAATTTTTCTATAATTGTCATAATTTAAGATAAAATATTTAGTTATATTTCGTAATTGTTTTTAACAAAATCCCGTAAAAAAATCCAATTGTAAAATAATGCTAAGATTGTTAGTTTTGAACAAAACTCAAGAGCCAGAATAATTATTATGAGAAGTAAGGCGCTAGGCAGAGAGAAACAATTTAGCGACCTAAAATGTGTGGTGTGAGGCAGTATCGAAGACCCTAAGCTAATTAGCTAAGGGCGACTAAAAAAAATATAGCAGTTGCTATTAAAACACTGCTTCTTACACTCTTTGGAGGTCAAAATGGTTAACAATTACGCTAAGGTTATTGCTGTAGGTGCGTTGGCTGCTGTTGGTGTACTCGGTGCTATTTCCGAAGCCCAAGCCCAACACTTTAAGTATCCTGAAACCAACATGGTAACAGAAGGATCTCCTAGTCCTGTTGATTGGAATAGTAACCGAGCCGTTACTCCCCATGTTCAACAGAAAATGGTGTTTGCTTGTGAAGCTCAGGCAGATGGCACTTATGCCACCACAGCCAGAATGGTAGAACAAACCGTTGATCCTGATCACTATCCTGTTTACAGCGAAGAAGTGATGTATGAAAGCCCCACTGCTTTGATCAACTGGTCAGCCACCTTGAGTTCTGATAATCCCAAGGGTGCTTACACTCCCGAAAGCCGCTGTCAAGCTGTCAGTGCGCGTTTAACCAATCTCTCCTACGCCTATGGCCTAATCACCCCTGAGCAAGTTGCTCAAATCGGTGAAGCTAGTCTTGTCGGGACGGCTAACGGACAACGAGTCATCTTTATCTCTCAAGATCCTAAAGATGCCTCAACCCGTAATGTGATCTTCACATTGAAACCGGACAACGCCGCCAGAGTTGAAGCTCCTAAAGTTCTTACTCAGTTTCAAACTGGTATTGCTGGAAGTATTGGGGGTCCTGATCTTGCTCCTGGCGAACGTCCTCCCGTCCAAGAATAGGCCAATCTTGAGGGAAAGATACGTTAGTATCGATGATTCTTTCCCTTTTCTGCCCTGGAGAGTAGGTATGGTTCCTGCTCTCTATTTTTTTTTGTCTTAACTCCATCGATCAAATTGTCCCGTGTGAGTATGAAGTAATCCCGTAAACAACTCATTGAGTTTTTCCGTACTAGATTCAGGTTTCAGTAATTGCTGTCGTGCATCCACAAAATAATGTTGGAAGTTAACGATGGGTAATGAGGAGAAATCGGGTTTAAAAGGCATTAAAGAGGGTTTTTGATGGCCTAGGTTTAATACATTGAGCCAAGTATCTAAACTTGAGGGTAATTGAGTCCCAAAGCGGAACTTGAGGTTTTTCTCAGACCAAGACTCAATATAAGTCCCGGTCAAAAACCCCTGATAATCAGGCCCTTGGGGGGTCAACTGTTGAATAAAGGCCAAACTCACCCCTCTCGCCACCTGACGCAAGGGTTCCGCCTTAATTCCCATCACTTCTCTGACTAGGGTATTTTGTCCCATAGCACTATTCCCATTACTAATATCCGTCACACTCATGTGAGTGGCCCCCACCGCTACCAGAAGATACTTTTCCCCAGACAGTTGTTGAAAGGGTTTTAATTGATGGGGAATGGTGGGGGTAATGCCATCCTCAGAAGCAGATAACATCAGGGTAGGAATGTTAATCTCAGATAAGTGATTACCAAATAACTCCCCAATAATGGGATTAAAGACAATAATTTGTTTAATACGATGATCTTTAAACTTTCGTTCACTATAGGGCAGTTCCCCCGCCGCACATTGTAACCAATCTGCGGGCGATCGCCCTAGGGGTTCATTTTCCTGGCAAAAACGACGCAAAGCTTTCAAATCTAAGGTTGCCCCTCCTAAAGCTAAGGCCGTATAACCCCCAAAAGAATGACCGATCATGCTCACTTGTTCGGTATTAAATTTCCCCTTAAATTGCCCCTTTTGTTGCGTTAAAGTGGTTAATTGAGTCAAAACAAAACTAATATCTTGAGGGCGATCCACAAACTCCGCCGGGGGTAAAATTTGACTAAACTTCAGGCCAGTGGCGGTTTTAATTAAAGCATTAATATCACTTCCAGGATGTTCGACAGACACCACCGTGATGCCATAGGAAGCTAAATGACGGGCCAAATATCGTAAAAAACGGCGATCGGCAGCAAACCCGTGGGACATCACAACTAATGGCCCTTTAGTCTTTTTAGCATAGTAAATATCAAGGGGAATTTGGCGATCGCGGCTGCGATCATTCAAAACTAAGGTTTCCATCAACACCGTTTCTTGTCCTGGGGCCGTGGGGTCAAAACGAGGGACAATGGGGGTAGAATTGGTTGTTTTTAGAGCTTTTTCTAACTGAGGGGCAATTAATTGACTTTGTAAAAAAGACGCATTTAATTGAATGCCCAAACTAGCGGCTTTTGAGAGATCAATGGTGACAGTTTCTTGAGGATAAACCCGCAAAAGATTAACAACACTCAATTTACTTGTTTGTCTTAAGAGTAATTTTAAAGCCCCTTTTAGCTCCTCTGGGTTACTATTCGGTAAAACAGCAGTAATTTGATTTAATAGTCTTTCTCCATCATCACTTTTAAACAGATCGTTCAAAAACTGTTCAGCGATCAGGGGATCAATAGTAAAGCTTTTTTCTAAAATGTCCTTAACTTGAGGGGTCAATAAAAAGCTGTATGGTTTTAGTTCAGCAGATAACTCTCCCGTATTAGCAAACTTTTCTATATCTTCAACCTTAATTTTATGACGCAGTGGGCCAATTTGTAAGATTAATTGCTCTGCGGCCGACGCGGAAGTCATGCAAGCTCCCAGAGACAATAATAGAGTAGAAATACCCCCTACTAATTTAAACATCAAGGGTAAGGATTTTCTCAAAGATTTCATGAGTGCCAACGTTCAACAATGGATAATGGATAATGGATAATTATCAATTGTCAATTATCCAATGATAATAAGCGGTAGCCTTAATTTTCCCACTTTTGGAGTCTAGTCTAGTCAAGTTAGTCTGTTTTCCTCGGTTCAGCCTTAAGCATAAACTCAGTGGGACTCTTTCCTATAGTATTCCCAATCACAAGGATTAAGCTAGCAGTTAATTTTTGCATTTTTTTATTAAGTTTACTTGACAAATCCTCTGGTTATATGAATGAAATGTAAAATATCAAAAAGAGACTCTGTTGCCACTGCGATGAAATTAATTAGCAAATTCTTAGTTGTTTTTGCCGTTTTACTTTGTATCTGTCTCCTCATTCATCCCAGATTAGTCTATGCCAAATCCCCGCAATTAATTTATGCAGAACCCCAACCGATTAAAATTGGAATGTCGGCGGCTTTTACCGGAGCATCTCGTAGCCTAGGAATCGAACTTTATCAAGGTTCAATGGCTTATTTTGACTATATTAATCGTGCTGGAGGCATCAAGGGCCGTCCCATTGTCATTCAAGGCTATGATGACGGCTATAATCCCCTACCTGCTATCCTAAATACTACTCGTCTCATTGAAAAAGATCAAGTCTTTCTCTTGTTTGATTATGTGGGAACCCCAACAGTAACAAGAGTTTTACCCTTGTTTATCAAGTATCAAAATAAGCCGATTTTTCTCTTTTTTCCCTTTACCGGGGCCCAACCCCATCGCCAACCGCCTTACAATGAATTTGTCTTTAATTTGAGGCCATCTTATCGAGAAGAAACGGCGGGGTTAGTCGAAAATTTTCTAAAAATTGGTCGTAAAAAAATTGCTGTTTTTTATCAAATTGATGCCTATGGGCGCAGTGGTTGGGATGGGGTGAAACGTAAACTAAAAGCTGAGGGATTTAATATTGTTGGGGAGGCTACTTATCGCAGAGGAACAGAATATAGTAGCAGTTTTCAAGCCCACGTAGACATTTTAAGAAAAACTGAACCTGACGCGATTATTTCCATTGGTAGCTATCAAGCTTGTGCGGGTTTTATTCGAGATGCTAGAAATGCTAATTGGGATGTTCCTATTGCTAATGTTTCTTTTGTCGGTAGCGAAAGTTTACTTAATTTGCTCTTAAAAACTTCTCGAAGTACAGGCATAGACTATACCCAAAATCTGATTAATTCTCAAGTAGTTCCCAGTTATGACAATATTGCTTTGCCAGCAGTTAAAGAATATCGCCGTCTCATGGATGCTTATCAACAAAAGCCACCACCAAACTTAGTGACTGAACCCTATCAAACTCTCCCTTATAGTTTTGTGAGTTTTGAGGGATTTTTGAATGCTAAATTATTAGTTGAAATTCTGCAAAATTTACCTGATTTATCTAATCGAGAAAACTTAAAAACAACAGTTAAAAATATTCATAATTTGGATTTAGGTTTAGATGTTCCTGTTGAGTTTAATGCTAAATCTCATCAAGGATTACATAAAATTTATTATATGACTGTTAAAGACAATCACTTTGTCCCAATTCTTAGCTGGAAACAGTGGTCAAAATGACGATGAAGATGTCAAAGTTACTAAAAAAAGCCCTGATAGCAGCAGTGATCCTTTTTGCAATTATTGCCGTTTTAACTTCCCTATTTTCAGTGTGGAATCTTAATACCTATTTGGTAGCAGAATATAAGAATAAGGGAATGGCCCTCACTCAATCTATTGCTCGTTCTAGTAGTCATCTTATCTTTAATAGTCCCTATGAAACAATTCAAGCATCTATTGATGATTATCTAGCAATTAATGGCATTGCTTATGTCTTTGTTGAAGATGATCAAGGAGAAATAATTTCTCATACTTTTGTACCGACTATTCCCGAAATTTTTGCCAATCATAATCTCTCAACGGTTAATCTTCTAGCAGAAGAATTGACAGAAACTCCCTTAATTCAGAATCTAGATATTGCTGGTTTGGGCAGAGTAATTGATATTCAATCTTCCATTTTAGCAGGGGTTAGTGGTCAAGTTCACGTCGGTTTATCTTGGCAATTAATTGAACATCAAATTTTGATAGCAACTCTTAAACAAGTTGCTGTAATTGCTTTACTATTTATCGGCATTAGCTTAATCACTTATGTTTTAGTTGGCAGTATTTCTGAGGATTTAAACTTGCTAATTCAAGGGGTTAAAATGGTTCAAAAAGGAGAATATGAAGTTAATATATCAGTCCGCGATCGCAATGAAATCGGAATGTTGGCCTTGGCTTTTAATCGCATGGTAACAACCGTCAGCGACTATGCTAAAAGTTTGCAAAATTCTCTAAAACAATTATCTGATATTAAATATGCTTTAGATCAATCTTCTATTGTCAGTATTGCCGATCTCACGGGTATGATAACCTATGTTAATGATAAATTCTGTGAAATTTCCGGTTATTCCCAAGAAGAATTATTAGGTAATACCTATCATCTAGTTAACTCTAATTATCATGGGGTGAAATTTTATCATGATCTCTGGGAAACCATTACCAGTGGAGATATTTGGCGAGGAGAAATTAAAAATAAAACGAAAACAGGAACCTATTATTGGGTTGATACAACTATTGTTCCTTTTCTGGATGAATTAGACGAAGTATTTCAATACTTAGCGATTCAAACTGAAATTACAGACCGCAAAGACTTACAAGAAAAATTAGAGGCAAAGGTCAAGGAACGCACAAAACAATTAGGACTAGCAAACGAAGAAATTAGCTTACTTAATGAACAATTGAAAGCAGAAAATATTCGTATTGGGGCGGAATTAGATGTGGCCCGTCAAATACAGCAATTAATTCTCCCTAAACCGGAAGAACTCGCAGCAATTCAAGGGTTAGAAATTGCCGGATTTATGGAACCAGCAGCAGAAGTAGGCGGAGACTATTATGATGTTCTTTATACTGATGATATGGTAACAATTGGTATTGGAGATGTAACGGGTCATGGGTTAGAAAGTGGTCTTTTGATGGTGATGACTCAAACAGCAGTAAGGACTCTTAAAGAATTGCAAAAAATCGATGCTGTTACCTTTTTAGCTACCCTTAACCGTGTAATTTATAAAAATTTAAAGCGTATGAACTCAGACAAAAATCTTACCCTTTGTATTCTTAATTATTCCCAAGGAATAATCAGTTTAAGTGGACAACATGAGGAGGCCATTGTGGTACGGGCCTCCGGCGAAATTGAACTTATTGATACCATAGATTTAGGTCTTCCTATTGGGTTAGATCAAGACATTACTAATTTTATCGCTCAGGTTACAATTGAGTTAAATTCTGGGGATGGAGTGGTTCTCTATACCGATGGAATTACGGAAGCAAGAGATATCAATAAAACTCATTATGGACTAGATAGATTGTGTGATATAATTCAGCAAAATTGGAGATTTTCCGCCCAAGAAATACAACAGAAAGTGATTAAAGATGTCCATAATCATATTGGAGAACAACGGGTGTTTGATGATCTTACTTTGTTAATAATTAAGCGGCAATAACTTAATTAATTTCTAAGGTTAAATTAGGTAACAATTTCTTCAAATTTTTCAAAGATTTTTTTTGCCAGGGCATTTCATCCGAACCTAAAATCACTAATTGAATCTGGTTATTATTTCTAAAACTTAGTACAAATTTTGACAACATACTGATGCCAGAACTATTTAAAAAAGCTAATTCTTTCAGATCTAAAGTTATCTGTGAAGGGGCGTTACTTACCACATTTTCTAATAACTCAATGATCGGTTCGTATTCTTTGGCCCCCTCTAAACTTAAATCACCTTGAAAGTTAATAATTGTTCCCTCAGAATCATAAAAAATTCTGTAATCTTCACCTTTAATTTCTTTTTCTTTCATCTTTTTAAATTCTCCTTAATTGATAATTGTTAGAGATCTCGCTAAATTTTGATTGTTGCCATAATAGTTACAAAAATAAGATCAGAATTGTTTGATTCTCTCTCAAATTTCCAACCTAGTTTAGCAGAATAATCATTAATCATGGTCAGAAAACCTAGTCCTGATCTACCAGAATGTTTATTTTCTAGACTTTTTTCAATCCTAGTAAGATATAATTCATCTGGATCTGATTCTAGGACTTCATTAATCGAATTTTTGAGATTTTTTATGTCTGATTGACTCACTTGATTAATGGTCATAATAACCACTGTTAATTCCTCAGTTGTTTGAGGATAATCCAAAAAATAAATGCCAAATTTTACTTTGTCTTGGCTATTGACATCATTATAACGCATGGCATTTTCTATTAATTCATTAGCCACATAACTCACAATTGCTTTACTTTCTTTAATTCGTTTTTTGTCCTGATTATTGTCCTCATCAACCGGAATAAAAGATGAAAAATAATCCGCCACAAAATAGGCTGATAATCTATTATTTCTCCAGCGTTTTTTCAGAGCAATTGAACTCGGAGAAAAAATCAATTCTAAGGAACCCTGATGTAAGGAAAATTGCTCGGTAAAGTCTCCAAAAACTTCAATCATAATTTTTGTTGATAACAATAACTAACCAGAAAATAAAAGACTTGAATTTTCATTAAGTCTAACATCAATGCCCTAGGACAGATTAATTATTTAAGATTTCCTGTCTACTACTGATTATGCCCATTTTTTCGGAAGGATTTAACATACCTAAAAAATTTTTTCAGGATCATGGGTTTTACAAAAATCCCTCGAAACCGTTTATCCTGGAAATAAGTAGAGTTTACTTAACTTTACAAAACCCAATTTTTAACCGTCGCTATGCAATGTATCATAAACCGTCGCGCTCAGTTCTCAGCGAGTCACCGCTATTGGTTGCCGGAATGGGATGAAGCCGAAAATCAACGTAAATTTGGGGCTAATAGTCGTTTTCCTGGTCATGGACACAATTATGTCTTATTTGTCTCCCTATTAGGTGAAATAGACCAATATGGAATGGTAGAGAACCTTTCTACTGTTAAACAAGTGATTAAACAAGAAGTAACCAGTCAACTTGACTACGCTTACCTTAACGACGTTTGGGCAGAATTTCAAACCACTTTACCCACCACGGAAAACATTGCCAGAGTAATTTGGCAACGGTTAGTCCCCCATTTACCCCTCGTCAAGATTCAACTATTTGAACATCCCCAAATGTGGGCCGAATATCAAGGAAACGCCATGAAAGCTACTTTAACCATTCAAACCCATTTTAGTGCGGCCCATCGTCTGGCCCTGCCTCACCTCAGTTTAGAACAAAACAGCGAAATTTATGGCAAATGCGCCCGTATCAACGGCCATGGTCATAATTATCATTTAGAAGTCTCCGTAAGCGGCGAAATTGACTCCCGTACCGGAATGTTAGTGGATTTAGAGGACTTACAAACTATTGTTAACGATTATGTAGTAGAACCCTTTGATCACAGCTTCTTAAACAAAGATATCCCCTATTTTGTTCAAGTGGTTCCCACGGCCGAAAATATTGCCCTACACATTGCCCAACTACTGCAACAACCCATTGCTAACCTGGGGGCCCAACTAGAAAAAGTTAAATTAATCGAAAGTCCTAATAATTCTTGTGAGATTTATTGCGGGGAGTTGCCCCAACCTCAAGCAACCGCCTCCGAAAAAGAAACTGCTTTACTGTCCGTTCATTAACTAATGTAACGTTATTGTCCTTAAATCCCCAGACTTGATTGAACTGGCCCTAGGAGACATCCTGGGGCTATAGACTTGAATAGGAGTGTTATATAGTTGCCTAACTGAAACGATCTACGCCTCAAAGGTGTCTGATAAGATGGGCAGAAGCTAGACAGTCTACTAATATATAGTTTGATTGTCTCCTCGCCCTAAAAAACCTCCAAATCTTAGATTGTGATAAGGATAGATCAAAGATGGAATCGAATGTTCAACAACAAACAACGCCCAAAGACTTGAGTAATGAAGCCCCAGGTACAATTATGACAAAGCCTTCTGTTGGGGATCAACCCTGGCAAGAATGGCTGACTCCGGTTGTGGATATCCTCGCTAAAGTCCCCGAATATATCGGACAATTTTTTGGTGAGTACAAACAACCCTTAACCACTCTGGGCCTCTTACTTTTAGCGATTATTAGTGTCAAAATTATCGTTGCCGTTTTGGGAGCGATCGATGATATTCCTCTGTTAGCTCCTATCTTACAAATTGTAGGATTAGCTTATACTGCTTGGTTTGTCTGGCGTTATCTCTGGAAAGCCTCTAACCGTAAAGAGTTATTGGCTGAATTTGATGCTTTAAAAAATCAAATGTTTGGCGATAACGGCTAACCCTCATAACGTTTTGTACGTTTAAAATCCCTCCGGCTATTATAGTACGGAGGATTTTTGTATTTAGGGTAAATTGCGGTAAAATAGCTATGTTATCTCTAAATCAGACTAATAATGCTTAGCCAACTTAGACAAAAAAAATTAACCCATTTATTTGACATTTTAGACCTTAATCATGACGGCGTACTAAGTCCCGAAGATTTTAGTCAAGCTATCAATGAAATTACTAACCTGAGAGGCTGGAAATTGGGATCTCCTGAATATGAAGAACTGCATTTTTTCTGGACTGGTTTTAGTAGTCGTTTGCAAGTTTGGTCTGATCGCAATGGCGATGGAAAAATCACTCAAGCTGAATGGTTATGGTATTTAGAACAAATGCTAGATGAGTTTAAAGCTTACTATATTAAACAGGGTTTGATTAATATTACTTTAAAATCTATGGACTTTTCTCAAGATGATAAGATCAGTTTAGATGAATTTAAACGATTTTATCAAATCTATAAAATTGCCGATCAAGAAGCTAATCAGACTTTTGGAAAATTAGACTTAAATCAAGATGGCTATCTGACAAAAGATGAATTAAATATCTTACTTAATGAGTTTTTCTATAGTGAAGATTTTGAGGCTCCTGGTAATTGGTTTTGGGGTAATTATTAATTGATTTTTGTTGAATAACTACTATAATGGTTCTACCAGTTATGCTAAATCATCACAAATAATAGACTTTAACTCTTAAGAGTTAAGCTATATAAACAAAGGTTGCCTACGCAACCTATAATTTAGTCCGCGAAGGCGGACTTAGTTTTGATAGAATAAGGCTTTAGCCTATTGTTAGTTTAGCTAAAAATCTTTGCCACTTAAGCAAATGACTTCCTTAATTAATCATTCTCGCCCCGTCCTTTATTTAGCAGCTACTGGCCATGGTTTTGGTCATGCTGTGCGAATTTCTACGGTAGCTGCGGCTATCCAAAAATTGAATCCTGAGATCTTATTAATTTTTGCAACAACTGCCCCCAGATGGTTGCTAGAATCCTATATTCCAGGGGATTTTATTTACCGTCCGAGAGCTTTTGATGTGGGGGTAATTCAATCAGATAGTTTTCAGATGGATAAACCAGCAACTCTAGAAAAAATGCAGGAAATTTATAAAAAACGGAATGCCTTAATTGCGGGAGAAATTAACTTTATTAAAACCAATAAAGTTAACCTTATTTTAGCTGATATTCCTCCTTTAATGGCTCCCATTGCTAAATTAGCGGGTATTCCTTGTTGGATGATGAGTAATTTTGGTTGGGATTTTATTTATGAAGCTTGGGGGGAAGAATTTGATGATATTGTTAATTGGATCAAAGACTGTTATCAACAATGCGATCGCTTATTTCGTCTTCCAATGGCGGAACCCATGAACGCTTTTAATTCTATTATTGATGTGGGTTTAACTGGGGGGACACCTCATTATTCTTCTGAAGAATTAAGAACTAAATTTAAGATAATAGCTGCCCAAGATAAAACGATTTTATTAACCTTTGGTGGCTTAGGTTTAGACCAAATTCCTTATCAAAATTTAGCTCGATTTTCTGACTGGCAATTTATTACTTTTGATCGCCAAGCTCCTGATTTACCTAATATAATAAAAATTAGTGAACCTTTATTGCGTCCCGTAGATTTTATGCCAATTTGTAGCAAAGTAATTTCTAAGCCTGGTTTTAGTACCTTTTCAGAGACAATGCGTTTAGATGTTCCTATTGTATCCTTAACTAGAGATGATTTTGCTGAGGCTCATTTATTATTAGAAGGCATTGAAAATTATGCTGATCATCAAATTATTGATACAGAGACTTTTTATCAAGGCAATTGGGAATTTTTAAATAAGTCTCCTCACCCTCCAAAAATTGGTAAAATTTTACGAAAAGATGGAGCAGAAATGATTGCACAAGCTGTAGTAGATTTTTTTGAAGATTGCCGAAAAAATCTCAGCAGCGATCTATAAAAACCTAGTTGCTTTTTGAATTTTAGCTTATTCTATGGATTTTTTAAATTTAACTTGGAATTGAGAAGATTGATAATCTTCAGCTAAGTAAGTTTCAGGAATCGTAGTATGATTACCATCTCGTAATTGTAAATATTCAGGGGAAAGAATTTCAATCCCTGCTTCATTACAACAATCTTGAATATTTTCGTATAAATGGGAATAAATATACATCATTTTATTCGGATTTTTTGTGTAGGCATTTAAGGTATAACTCACATAAGAATCATCAAATCCTTCCTGGATAATAAAGGGTTCAGGTTGTGCTAAAATTTCTGTTGTTTTTAATGCTGCTTTAATTAAAGTTGCGTAAATTTTGCGCCAAGGAACATCATAACCTAGAGTTATAGTAACATTCAATAATACCCCTTGAGTTTTGTTATTTATTCCCATATTATAGTTAGTTACCTGACTACTTAAAATTTGAGTATTAGAAAAGGTAATGACTTCTTTATGAAAAGTCATTAATCGAGTCACTAACATATTAGTGGCGATAACTTCTCCTCTAATATCATTGATTTTAATATAGTCCCCTAGTCTAAATGATCGAGTATAAATTAAAACAATTCCTGCTAATAAATTAGAAATTGTTCCTGACGATCCTAAAGAAATTAAAGCCCCGATAAATATGGTAATTCCTTTGATAGCGGGAGAGTTAAACCCAGGTAAGTAAGGAGTAATTGCCATCAGAGTAATCATGATAATTAACCCATTAATTAACCGTTTAGTCGGTTTATGCCATTCTGGATAAAAGCCTGAAAATTCAAGATTGCCATTTTTGATTTCTTCAAAGACTAAATTGATGACTTTAATCAAAAAGTAACCAATACTCCCAATAAATAAAGTCATAAATAAATCAGGTAAATAATCAACAATTTTGTTGCCAATAAAATTAAATTCATTTTCAATAACACTAATTATTTTTTGGCTTATATTTTTGGTTTTTGGAAAGATTTTTAATGCTAAAATACCATAGGAAATAAATAATAACCAATTGAGGGTAATTAATAGTAAAGAATAGAATAAAGAGCCAATAAAATTAATAATTTTGCTCAGTAAAGTTTGTTGTTCAATACTAGGAATTATATTGTTTATAATTTGCTCAAGTTTTTCAAATAGTTTTTTATAAATTTTATGACGTAAATCACTTTTTAGCCAAACATAAAAATAAATAGAAAATGCCGTTAATAGGATGAATTTTAAGCAACTAAAGAGAAAAGTGCTTAAACTATTATCTACCCGATACTTTTGCACAGTTTGTTGAATAATCTGAAGATGTTTTTCAGCTAATTTTTGCTGCATGATACCTGTTTTATTAGCATCTTCAGGAGTCACTGAATTTAAAATTTTATCCCCGATTATTATATCTAAATAATCTCCCGTCCTAATAATCTTGATATCTTCAACATTGAGATCATAATTTTTAGCAAACTCTTGAATATTTTGTGAGACATAAACAGCCCTTAATTCAGGAGTAAAGCTACCCGCAGGACTATCAATTGAAAAAAGTTTTTGTCCATCCAAAATAACATTAGTTTCTGCTGGTTTTTCTCTAGTATTACCTGGAGCATCTTCTGACAAACTAATTTGAGAAAATCCCCAAAGATCCAGAAAAAAGATAGTAAATAAAATAATAAATGCAATAATAATTGATTGCTTGCGAAATTTTAACCATTTGTCCATATAATTCTAAATCCCCTATCTCTAACAATAATTGTTTACTTAAACTAGAAACTTAATCATAGCGTTTCTAGTTTAAGTAAAGCTATAAAAAAAATATTTAATTTTGGCAAAAATTCAGGATTTTAGAGTAAGTTGTTTAAAATGGATAATCAAGTTTAAAAAAATCAAATAAAACTAATACATCAGCATTATTTGTAGGGTCAATTCATTAATTGACCCTACCAAAACTCTCCTAAATAGGTGGTTACAAATAAATGTAGCACAAGCTATAGTAGATTTTTCTGAGTATTTATGTTAGTATAGCCTTTAATTTGAGTAGAAAGTATTAAAAGGGAAAATAATGGATTGGTTGTCAGGTATTTGGGATTTGATTTCAGATAATAAAGCATTTCTTAATTTAATCGCTTTTATCTTATTTATAATATCGATTATTTCACTTTTTAGTGGGGTTTCAGGTAAACTACCTTGGCCTTGGAATCAAAGGAATTTAGATGAAAAACAACGGTTCTCACTTATATTTATATTTGGGGTTCTTTTGATTTTGATATTTGGATTAATTAAACAGCAAAATACGGTTATACAAATATCACCAACACCAACAGGAACACCAATAAAAAATACTGAACTTAGCTCAGATTATAACTGTCAAAATACTAATAAAATTTGGAGTTATGGCGACTGTTCTTTCTTTAAAATAGAAACAGATTCGCCTAAAGAGAAAGGAATAAAAGCATTCTCATTAAAAGAGCAAAAATCTCAAGCTGCCCAGTATCTAAGAGAATCATTAGACAGCTTAAAAAATGATCCAGAAACTCGTATTTTTTACAATAATGCCCAGATAAGAGAGGACAAACCTTTGACTATTACAGTCTCGGTTCCTATTAATAATAAAAATGCCTCCGAAGAAATCTTACGTGGCGTAGCTCAAGCTCAAGAAGAAATTAATCAAGAGGGAATAGGAATCAATAAAGAACAATTACAAGTGATTATTGCTAATGATAAAAATGATCCAGAAGAAGCTCAAAAAGTTGCGAAAGAAATCGCGGAAAACACAGAATCATTAGGAGTTATTGGTCACTATGCTAGTGACGTAACTTTAAAAGTAAGTGATACGTATAAGGAAAAAAGGTTAGTTGCTATATCTCCCATTAGTAGCTCAGTTGAACTCACAGAGAAATGCAATAATTATATTTTTAGGACGATTCCTACTGATGCTGATGCAGCTAAAAAATTAGTAGAACATTTAAAAAATGAGCGTAAATTAAAAGCGGCTGTATTCTACTATTCTCAAAGTAACTATAGCAACTCTCTCAAATCCAAATTTGTTGAAAACCTTGAAAAAGAAGGTGGTAAAGTACCTTTTACCTTTGATTTATCGGATAATAATGTTAAAATTAGTGAATCGGTAGATCAAGCTGATAAAGATGGCGTTAATGTGCTAATGTTAGCGTTTCCCTCTGATAAATTAGAAGAAGGATTGAGTGGTTTACTTTTTGCAAATAAAAACAACATTGATCTATTAGCAGCAGATGATGTTTATACGGGAAATACCCTAAAATATGGAAAGCAAAATGTAGAGGGAATGGTCATAGCAATTCCTTGGCATATTGACGCTAACAGAACAAGTGAATTTGTCAAAAAATCAAAAGAACTTTGGGGAGATGTTGATATAAACTGGCGAACGGCAACAGCTTATGATGCAGCAAAAGCCCTAATTGAAGCCATAAAAAATATTGAAGCTACTAACAATAAACCCTCCAAAACAGAGGTACAAAAAAAACTGTTGTCAAATAATTTTTTTGCTAAGGGTGCTTCTAACAAGGTTTCCTTTACCACTTGTGGCGATCGCTTTGCTCCACAAGTTCAACTGGTAAAAATAGTTAAAGATGATAAAGCTACCTATGGTTATTCATTTAAACCTATTTAGCATGAACTAATTACTTTGTTCAATACGCTTTTTAATCGCTGTTTCCATAATACGAATATTTTCTTCAATGGGAGTACCATCAGGCATTGTTACCGCAGGATACCAAGTCGCTTCCTCATCAGGGGTACGACGATTAACTAAAGCATCTAATGCCTCTAAATCATCTCGATGACTACGCAAATAAGCGGTTAACTCTTGGATAGTCATTGCTTCAAAATTCGGTTTCATGATTAATAAATCTCCATTGTCCATTGGGAAAAATCATAATTTGTAGTTCATCCCCCGACATAAGAAAAACATAGCGTTTTTGGGGATTATAACGGAATAATTGAATGTCTCGATAAGTATTAGACAACATCTGACAGACACGCAAAGACGCTTGAGCTTGTTCGTTAGTAGGATTAATAGCTTTTTATAGTCTAGAATTTGTTTGACTTAATTATAAATCAACTTTACTGAATATGATGATCACGGTAAACTAAGATCTGGTCACCGATCGCAACTAAAACATTAAACCATGAAGATTTCCGTTAACTGGCTACGGGAACTCGTTAACGTCACCCTCACCCCTGAAGAATTAGCCGATATTTTAACCATCGCGGGGCTAGAAGTCGAAGAAATAGAAGATCGCCGTCAATGGGCCGATGGGGTTGTGATCGGTAAAATCACAGATCGCCAACCTCACCCCAACGCCGATAAATTAAGCGTCTGTCAAGTCGATATTGGCGCAGAAACCCCCTTAAATATAGTTTGCGGGGCCCCCAACGCTAAGGCCGATATTTATGTGGCCGTCGCCACTATGGGAACCTATTTACCCAAAATTGACCTAAAAATCAAACCGGCCAAATTACGGGGCGTTAAGTCAGAAGGCATGATCTGTTCCTTAGCAGAAGTGGGTTTAAGCAAAGAATCTGCCGGAATTCATATTTTTGACGAAGATAACCTAAAATTGGGCGCAGATGCCCGGCCCTTCCTGGGTTTAGATGATGTAATCTTAGATATTTACCCCACCGCTAACCGGGCCGACGCGATGAGTATGATCGGGGTAGCGAGAGAAGTGGCCGCCTTAACCGGAGGGGAATTAAACTTACCCCAACCACCCAAAACTCCCTTACCCAAAAAGCAGCCATATCCTCTCAACATAACCGTTTCTGACGCAAATGCTTGTCCTGCTTACATTGGAACCGTCATTGAAGGGGTAAAAATCGCCCCATCTCCTGAATGGTTACAAAAGCGACTGGAAGCGGCCGGAGTCCGTCCCATTAACAATGTAGTAGACATTACTAACTTAATTTTGTTGGAATGGGGGCAACCGCTTCACGCTTTTGATCTGCAACGCTTAGAAACTGTTGCAGGAAACAAAAAATCCCTAACCGTAAGTGTAAGATTTTCCCAAGAAAAGGAAACCTTAAAAACCCTTGACGGCCAAGACAGAACCCTGAAACCTGTTAACCTATTGATTGCTGCTAATGATACCCCTGTGGCGATCGCCGGAGTTATGGGAGGAGAGGAAACGGAAGTCTATGAAGGGACTCAAAACATCCTCTTAGAAGCAGCTTTATTTGAACAAGTCACGATCCGTCGTTCCTCACGGGGTCAAAGTTTACGCAGTGAAGCTTCCACCAGATATGAACGAGGAATCAATCAATCTGAGTTAGAATTAGCCTGTCAACGGGCCATTTCCCTAATTACGGAATTAGCTGGCGGAACCCCCGTCACCCAGGCGATCGCAGATAACCGTCCTGATTTGTCCACTCAATCAATTATTCTACGGTTAGAACGGATTCATCAGGTCTTAGGCCCCATCAAAAAAGGCGATGAGATCACCCAAATTGCTGCTGATGATGTAGAACGCATTTTAACGAATTTAAACTGTCAATTAAGCCCTGTTAAGGGTAAAACCAATGTGTGGTCAGTTGCTATTCCTTCCTACCGTTACCGGGACTTAGAACGAGAAATTGATCTCATTGAAGAAGTGGCCCGTCTCTACGGTTACGATCATTTTTGTGATGAGCTTCCCGACAAAACCGAAGCAGGGGGACTGTCTCTCGAAGATCAAACCCAACGCAAAGTTAGAGAAGTTTTCCGCGCCGTTGGCCTTACAGAATTAGTACAATATTCCTTAGTCAAACCAGAAGGGGCCCAGGTTATCTTAGCAAACCCCCTATTTGCGGAATATTCTGCCCTCAGAACCAATCTTTTTGATGGTTTAATCGATGCCTTTGCTTATAACCAGTCCCAAGGAAACGGGGCCCTCAATGGCTTTGAAATTGGGCGTGTTTTCCGCCGTATTGACGGAGAAATTCACGAACAGGATAATTTGGCGGGAATTATGGGGGGTGACTTTTTACCCCAAGGCCGCTGGACAAGAAGTGGTAAACCTAACCCCATGACTTGGTATGAGGCCAAAGGTATTTTGGACAGTATCTTTCAACGCTTAGGGTTAGTTGTGGAATATCAACCCGATAGTCAAGATGAACGGTTACACCCTGGCAGAACCGCATCTTTATGGTTAAATGGGAAGCGGTTAGGTACGTTTGGGCAAATTCATCCCCAATTACGGCAACAACGGGATTTAATTGATGCAGTTTATGCCTTTGAATTAGACTTTAATTGTCTTTTAAATGCCCTCAATAAAGATAATTTGTTAACCCCTCATTTTCAAACCTATTCTGCTTATCCCGCAGTGGAAAGAGATTTGGCCTTTTTTGCTTCCCTTAAAGTTACTGTGGCAGAATTGACCAAAACTATGAATAAAGCAGGAGGAAATTTACTGGCCGGGGTAGAATTATTTGATGATTATCAGGGTAAAAACGTCCCTGAAGGACAAAGAAGTTTAGCTTTTAGTTTAGCTTATCGTTCAGGCGATCGCACCTTAACGGATGAGGATGTTGAACCTGTTCATGATAAAATTCGTCAAACTTTGGTTAAAGAATTTGATGTCAGCCTTCGTAGTTAAAATAGTCTGAGGGTTTAACAGTGTTAAACCCCTACATAAAACCCAAAACTCTTAATTGATAATCATGGCAAAATACATCTTATTTGGTAACTATTGCGAAAATGCCTTAGAAAAGCGTACCCCTTACCGTCAAGATCATTTAGACGGGTTACAAAAGCAAAAAGACGCGGGAATTTTAATTACCCTTGGCCCCACCAAAGATAATACAAAAGTCTTTGGTATTTATGAAGCAGAAAACAGCGAAAAAGTCAAGGAATTAATTGAAAATGATCCCTATTGGAAAAATGGTATTTGGACAGATTATGAAGTGAAAGAATGGATACAAGCATTTTGATTCTATTTTATCTTGTTGTTAAGGTTTTTTGCAAGAGATAATTCATGTCTTTAACCTTAGCATCAGATAACAAAAGACTCGGATAAATGGCTGTTTTTTTGATCGGATGATGCAACATTTTACAGCCATCTTTAGTATCATTAACATCGAAACGGAGTAACTCATGAACAACTGCGACAACATCAAACCCCATTTTTCCTTGAGATGAATAAATAGGCATTCCATCTTGAGGATCAATAATTTCCGTTAACCATTTTTGTTTTTTACAATGGAATTTAATTATGTTTGCCCATTCTAAAAATTCATTTCTTAATCGTTTTTTTTCTTTTATAACATCTCGATTAACCGTATTTAGAGGAATGGCAGATTCTAATAAAATAATCACAACAGTTTCAGGATAAAAGTCCCAATCTGGTAATAATTTCGAGTAATGATTTATAATAAAATGAGTCGAAGACCTTACATAAATCTCAACCATAAGTTGAGTTGTTTTTTGATAACTAATTATAGAATTCATGATTTTTATTAGATATTCAAGTCTCCTAATGCTAGATGAAACAGTTAAGTTTACAAATCATGTAGTATTGTTATAGTCAATAATAGCGTTAAAGGAATTACCTAAAATGGAAATTATTGGGTTTTTATTACTAGGGATGTTGGCGGGAATTCTGAGTGGATTAATTGGAATTGGCGGCGGTGTACTAATTACTCCGGCTTTAATTTTTATCTTCAAATTTTCTCAACAGCAAGCCCAAGGAACAACTCTAGCCTTATTAATTCCTCCCATTGGAATTTTAGCAGCTTGGACTTATTATGAACAAGGATTAGTCAATTGGAAAGCTGCTATTCTAATTTGTTTAGGCTTTGTCTTAGGAGGCTTATGGGGAGCTAAAATTGCGATCAACTTGCCCACAAATCTCCTTGAAAAAATCTTTGGAACCACTTTAATTGTGATTGGATTAAAAATGTTTTTCTCTCATTAACGGCTGTTATCACTGCTGTTGTTGATATTTTGACTAATCATTTGAGACACAAATCCAGGGGGAAAATCGGGAAAGGGAATAATATCAGCAATAAAAACAACCATCGTAGCTGCTAAGGTAAATCTCAAGAGAAATGTCATAGAAGCATCCGCCAATCACTACACCTTCCAATATCTCACATTGACGGTCTTTAATCTTCCCCTAATCGAGTGAAAATCCTATCAACAAGACTTACAAACGACAGCATCCCTAGGGGCAATGTCCCTGTGCTTGCCCCTAGACTTAAGTTATTAAGGCAAACTTTAGAACGATTAACGATGTCTTTCTGTAGGCAAATGAAAGGGAGTTTTGCGAGGAAATTGCGGTTTAAACCATCCCCTACGCCAAAACAAAAGAATCGAGGTTAAAGAAACACCTAACATTATTCCTAAACACAAAGGATACCCCCAATACCAATTAAGTTCTGGCATATTAAAAGGAGAAGCTTCTGGATTAAAATTCATGCCATAAATTCCCGCAATAAATGTTAAAGGAATAAAAATTGTAGAAACAATAGTTAATAATTTCATCACCTCATTAGTTTGATTACTAACAGAAGATAAATAGAGATTTAATAATTCTCCAAGAAGTTCATCTCCAGAATCTATACTTTCTATTATTTGTAATGTGTGTTCATAACAATCCTTTAAACCTGCACGCACTTTTTTTCCAAAAAAATCGGTGTTTTCTTGAATTATAAATTCTAAAGCATTGCGTTGTGGCCAAATTGCTCTATGTAAAAATAGTAACTCTTTTTGGGTGATATAAATTTTTTCTAAGGTTTTGAGATTAGCATTAAATAAAACCTCCTCTTCTAAGGCAGCAATTCGTTCTCGAAATGCTTCTATAATTGGATAGTATCCATCAATAATGGCATCCCAAAGCGCATAGGCTAAATAATCTGTTCCCAGACTGCGAATTTTTCCCTTATTATTAAGAATGCGATCACGAACTAGATCAAAACAATCTTTAAAAGGTTCTTCTTGAAAGGAGATAACATAATTATTTCCCACAACTAAACTAACTTGTTCAAGCCAAAAATTTTGTCCATTAGGTTTAATAATAGCCATTTGAGTAATAATTGATAATTGCTCAGAAAATTCCTCAATTTTAGGGCGTTGGGGAACATTGACTACATCTTCCAATAAATAGCTATCTAATTGAAAGATATCTGCGAGTTGTTGTAAAATTTCTTGACTCCCTAAACCAGCAATATCAAACCAAGAAACCGAAGAATCATTAAGATAGGAAAGACAATCTTGTGGCGTTAAATTATTCTGTTGAATTGCTTGTTCATGGGTATAATCAATTAAGCTAATTTCTGTAGGTTGAGCATCTTGGGCAATGCGTAGGGTTCCTGGCATTGAACCTGGATTACTATGACGATAATTAAGATAATTATTATCGTCAGGTTTTTGAGTTAAAGGGGATAGAGAGTTTCTTCTGCGAGAAAATGATTGATTATTCATGAGTATTCTCAAATTTTTAGGAATAAGATACTATATATTTCAAATATTGAGTAATCCCTCCGGTCTTACTGTTAATATTTTACGTCTTTGTAGTCCTTCTTGATGTAAAATTTCATTGGCTGCTAATAATCCACTACTGACTGCTCTTTCCATTAAGCCACAAGGAAATGGCATTTTAACCCAATCTCCTGCTAAGAATAAGTTATTTATTTCTGTGGTTGTTTCTGGGCGATTATTATAACTATTTGGGGGATATCCTGAGAAGTTTTTCTGATTAACTAATTCTCGATGCAATATTTTAGCTTTCTTTAATTCTGGAACAATTTCATATAGTTCTTGTTCAAAGGTATTTAATAAAGTTTCTTGGTTAGGAAATTCTGTTTCTTTGTAACCATAAGCGTGTAATTCTATAACACTTCCTCCTGTCTTTTTCGCCCACTCAATAAACTGAGTTTGAATATGATGATATAAGGTAATACTATCAATAAGTTTATAACCAGAAATGGACGTAAAATCACTATATTTCCAGTCAAAATCTTGATCAAACCAAAACCGTGCAACGGCAAAGGGATCAGCAATCGCTAATCCTTCAATCTTTTTGCTAAGATTAGGGTTAATATCTCCTTCTATTAACTGCCATAATTGTTTAATTCCTGGTACATCAGTAGCAATTACATAATAATCTGCTTCTAGGGTTTTGGAGGTTTCTAATAAGTTCGGATACGCGGATATTAATTGGGCTGATGTTTCATTTTTTTGTTGCATTTTATAGCGAGATAAATCTCGTTTTGCTGGCCCTTTTAATACCTTTCCTTTTTGATCGTATAATGCACCATGACAGGGACATAAAAACGTACCATCAGCCTGTTTATTGACAGTACAACCTTGATGAGTACAAGTTAGAGTAATAGTTTCCTGATTTTTTGATGTCTCCAGAAAAACGCGATCACCTGCTCCGTAATAAGTTGATTCACCATTACTTAAAATGTTATTTTTGTCAACCCAAAAAGGAACATTATTTTGCTCCATTCCTGATTGATAACTTAAAGAGGTAATTATGCCATTTTTATAATTAATTTGACTAACATTGGCTTCTGAAATAATTTTATTATCCTGTTTTTTGATCGATGTTACTATCGGGTTGACCAAGCTAGTTCCCATATCATCTTTTGTCCCATTAAATGCTAATCCTTCAGGGTTTCCAAAGAAATAAAAATGAAAAAATTGTAATAATTCTCCGGTGCTTAAAGTATCAGGAGAATTTAAAGTTGATTTAGCAAAAGGCAAGAAATATAAATCATAAAGTCCTTGAGGAAACCCATTTTTTACCCAGTCAGTTACAGCAATATGATCTAATTTATCAAAACTTTTAGGAATTTGAAACCCGGTAATAGCTTGGAAAACTTGCCAATGATTTATATTCGTTAAATTGATGCCCCATTTAAGACAATTTTTTGACCAAAAAGCCAAATCAATAATATTCCAAGGAAAAGCAGAATGACTCGGATAAAACATTTCTGGTTGATAACTGTAATTTTCAGAATTAAAGACAACTGAATAAAAATCTAACGATTTAAAATTATCTTTAATTTCTAATTCATTAATAATACTTTTAAGATTATAATATTGAGGAAAAAAGCCATGAAATCCATGTTCCATAAGAAAAGATTCTTGACCAAATTCAATTGTCCAACTAGCAATTTTACCGCCTAAATTTGGTGATTTTTCTAACAAAGTAACCTTAAATCCCCGTTGACTCAATTCATAAGCACAAGCTAAACCCGCTAAACCTGCCCCAACCACAACCACAGATTTTTGCTGACTTAATTGATAGGGTAAACTTAAACTATCTTGTTGATAAATAGAAGGTTTCGGCTTAGTAAAACGGGAATAACCGATCAGGGTTCCTAGGGTTCCTAAGCCTAAGAGTTTTAGGGCAATGCGGCGAGAAATCATCGATGATGTTAAAGTAGGTGGCAATTGATTCATGGATAAATAAAAATAGATAGTCCTATTATATAATTTCTCAATCCACATCTTCCGAAATAAACAAAAAAACAATAAATAACAATAAAATCTCTCATGAAACTCTCATAAAAAAACTTTTATTACTGCCAGAAATTAATATCATTAATTATTGTCAATATGCCTAATAAAGCCCTTTTAACAGTATGTTATCCAGAATACATTGACAACGGAACAAAATTCAGGTTAACTATTGAGGATAATGGGATAAAGAATGTGACAGAAGGGTTTTCAGCCTCATGACTCATTCTTGAAATAGTGACAAAAATTGTTATGTAGTTACTGTATATTAGGAGAGTTTGATCCCTATGTTTCAAAACATTTTTCTAGACAGGTCTGTCAAAAATGTTGTCAGTTCTTTATCGGTTATCTTGTTCACTGCTACCCTCGTTGCTTGTGGTCGTGACCAAGCTGCTAATCAAAACCCAACTCCCGATCAAGGCCAAAGTCCTAGTCAAAGTAGTGTAGCCATTGTCCTTCCCTTTCAACAAAATATTAGGGCTAATGGTGCGGGCGCATCTTTTCCCGCTCCACTTTATCAAACTTGGTTTGTCTTGTTATCGAGACAAGTATCTCAACTTCAGTTTAACTTTCAATCCGTTGGAAGTGGGGCCGGAATACAACAATTTACTGGCGGAACGGTAGATTTTGGGGCCAGTGACATCGCTATGACAGATGAACAGATAGCGCAAGTCAGTCGGGGTGTTTTGTTGTTACCTGTTACAGCGGGGAGTATTGTTTTAGCCTACAATTTGCCAGGAGTAGAAGGAGTAAAATTAACCAGAGAAAATTACGTAGATATTTTTGCTGGTAATATTACCAATTGGAATGATCCTAAACTCGCCAAATCTAACCCTGATTTAAAGTTACCAGACCAACGAATTACAGTAGTACACCGTTCAGATGGCAGTGGAACGACAGCAGTGTTTACAAATCATCTTGGTGAAATTAGTCCTCAATGGAAAAAGGACATTGGTACGGGAACATCCGTGGAATGGCCCACAACCAAAGGCAACTTTATTGGGGGGAGAGGTAATGAAGGCGTAACTGCTCTCATTGGACAAACTCAAGGGTCAATTGGTTTTATGGAATTTGGCTTTGCTAAAAAGAATAACTTGACGATGGCAGCTTTAGAAAATAAAGCAGGTAAATTTATTGTTCCCTCAGATGAATCAGGGACTTATACCCTTTCTCAAGTAGAATTACCTGATAATTTAAGAGCCTTTATTACCGATCCTCCAGGAGAAGAATCCTATCCCATTGTTACCTATACTTGGATGTTATTATTTAAAAAATATGACGATCCCAATAAAGCGATCGCCATGGAAGCGATGATTCAATTTGCCCTCAATGAAGGACAAGAAAAAGCTCCTGCCCTTGGTTATATTCGACTTCCTCAGAATGTTAGGGAAAAAGTAGCGGCTGCTGCGGATCAAATTACCCCAGACTTTCAAATTAAACTGAGTGAGTAGATATTTCAATCGGATTTTTGTTGAGAATTAAGCCATTTTTCCCAAAGATCAGGGCGACGTTGTTGAGTCCGTTTAATTTGTTCACACCGTCGCCATTCTTCAATCTTTTGATGATTCCCTGACCTTAATATTTCTGGAACTTCCCATTCTTGAAATATAGGCGGACGAGTATATTGAGGATAATCTAACAAACCATCCTCAAAACTTTCCGCCTTCAAAGATTCCACCTTTCCCACCGTTCCAGGTAACAAACGAATTACCCCATTCATTAAAGCTAAAGCCGGAATTTCCCCACAAGTTAGCACAAAATCCCCTAAAGAAATTTCCCGATCCGCTAAATAGCGAATTCGTTCATCCACCCCTTCATAATGACCACAAATCAACACTAATTGTTGATAATTGGTAGCCAAATCTTGTAGAATAGTCTGATTAAGAGGTGAACCTTGGGGCGTGAGGAGAATGATCTCTCGTTTGGGTAAACAGCTTAAAGAAGCAACCGCAGCAAAAATAGGTTCCGGTTTCAGTAACATTCCCACCCCACCACCGTAGGGTTCATCATCCACCCGATGATGCTTATCTAGGGTAAAATCACGGGGATTAACCAGATTAACCGTAGCAATATTTTTCTCTAAAGCCTTCCCTAAGAGTCCAGAGGCCAGGGGAGAGGTAAAGAAATCTGGAAACAGAGTAATCACATCAATTTTCACAGGAAGGTTCGGGAAGTTCAAAAAATAATATTAATTTTAATGTTCCGTTGCTAGTCTAGCTTAAAATGGATGGCAGGTAGGATAGAGCTTCAATCTATGGAACTTTGACCCTATTATGGAATAATTGTGAAAACTTTAGGTTCAGCGATAAACTGGACATTACCAGATAGACAAACAATTCGGTTAAATAGTGAAGGTCAAACATCGAAATCTGTTACAGCAACAAAACCAACCCAAGAACACCGTTAATCAAAACCTCGGTAACATTGAGGGAAACCTAGGGAGAAACAAGGAACAGTGCGATGAATTAGTCCGAACAAAGGGGGCCGAGAATTGAGTACCAAGGCATTAGAGTTGGCATATCTAAAATCTTATCCCTATGATGACTAACTAAACCTAAAGTACCTAAATTTTTTCTTTGGCTTAAAAACAAGATCATGTTGCACTTAGAGACTCAATCCCAACAAAGCCCCATGTCCCAATCCACCACCACCGCCGTTTTAATCATTGGCGGTGCCGAAGATAAAGTGCATGGCAAAGAAATTCTCCATACCTTTTGGTTTCGCTCTGGGGGAACCGATGCTACCATTGCCATTATTCCCTCCGCCTCCAGAGAACCCGTCCTCATTGGGGAACGGTATCAACAAATTTTTGAAGAAATGGGGGCCAAATACGTCAAAGTTTTAGACATCCGCGATCGCGCCCAAGGAGAAGACCCCTACTTTCAACAATATGTGGAAGAATGTAGCGGAGTCTTTATGACCGGTGGGGATCAACTACGATTATGTGGATTACTGGCCGATACCCCCCTGATGGAACGCATTCGTCAACGGGTACAATTAGGAGAAATCTCCCTAGCAGGAACCAGTGCCGGAGCAGCCGTAATGGGACATCACATGATCGCAGGGGGCAGTAGTGGAGAGTCTCCCAACCGCGCCTTGGTGGATATGGCCATGGGACTGGGGATCATTCCTGAAATTATTGTCGATCAACACTTTCATAATCGTAACCGCATGGCTCGTCTTTTAAGTGCCTTATGTACTCATCCAGAACGTATAGGCATAGGCATTGATGAAGATACCTGTGCCATGTTTGAACGAGATGGCTTAATGCGTGTCGTGGGTAAAGGAACTGTCACCCTGGTAGATAGCAGGGAAATGACCTACACCAACCAAGATCAGGTGGAAGCAGCCGATCCCTTAAGCCTCCATAACCTACGACTTCATATTCTCTCTCATGGAGATGGTTATCATCTTCATCAACACAAATCCATTGCGAAAGCAAGTAACCCATTACAGTAAAGCCTAACTGAAAAAATGTTCACCGTGAACAGATATCAAGTCTTCTGAAAAGACAGAATCAGTAGGATACGGCTTCTTTGTCCTTCCGAGTGCGGATCTAAGAAACGGCGAAACGGCAAACATGAAAATTCTAAAAACTCTCACCCTACGCGGCCCCAACTACTGGAGTATTAGGCGACAAAACCTGATTGTGATGCGCCTTGACTTGGAGGATCTAGCAGAGAAGCCCTCGAACGAGATCCCCGGTTTTTACGAAGGTTTAGTTAGGGTACTGCCCAGCTTAATTGAGCATTTTTGTTCCCCCGGCCATCGTGGCGGCTTTCTTGAACGGGTCAAACAAGGCACTTATATGGGGCATATCATTGAACACGTCGCCCTAGAATTGCAAGAATTAACCCGAATGCCCGTCGGTTTTGGTCGTACCAGAGAAACCAGTGATCCTGGTGTTTATAACGTCGTCTACGAATATATAGACGAACAAGCTGGCCGCTATGCCGGACGGGCCGCCGTTCGTTTATGTCAGTCCATCGCCGAAACCGGAGTATATGATCTAGAAGAACTAGAACAGGATCTAAGCGATTTACGAGATCTTCAAGCTAATGCTTCCCTTGGCCCCAGTACGGAAACCCTCGTCACCGAAGCAGAAGCCAGAAAAATCCCCTGGATGCTCCTCAGTGCGCGGGCTATGGTCCAATTAGGCTATGGGGTTCATCAAAAACGCATTCAAGCTACCTTAAGTGACTATTCCGGCATTTTGGCCGTGGAATTAGCCTGTGATAAGGAAGGCACCAAAACCATTCTCAAAGATGCTGGTGTTCCCGTTCCCCAAGGGACGACAATCCAATTTTTTGAAGAATTAGAAAGCGCGATCGCTGATGTGGGGGGTTATCCCATCGTCATTAAACCCCTCGATGGCAACCACGGCCGGGGCATCACCATCAATATTGACAGTTGGGCCGAAGCCGCCGAAGCCTACGATCTCGCCACCAAAGAATCAAAAACCCGTAGTATTATTGTTGAGCGTTACTATGTCGGCAGCGATCACCGGATTTTAGTGATAAATGGCAAATTAGTCGCCGTCGCTGAACGAATTCCCGCCCATGTGATCGGGGATGATAAACATACGGTTGCCGAACTGATCGAAATAACCAATCAAGATCCTAATCGTGGCGAAGGCCATGATAACGTCTTAACTAAGATTACCGTCGATAAAACCTCTTTAGGGGTACTAGAACGCCAGGGCTATCGTCTCGAAACGATTTTAGATAAAGGGGAAATTGCCTACCTCAGAGCCACTGCTAACCTCAGTACAGGCGGCATTGCTATTGATCGCACCGACGATATTCACCCCGAAAACCACTGGATCGCTGAACGGGTATCCAAAATCATCGGCTTAGATATCATGGGCATTGATGTGGTGACACCTGACATTACCAAACCTCTCAGAGAAGTCAATGGGGTAATTGTGGAAGTCAATGCGGCCCCAGGTTTTCGGATGCACGTCTCCCCCAGTCAAGGGTTGTCTCGCAACGTGGCGGCCCCCGTTATGGAAATGCTCTTTCCTCCCGATACCCCTAGTCGTATCCCCATTGTGGCTATTACTGGAACTAACGGCAAAACTACCACCACCCGTTTAACTGCCCATATCTATCGCCAAACTGGAAAAGTTGTGGGGTATACCACCACCGACGGCATTTATATCGGGGAATATTTGGTGGAAAAAGGAGATAATACCGGGCCTTTTAGTGCCAATGTTATCCTGAGAGATCCCACGGTAGAAGTGGCTATCTTAGAAAGTGCCAGAGGCGGTATCCTGCGATCAGGGTTGGCCTTTGATTCCTGTGATGTAGGGATCGTGTTGAATGTGGCTGAGGATCACTTAGGTTTAGGGGATATTAACAACATTCAACAAATGGCTAAAGTGAAAGGTGTGATCGCTGAAGTGGTGAGTGCTGATGGTCATGCGATCCTCAACGCTGATGATCCTCTAGTCGCGGCCATGGCCCCACAAGTTAAGGGGAAAGTCGCCTACTTCTCCATGAACCCTGACAATGAGATCATCGAAAATCATCTCCGACGGGGAGGGTTAGCTGCTGTTTATGAAAATGGCTATCTTTCTATCTTAGAGGGTCAATGGACTCTAAGAATTGAGCAAGCAACCAATCTTCCTGTGACTATGGGAGGAATGGCCCCCTTTATGATCGCTAACGCTTTAGCTGCTTGTTTGGCTGCCTTTTCTCAAGGAGTTGATATTGAAGCCATTCGTCAAGGGGTAAGAACCTTTAAAGCTTCGGCTAATCAGACCCCAGGCCGGATGAATCTCTTTAATTTGGGAGATTATCACGCCTTAGTTGATTATGCCCATAATCCGGCGGGTTATCAAGCAGTAGGCGAGTTTGTGAAAAATTGGAAGGGCCAACGCTTAGGAGTAGTTGGAGGCCCTGGCGATCGCCGTGATGAAGATTTGATCCTCTTGGGCAAAATTGCGGCCCAGGTGTTTGATCGAATTATTATCAAGGAAGATGAGGATAAACGAGGACGCGATCGCGGAGAGGTTGCCGATCTCATTATCAAAGGTATTGTTCAAGAAAACCCTCAAGCCCAGTACGAAGCTATTTTAGAGGAAAGCGAAGCCCTCGAATTTGGCTTAGATAAGGTCGAGAAAGGGGGTTTAGTTGTCATCTTCCCGGAAAGTGTCAGTCAGGCCATTTCCGTGATTAAAAAGCGCAATCCTCTGGCGGATGATGGTCTATAAATCTTGGAGCTTTTTCTAGAAGACAAAAGCCCGTAGAATACTAGACATACCTAGACATCATGTCTAGGTATTGCCGCTACGGATAGAGAAAACTAAAGATGATGAAGGTAAATAATCTATGGCAACCACCGCAGATGATGTGTGGCAACTCCTCGCTGAATTAACGGCTGCTCAAAAAGAGACTGATCTACAACTCAAGGAAGTTAGTCAACAACAGAAGAAGACTGACCGCCAAATCAAAGAATTAGGCAAACAAATTGGGGGACTCGGTGCAAAATTTGGTAGTTTTACGGAAGGACTCGCCCTCCCCTCAATGGAAAAGATTCTAAGACAACGCTTTGGCATGGAAATCATTAGTCCCAGTGTACGCGCCAGTAAAGAAGGGCAACACCTGGAAATTGATGTCCTTGCCTATACCAATGGTAATCTAAATACTGCCTATATTGTCGAGGTTAAAAGTCATGCGAGAGAAGATTCTATTACTCAATTAAAAAGTATTTTGCAACGTTTTCGTACTTTTTTCTCTGAACATAAAGATAAACAACTCTATGGCATTTTAGCGGCTATTGATATGTCTCCCGAATTACGAGAAAAAACCCTCCAAGAAGGATTTTATGTTGCTCGTATTCATGATCAAGTATTTGAACTAGATATTCCTGAAAACTTTCAACCCCAAAGCTATTAATTTTTCTCGATTTATTATTAAAGGGCTATCGCATTTTCGTATAAAATAGAGAAAACCGAAGAATGCAATAAATAATCTATGGCAACCACCGCAGACGACGTATGGCAACTCCTCGCTGAATTAACCACTGCTCAAAAAGAAACTGATTTACAACTGAAGGAAGTTAGTCAACAACAGAAGGAAAATGCTCAACAACTCAAGGAAACTGACCTACAACTGAAGGAAGTTAGTCAACAACAGAAGAAGACTGACCGCCAAATCAAAGAATTGGGTAAACAAATTGGGGGACTCGGTGCAAAATTTGGTAGCTTTACGGAAGGTCTTGCCCTCCCCTCAATGGAAAAGATTTTAAGACAACGATTTGGCATGGAAATCATTAGTCCCAGTGTACGCGCCAGTAAAGAAGGGCAACACAGGTCAATTGATGTCCTTGCATATACCAATGGTAATCTGAATACTGCCTATATTGTCGAGGTTAAAAGTCATGCGAGAGAAGATTCTATTATTCAATTAAAAAGTATTTTGCAACGTTTTCGTACCTTTTTCTCTGAACACAAAGATAAACAACTCTATGCCATTTTAGCGGCTGTTGATATGTCCCCCGAATTACGCGAAAAAACCCTGCAAGAAGGATTTTATGTTGCTCGTATTCACGATCAAGTATTTGAACTCGATATTCCTGAAAACTTTCAACCCCAAAGTTATTAATTTTTCTCAATTTAAAATTGACGGGATTGTTATCTTACCAGATCATCTCCATATAATATAATATATACAGAATGGGTTATTCGTTGGGTTTCGTTCCTCAACCCAACCTACAAGATCAGCGATCGCACTATCAGCATAATTCCCACCCCGACCATTGTATTCGTCACCATCGGACGCATTTTGTTCGCGCAAATAGGAATCCATCGCATCTTGGGCTTTTCTGATTTCTTTTTGGCTACAGGAACTACCCTGTTGGATAACCGCTCCTCTAGGGTTAAAAAGGACAGTGCAACCATTACCAGGGATCATACCCGTGACGCTAAAATTGCCGTTGTCGGCGGGGTTAATGATGATTTCCGCACGAACCCCATTTGCTATCGTCAGGCTTAATAGACCAAGAATGGCAGGAACAAAAATTCTCGTTGGCTTCATTGGTAAGTTTTTTCTGCTTTAACAAAATTTTCGGGAAAAGTCCCCACCCAAAAATACCATGAAAATGTTCACATTTTAGAAAAATGTCGCCAGAAGTCCCAACTATAGACCCTCCCGTACTTTTAGTAAAAATGTATATTAAGCTACAATATTTTACTGGGTGGGTTACAGGAGAGAAAATCACTGTTTTATGCTAAACTTTTGGTAATTATCCGTTCTCTTTATTAATGGGTAAAAAACGTGATCTTCAACAGGTTAATGCGATCGCTAGAGAATTTGATATGTCAGCATCAGTGAGAAAGCTATTTGGAAAGTTTATTGAGAAGGAAAAAGCCAATGGTGATGTTGGAACATTAAATGCTAAAGGGGATTTTACTTGGGATGAACTGAAACAGAAAGCTGAAGAATTTTTAGAAAGTTTTTAAGGGAGTTAAAAATATGGCAACGACTTCTTTGGTATCTGAAAAATCGATTATTAAGCCAAGTCTTGAAAAAATTATTCCCACTATTACCCAACCGATAATAGGTGAAATTTGTCATCAAGTTTCCTTCAGTTATGGTGATGAATTAGAATTAGATTTTGGTGAAATGACTCCCTATGACCATCCTAAATTAGCACATTTACTAAAGGGTAGTTGGCGATTTGGGGCAAGGGCTACCCCTTGGACGGTGAAGCATGGCGATCGCGTTTTAGTGGTTACATCTGAATCGGATATGGATCAAGAGACGGAAAATGCTAAGGTAATAGTTAAACAATTAGAGCATAAAAAGTTACTTGATCTAACAGTTGATGCAGAAACAATTCGTTTAACGTTGAGTTTTGAAGATCATTATCAACTGATTTTAGAACCAGATTTAGAGGATGATTCTGGGCTTGCTTATTGGGAGTTGTTTATGCCAACGGAGCAGATTTTAACGGTGGGGCCTGGTTATTTTTGGTCATGTAAATCAATTCACGAACCTTGTTAAGAAAACATTTTATGATCCCGATCACTCTGAAACCGAAAATCGTTATATTATAATAGGAGCTTCATCAATGGGTCATATCTTATTAGTTTCTTATAAAGATAATCAAAATAAAATTCAGGATTTATTGGTAAAGTAACAATTTGAATTGGAAGGCTCATATTTGATGCTAATATTAGCGAAGAATAAAACGTAGGTCGGGTCAAATAAAGTAAAACCCAACACCTAATAATGTAATAGTCACAGAATGGGTTATTTGTTGGGTTTCGTTCCTCAACCCAACCTACAAGATCTGCGTTGCCGAAGGCACTGCGAAGCAGACCACACTCTAATCGGCCTCCTGCCCCCTGCCTCCTTCAATCACTTTCTGGCAGAACTTCTTCGAGAACTGTCTCTGATTCCGCTTTAACTGACCGCATCCAAGCAGCAATCATGCCAGCAAGAGGAATAGCCAGAAAAACGCCCAATAACCCTGCTACTCGTTCCCCAATAAATAAAGCCAAAAACAGAAGCACCGGATTTAATTCTAGTGCATTGCCCATAACTTTTGGATGTACAATATTATCCTGAATTTGTTGCAGTAAAATAGAGCTAATAACTACTTTAATGGCGATCTCGCCCCCTTGAGATGCGAAAACTAACACTGTTACCACCAGAACCCCCAAAGTAGCCCCAACCCCTGGAATAGCATCTAATACACCGATAATGATAGCTAGAAGCAGAGAATATTGAACTCCCAAAAACGAAAAAACAATAAAACTAGCGATCGATAAAAACATCATCAAAATTAGTTGTCCCCGCAAAAATCCGAGAAAACTTTGCTGAAATGTTTGAGCAAAGCGATCGCGGGATGGTGCTGGTACAAGCATCAGAAATAACCGCCACAGTTTATCACCGTCAATCAACATATAAACGCTGATAACTGCCCCAAAAACTCCAGTGAAGACACCGGAAAAGATTCCTTGTACTATGCTTAAACCAGAAGCCAAACCCGTTTGGAGGGTTTCAATAACTTTTTGCATATCAAGTTGGTTAAGGAAATCCTGAAAGGGGAGCAAATTTTGTTGATTTAATGTGCCTTTAAGCTCCGTTAGCAAACCCTGTCCCTGGTTTAATACTTCTAATCCTAGCAGGGTAATGCCCCCAATTAGTAAGGCTATAGCTCCGGTAAAAGTGATGGCGATCGCCAGTCCTCTGGGCAAATAACGGGATAGCCAGACTACCGGATAGTTTAGCAGAGCAGCAAAGATTCCGGCGGCGGTAAACAGAGCAATCGTGCTGAAAAAGTAATTAATTAAGACCACAGTGGCTCAACCACAGCTAAACAGCAACAGAAAGCGCAGAAGGGCTGAATTATTAAGGTTTTTCCACATTTTGACTTCCTTGTTTTACGTCGCACTCAGGTTAGCAGAATATCACTTTAAGGTAATTTTTTAAACTTTGATATCATGATAGATGATGTATAGGTTCCCTTCCTTGGGAAACTTTGCGAAAGTGCTTTAACGAAAGGAGGAAATTTGTGACCACTGAAGTAATTGAAAAGCGTTCCGCTTCTAATGAAACTATTCGTAAACCAGCCCCTAGATATCGAGTATTACTCCATAATGATGACTTTAACTCCATGGAGCATGTGGTGCAAACCTTGATGCAAACTGTTGGTGGAATGACTCAGCCTCAAGCGGTTGATATCATGATGGAAGCGCATACCAATGGCACTGCTTTGGTTATTACTTGTGCGTTAGAACCCGCAGAATTTTATTGTGAAACTCTGAAAAATCATGGGTTAACCAGTAGTCTTGAACCGGATGAATAATCTTGATATAGTTAATCAACTATTACTTAAAGTTTGAACCCTTGAAAGTTAATTTTACTACGATTGAGAATTACCCAGCACCTTTGAGGCTGGGAATTTTTATCTTTTGTCTATTATTGCTCTGGCTTCCCTTAGCCATTCCTTTGTATTTATTACTCAAAGATGACCCTAATTTAACTACTATTGTGACTATGGGGGTTTTGTATCTTGAATTTGTTGGCTTATTATTTATTTGGAATAAAACAGTTTATAATATATCAAATTGGTGGCAAGTTTATGGATTAGTTTTCACTCGGAAAAATGGCATTGAGTTATTAAATGGCTTGAGTATTGGCTTATTATTTACCTTTAGTTTGTTTGGTTTAGAAGCTATTTTGGGCTGGGTAAATTTTGTGCAACCTTCAGCCAGTTTAATTCGGATAGTTTTTGAAGGATTATTGAGTGCATTAGCAATTGGTTTAGCAGAAGAATTATTTTTTAGAGGTTGGTTATTAGAAGAATTAAAACGAGATTATTCTCTAAAAATTGTTGTTTTTTCTAATGCTATTATTTTTGCTACTCTACACTTTTTAAAACCTCTAGAAGAAATCATCAGAACCTTTCCCCAATTTCCTGCTTTAGTATTATTGGGATTTACTTTAGTTCTAGCTAAATGGGGACAGGGCAATCGCTTGGGGATTTGTATTGGCTTACATGGGGGTTTGGTCTGGGGATATTATATCTTAAATGTGGGTAAATTGTTTAATTATACTGGTAAAGTTTCTCCGATAATTACGGGAATTGATAATAATCCGATTGCTGGTGTTATGGGGTTAATATTTTTAGGAATTTTGAGTTTTTTGATGAGTAAAAAATTTCAAAATACAGGTAAAATTTAAAAGTATAAGATAGTTATTCAATCACAATGAAATACTTTTTTTTAGCAGAAGGTTGGACAGTGGGTCGAGTTTGGGAATTAGGACACTTATGGGATACAAATTCCTGGAGACGACCTCCCTATATTCAAAGAATAGATATAGGAATTCCCGAAGAAGAAGACATCTTTTGGTTATACGAAATTGAAGAAGCAGTCTTGATGGTAGAAATTAAACCCCTTGACCCAGAAATAGAAAATTCTGCTATTGGACAAGTGGTACTCAAACGCTTAATTAATGCCGAACAAGTCTTAGATAAACTGAGAAACTCCTCCAAAATCTTCAAAAAAGAAACTTAAAATGCAAGTTTTTGGACTTAACCGAGCAGTATCGTTTCGCCTAATTTTATTAATATTACCTTCTAGTTAAACCTGACAACAAAAGTCCAAAAAGCCCCAATCCTAGCAAAGAAGAAGGTTCAGGAATACTCGCTATAATTTCAGCGTCAGCACTTTCAATGCGAATATTATCCACTAATAGTCCTGATGGAGTGGCAAAATCCCTTTCATCTAAAACCCCAAATCCCAGAGTATAAGTTCCTGGTTTTGTAATCGTATAAACCTGATTTAATTGATAGCCAGTTGACGAATTAAACGGTGTTAGAGTAGAAGAAATGAGGTTTGCCGTTTTAACAGAAGTAATGGGAATTAATTGCTCATTGAGACTAAAAAAAGCCAGATCATTATTGCCTGTTGTCGGGTTTTCATTTGTTAAAAAGTTGTAATCAAAACTCAAGGTAATAATTTTGCCAGAAGTAACCTCAATTTGAGTTTGTTTCTTAATGGCTGAACCTTGAGTATAGAATAATCCTTGGGATGTACCATAGGCACTGATTGAATCTCCCGAAAAGAGAAAACCATTGACTACATTTTGACCTTCTAAAGAGTCTAGAAAAGGACTAAAAACATCTGTGCTGCCTGCGCCAGTTTCTAATAAAGCGTGATAGATTCCTTCGGTGGGAATACTACCATAGCTACTATCTTTAATGCTGGTGTTACCTGATGTTAACCAGTCGGTAAAATCGTTGCTTTCAAATCCTAAAACGGTAGCTTGTGCAGTCTGAGACAGCAGTAAGAAAAAACTAGGTAAAGCAAACAGGAATAATCTTTGTTTGTTGAGACGTATTAAATGAGTTACAGACGGTTTCATGATGGTTTTTCTCTGAGTGATAGAAGATAATTATTCAAGGCAAAAGATATCAATATAGCTAGATAAAGATAAAGTCACTACTATCGATTTGACTAGCGTTAACGTTTTCTACAGTAGCTAGGGGAAGGAAATAATTAGGGGCTAAATTAGCAAAGGGCGCAAAATCAATGCGAGTATTCGCTCCTAATTGTGTCACTTTAATGTAACTATTAAAAGGATTAGTTCCTAAATTAATCCGAGGATTTGTATAGAGATTTTTGAGGTCAAAACGGTCATCATTGATTGGATTAAAATCAATAATTGTATCTCCATTTTCTTTGTAATTGTTATATTGAAATATATCTTTTCCTCCATTTCCTTGCATTAAATCGCCTCCTATACCTCCGACAATAATATCATCCCCAGAAGTTCCCGTAATATCAAAATCTCGGTCATCTTGAATATTAACTGTCAAGGTTTTATCAAAAGATAGTCCGTCTTGATCTGTAGTACGAACTTGCAATTGATAGTTGGTTTTAGTTTCATAATCGAGTTTTCCAGAGACACGAAGTTCATTATCAACAACTGTAAAAGGAATACTTTCTGGATTTAAAAGTTGATAGGTGTGAGTATCATTTGTATTTTTATCTACAGCTTTGAAACGTCCAACTAAGGAATTATTGAGGGCATTTTCTGAGATAGAAATGTTACTGATTTGAATATCAGTAGGTGCATGGGGTTGAGTAACATTAATAGCAATAGCTTTAACATTATCTGTTTTATCAGTTTCTCCTAGAGAGTTCCCTACATCTGTTGTAACTAATAAATATCCCTGACCCGCGATATCATTGGGAATAGTAATATTTAGGTTGGTGGTATAACTTTCATTGGGAGCAAGGGAGGAATACAACCCAGGCAAAAAATCTATGGGTAGATTAACATCATCCTCATTGCCGAAAATATCATCTGTTGAATAGACGATGCTATCAGTCCAAGAGGTACTGAACCAAGAAGAATTTGTTGCTATACCTCCTTGATTTTGAACTGTCCAAGATACAGCGACAGTCTCTCCATTTTTTACCGAAGTTGGAGCAGTTATATCCGTAACAACTAAGTTGGGTTTTGTGATAGTAATAGGAACCGCTTTAACATTATCTGTTTCATCAGTTTCTACTTGATTGTTATTTACATCCGTCTTAACCAATAAATAACCATTGCCTATTATTTCGCTAGGAAGACCAACAAAAGATCGGTTAATCGTATAGGTTTCGTTGGGATTTAGGGAAGGAACATAATTATCATTAGGACCCACATTATAAGATCCACTTCCAAAGATATAATTACGATTCCGACTTTCAGTGAGATAAATGTCATCCTCATTGCCAAAAATATCATCAGTTGAATAGACAACGTGATCAGTCCAATTACTAGCGGTTATCGCATCTATTCCTTGATTTTGAACTGTCCAAGCTAGGGAAATTATTTGACCAGGTAATGCAACAGTAGGGGCGGTAATTTCCGTTACCACTAAATTATCTTTCGGTTGGGTAAGCGTAATGGCAACTGCTTTAACATTATCGGTTTCATCGGTTTCTGGTTGAGAGTTATACGAATCTGTTTTAACTAGTAAATATCCATTTTCTGGTGCTTGAGTAGGAAGAGTAATATTTCTGGTAATGGTATAGGTTTCGTTGGGATTTACGGGAGGAACATAAGTAGAGTAATCAGGGAAAGGAAAATTATATGGATAGTAATAATAATTAAGACTTCCCCCTAAATAAATGTCATCCTCATTGCCAAAAAACTCGTCTGTTGAATAGACAACAGTATCATTCCAATAACTAGAGGTTGTAGTTTCTATTCCTTGATTTTGAACTGTCCAAGATAGGGAGATTTTTTGACCAAATTTTGGTGATTCGGGAACTGTAATTTCTGTTACTACTAAATTGTCTTGTGGGTAAGTAACATTGATAGCAACAGATTTAACATTATCGGTTTCATTCGTTTCTGGTTGGTTGTTATTTGGATCTGTCTTAAGCAGTAAATAACCACTTTCTGTTATTTCGGTAGGAAGGGTAATAAATCGGTTATTTGAATAGGTTGCGTTGGCTTCTACATTACCACTATAACCATAATAATAGTTAGATTCACCTAGATAAATGTCATCCTCATTGCCAAAAATCTCATCTTTTGAATAGACAAGACTATCAACCCAAGAATTAGAAGTTGTCGCTTCTTGACCTTGATTTTGAACTGTCCAAAAAACATTAAATGACTGTCCAATAGCGACTGAACTTGGGGCGGTTATTTCTGTGACAACGAGATTAACATCTGGAGGAGTGATAGTGATGGGAATAGATTTAATGTTATCGGTTTCGTCAGTTTCTACTTGAGAGTTATAGGAATCTGTTTTAATCAGTAAATACCCCTCACCTACTATATTGCCAGGAATGGTGATTTCTGAGTTATTTGTATAGGTTTCGTTAGGATCTAAGGGCAGATTATTGAAGTAGTAATCAGTAGGAAACTCGTTGAGAAAAATATCATCTTCATTGCCAAAAATATCATCGGTTGAATAGACAACGCGATCATACCAATAATAAGAATTTGTCGCCTCTTGACCTTGATTTTGAACCGTCCAAGAGAGAGAAAATGTTTGACCTGATGCTACTGTAGCAGGAGCCGTAATATCTGTGACTACCAAGTTAACATCTGGTGGGATAACATTAATAGCAACTGACTTAACATTATCAGTTTCATCATTTTCTGATTGATCATTATATTGATCCGTATTAAGTAGCAAATACCCCTGACCAGCGATATAATTAGGAACAGTAATATCTTGGGTTATGGTATAGGTTTCGTTAGGATCTAAGGGCAGATTATTGAAGTAGTAATCAGTAGGAAATTCGTTGAGAAAAATATCATCTTCATTGCCAAAAATATCATCGGTTGAATAGACAAGGCGATCATACCAATAATAAGTATTTGTTGAGGTTGTCCCTTGATTTTGAACCGTCCAAGAGAGAGAAAATGTTTGACCTGATGCTACTGTAGCAGGAGCCGTAATATCTGTGACTACTAGGTTAACATCGGGAGGAACAATTGAGATAGTAAAGGGGTCAAGTCCAACTTGACTATAAGTCGTGTTGTTACTAAAATTAGTTACTGTTCCACTCACGAAATAAAAGCGATTCCCTAACTCTAGATTGATGTCTGTGGGGTCTGTATTTGTATTCTCACTTAAAGCAAAATTAATCGGGTTCATAATCGTTTATTCTCCTAAATTGGGGGATTTTTTATGACAAATTCTGTCCCACTAAGTAGTCGGACAAAATCAACGTTAATTGTAAAATTAGGGAACAAGAAATAATATAGTTAAAAGTAAACGGTTTCAGGCTTCGTAACCACTCTTATGGTATAGATCCGTTTTTTATGTTTATGTAGAATTACCTATTGACTTCTCTAAAGTTAACACTGAAAAAAACAAACGTCAAGTACAAATACTGAATTGATGAACTTTATGAACTTTATGAACTTTAGACAAAAGGAAAAATAATTATTTTTAATAAGAATACCTAGATTTTCGATGGATAAATCTATTAAGAATCCTTCATTAAGTAATTACCCAACGATTAAACTAATGCCTAGTTTTGCATTATTAATACTATACTATTTTTCAATTGGCAAAGGTAATGTTAATTTATCAATACTTGATTTTACTGCAACTTCCCAAACCGAAATCGCCGAAACTAATAATCCATTTTGAGATTCTTCTGCCTCAATGATAGCTTGTGCCGAGGGAGAAAGTTGACTAGGATCATGGAGTAAAAATACTTAAGTAGATTTATTCGCTAAAAATATTCATCTGACAATCAAATAAGAACAGAAGAACTATAAAATTAGGGGTTTACTTGCAATCAAGTCTAACAATAGTCACAATTCTTTAAATAATTTTCACTTTCTTGGCATAATGTAGGTTAGCTGACTTTAGGGCCTTGATGGCTATTAAAGGCGATCGCCCTCAAAGATCACCCATAAGCCAACACCATAAGAAAAAAGCGTCTAAGTAGACATATTGTCAATAGGAGGAGCGTAGTCAATGGGACTACCTTGGTATCGAGTTCACACCGTTGTCCTAAATGACCCAGGACGACTCATTTCCGTTCACCTGATGCACACCGCTTTAGTAGCTGGTTGGGCAGGTTCTATGGCTCTTTATGAGCTGGCTATTTTTGATCCCAGTGACCCCGTACTCAACCCCATGTGGCGACAAGGGATGTTTGTACTTCCCTTCATGGCCCGTTTAGGGGTAACAAGTTCTTGGGGTGGCTGGAGTGTCACTGGAGAAACAGGATTAAATCCTGGTTTCTGGTCTTTTGAAGGGGTTGCTGCCGCCCATATCGTGTTATCTGGTTTGCTGTTCTTAGCAGCCGTTTGGCACTGGGTTTTCTGGGACTTAGAATTATTCGTTGATCCCCGGACAGGAGAACCCGCCCTCGACTTACCGAAGATGTTCGGCATTCACTTGTTCTTATCTGGACTACTCTGCTTTGGTTTCGGAGCTTTTCACTTAACTGGACTCTGGGGCCCTGGAATGTGGGTATCTGACCCCTATGGTTTAACGGGCCATGTACAACCAGTGGCACCAGAATGGGGGCCAGCCGGTTTTAACCCCTTCAACCCTGGGGGAGTTGTCGCTCACCACATTGCTGCGGGTATTGTGGGCATTATTGCGGGTCTATTCCACTTAACGGTAAGACCTCCAGAACGGCTCTACAAAGCCCTGAGAATGGGTAACATTGAAACCGTACTGTCTAGTAGTATTGCTGCTGTGTTCTTTGCTGCTTTTGTGGTGGCTGGAACCATGTGGTATGGCAATGCCACCACTCCCATCGAATTGTTTGGGCCGACCCGTTATCAATGGGATGGCAGCTACTTCCAGCAAGAAATTGATCGTCGTGTGGAAGCTAACTTAGCGGCGGGCGATAGCTTATCAGAAGCTTGGTCAAAAATTCCCGAAAAACTCGCGTTTTATGATTATGTGGGGAATAGTCCCGCAAAAGGCGGTTTATTCCGTACTGGTGCGATGGTTAGTGGGGATGGTATTGCCCAAGAATGGTTGGGACATCCTGTGTTTAAAGACCCTGAAGGTCGGGTATTAACCGTTCGTCGGATGCCTAATTTCTTTGAAACCTTCCCCATTGTGCTGACTGACGAACAAGGAATTGTTCGTGCTGACATTCCCTTCCGTCGGGCAGAGTCTAAACTGAGTGTTGAACAAAGTGGTGTCACTGTTAGCTTCTACGGTGGGGCTTTAGGGGGTCAAACCTTCTCTAATCCGGCTGAGGTGAAGCAATTTGCTCGTAAGGCGCAATTAGGGGAACCCTTTAACTTTGACCGTGAAACCCTCGGTTCTGACGGGGTATTCCGCACCAGTCCCAGAGGTTGGTTTACCTTTGGACACGCGGTATTTGCTTTATTGTTCTTCTTTGGCCACATCTGGCATGGTTCTCGGACTCTCTACCGTGATGTGTTTGCGGGTATTGATCCTGATCTCGAAGAACAAGTGGAATTCGGTTTGTTTGCTAAGGTGGGTGACTTGAGTACCCGTAAGGAAGCTTAAGGTTATCTCTTTAGTAACAAACACTTGTTAATCTAATTTTTGAGAGTCAAGGATAAATCTCCTTGACTCTTAATTTTGTAAAAATATGGATCATTTGGTCGAGAATTAGCGTGATGTTGAGAAGCCCGCAGCATAACGCCTAAGCGGTTGCTGTCGGGAGTATGTCACTCCTACTCATCCTGGGATGTCATTGTTTTCATCACTGGCATTTGTTCCAAGGGGACAGTAAAGGTGACAGTTGAGCCGAGTCCTTCTCCCATGCTATAAAATTCTACCTGTCCGCCCATAGCTTCTACCAGTTTCTGAGAAATAGCCAGGCCGAGTCCTGTTCCTCCATAGGCCTTGGTATGGGAACCATCGACTTGAACGAATTTTTCAAAGAGTTTTGCCTGTTTATCGAGGGAAACCCCGATCCCTGTATCAGCAACACTGACTTTAACTAAACCAGGAAATTCTTGCTCCTGAAAAACAATTTTCTTTTTCGTGATTTCTGCGCTCACTTCAATACCGCCTTCATGGGTAAATTTAACGGCATTACTGACTAAATTGAGCATTACTTGTAACAGTCGTTGATAATTCCCATAAACTATGATCGGGGTCAGAGTCTGGGGCAGTTTGCTGCGAAAACTCAGATTTTTGCGTTGTGCTTGGGGCAGGGTAAAGTTATCAATGGCTTGAAATAATTCGGCTAATTCGATCGCGCCGAGTTCTAAGTCCATTTTACCCGCTTCAATCTTAGCAATATCGAGAATATCGTTAATAAGATTTAATAAGTGTAAGGCAGATTTATGGGCTTCTTCGAGAAATTCTTGTTCTTCTTCTGCATCATCGGCCATGCCATCTAAACTGAGTTTGAGAAAGCCAATAATCCCATTGAGGGGTGTTCTTAATTCATGGGTGGTGCTGGCGAGAAAATCACTTTTGAGGCGGGAAGCTTCTTCGGCGGCTAAAGTGGCTTGTTCGAGTTCTTGATAAAGGGTGGCGTGAGCAATGGCCGTTCCCACTTGATCGGCTAATTCTTGGATCAGTTCTAGTTCTGCGGGATACCAATAACGACTGCGATCGCCTTGTTGTAAACAAATTAACCCATTGCGTTGATTTTGATAGAAGGTAGAGACAATTAATACTGATTGAATTTGATGATAATTATCAGTTAATTCTTCAATAATGATCGGTTCGCGTTGGGTTAAAGCCCGTTCCCACCAAAGTTCTGTTAGGGGATCAAAGCGATAACCTAACTGAGAGGAACAACTTGGTTGACGATATTCGGCCTTGACTTCTAAATATTCTTGGTTGGGGGCGATCGCTATCATCAAACAGCGACTAACTTGTAGAGCATCTCCCAAGTTATCGACGGTTTCTTGCCAGATAGTTTCCAAATTCAAGGTGCGGCGAATTTTTCGGGCAATTTTAGTCAGTAGGGTTTGATAGGGATCTGGGTGAGTGGGTAAGGCGGAATTATTGATTAAGCTGTGATCAATGTCTAGTAAATGATGGCCCATCACCAGCACCCGGTTAGTTGGTCCCTGTTGGGTCAAAATGGGACTGATTACCAATTCCAAGGGAAAGGTTTGACCTTTATATTCAAAGAGACAATAACATTGTTCAGGGATACGTCTTTCTAAGACTCGTCTGATTCTCTCATAATAAGCATCGGGTAAAGCGGGCTTCAGACTTTGTTCAGGAAAAAAGCCCACAATATTTGAGGGGTCAATGCCTAAGGCTTCTCCTAACTCCCAATAAAATGATAAATATTGACCTGATCGATCTTGAGTAAAGACCAATTCAGCTTGCAATGCTTGCCACGAAGAATGGTTGGATAGATCTGGAACCGACATCTCACTGTTTGGAATGGGAAGATTCTCTAAATTTATCAAAGAACTCATAAATCAGTATAGGGAATAGAGGACTAGCGAGTGGCATGAGATCAAACATTCTTCACAAGTATTTGTTTACTTTCCATCATGAGTGCTTCACTCTCATACCCTATGACCCTAAAATTCCCCAAAATCTGATCAAACTATCAAATTTGACCATCAAAATACATGAAGTAAGTTCGTTTATGTTACATTGCGGGCGCAGCTTCCTTTCGCTCCGACAGTGAGATAAATTCCGTTTTTGTAGGGGCGTATAGCATACGCCCTTTGTTCTTGAGAAATAGATAAAAAAAGGAGATGTTAGCTATAACATCTCCTCTAATTAATCAAATTTATGCAAAATTTAGGTTTCTAGTTAGAGAAAAGCAGAACCACCCACACCCTGGAAACCAATGAGGGTTGCACCAGCAAGTTCATCTTCAAGTTGCATGGGTTGAGAACCATCTGTCTTATACTGAGCAGAACCCAGGTAAGTTCCTCCTAAGTCATCAAAGAAGTGGATGTAGGTATTAGAGCCAAATTTGCTAGTATTCGCGCTAGGTGCAAAGACACTAGCTGTAAATTCTTGTCCAAGACCGACCACTCCCTCAAAATACTCTTTACCACCGAGGTCATTAGCATTACTCTTATCGCTAACGCGGATGAAGGAAGAACCACCACTCAGAAGATCATCATCGAGGGTACGATTGCTGAGAATCTTGGCATTACCATCCTGATCACCGTAGCCGTTAAGGTCTTTATCCTTACCTCCTGTACGAATCGCTAGGTTTGAGTCATAGCGGAAGGTTAGTTCCTCGGCATCCCCAAACAGACCAACTACTGAGAAGCCTTTACCGATTTCACCCGTGAGGGGATCTATTGCGTGGTTATTGTAGCCGTCAGCCAGCCCTTGATATCCCACAAGTTCAACGCCAGCAATTTTATCCCCAAGAGTGATAGGCTCAGAGCCATCTGTTTTGTATTTGGTGACTTGTAAGGGATTAGAACCCGCAATGAAAGCTGCTTCATCCTCAAAGACTAAGAAGCGAGTGTCATTCTCGAACTTATCTTCATTAGTGAAGCCAAGACTAGCAGTAAAGGATTGACCAATGTCCACATTACCTGCGAAGTAAACTTTCTTGCTACCACTCTTGATATCAGCCACATTGTTACTTTCAGAAACCACAATGTAAGCACTCGAATCATTGTCAGGTGCGCCACTTTCGATGGCAGTCTTACCATCTTGGTTGTTGTTCTTGCCACCTGTATTGATGACATTACCACCAATGTAGGTAAAGGTCATGGAAGTTGGCTTGCCAAAGGCATCCTCTAAGTCCCCAGTGGGGGCAGTAACCCCTGTACCCCCATTATTAACATTACCTGGGTATGTAGAGTCCATAGTCGCAGGATTAGGACAGATATGAACCCCGCTAGTACCAGAGGTCATGCTGAACTTATCGCTGAGGGTGTACCAACCGCCCGTAAAGATAGCGTTACTCAGAGAGGCTGTATCTCCACTGGTAGGATCTCCGGTAGTTAGCCAGTAACCTGTAAAGAAGCCGCCGCCACTAAAGTTAGAACCGCCATTAATCAGGGTTCCCGTCGATTCATCAATGGGCCCTTGGGGCAGTCCACTAGGATTACTGCCACCACCAGAAGCGTTAATATCCCCCGCGACGTTGATGAAATTAGCAGCCGTCAGACCGCCTAAAGGATTGATCGCACCGCCACTTTGAGGCTTAACCTGACCTTGATAGCCATTATTGGGGTTGCCATCCGTATCCCAACGCAGGACATAGGTATCGGACGCATCACCAGTGATGTTGATTTGGCTAGAGAAATTAAGACCCGAAGTGATGTTAATGACATAGGTTTTAGCGATGCCATCTTGGGTGTTAAGACCATTGAGGGAAGTGGAGGAAACGCTTGTATAGCCAGGGGTAGCAGCGAGAGCATTAATTTGGGTGAAGGCATTGAGTAAATCTGTTTCCAAGTCTGTAACAAGTGTGGTTTGACCTGTAACTCCATTGGCCTGACCAGGGTTCTGATCGACAATGCCCTGCCAAGCACCCAATGTACTGGCGTTAGTATAGATAGTGCCAGCATAAGGAACACCACCAGAAGTGCGCTCAGTCGCTTGAATGCCATCAACTACCACATCCCCTGCAAAGCCTTTAGTCGCTCCTTGCCAGTTGGCATCTTGACTGCCATTAGCAAAGAAAAACAAATATTTGGTTAAGTCCCCTAGATCAATGCCACCAATAGGACCAGTAATACATTCTGAACCAGGGTCAGGGCCACCAGACTGTCCGATCATAACTGTAGCATCATCAACCGCGACAACAGTATTGCCGTTTAATGTAGCAGTAACGACTGCGGTATTAGTGGATGAACTGCCTACCACTTCAGGAATATAGCTGTTACTACCGCCTGTTTTCGCCGGGGAGTTGTGCTGATCGAAGATATTTACACCGCCAAAACCAGCAGTACCGAAGGCCGAAGCTTTAACCGTGAAGGAGTAGCCGTTAACGTTGTTCCAGTTGGGATCATTAATCGGCGAGTTGGTAGTTAAACCAGTGTAACCTGCTTGGTTAAGGTTGGTTTCCAGGGTACTGTCAAAGTCGTATAGCAGAGTACCTGCACTGGCATTGAGAGTGCCACCGCTTATCAGACCGCCATCACCGCCGCTAAAACCTAGGGACTGGAAGCCGGAGTAAGAGGTGTAACCATCGATATTGGTACTCGATGAAGTGATGTAGTCTTGGTAGAACTTAAACAGCACAGTGCCGTTGCCATCCTTAACCTCAAAGCCCGCTTTGTCGCTACCTGTTAGGTTACTGAAGGTGTGGGTTTTGCCTTGGCTTGTCCAGCCAGAGTCAGAGCCAGTACCATAGGTGTTGTCATTAAAGTTGAAATCTTGGAGATAATTGACACGAATATCGCCGTTAGCCAAAGTGGTGTAGGTCAATATGCCTGAGTCATAGGCTGTACCGTTGATAATGACATCCATCTTCACAGGTGGGATCACCGTGGCAGTATATTTCCAGATTTCGTTGGTATCAAGCTGGTTATCGCCATCGAGATCGCCGATGTTTTTGCCATTACTACCTAACACCGCAGTCGGGTTAAAATCATCCCCCGCGTAATTCGGTGTAGCGTTATCGTCCTTAATAACGACATTACTCAGGGGGCTGCTTCCGGTATTGTAAACCTCGTAGGTAAAAGTAACTTTCTCGCCTATTGCCGCAGAAGTCTTATTGGCTGTCTTGACTAAAGAGAAGCCAGGGGCTGAACCAACATAACCGAAGTCGAAGTCTGTGCGATTTTGTCCAGAGGCTAGGTTGCCAACAGCCATGTTTGGAGTTGATAAACCATCGAGATCATAGGTTTGGATGTAATTTGCTGGCAAAGTTGCCGCATCTACGGTCACTTTATAGTTAGCAGAGGGCAACCCACCAAAGTTATAGATACCGTTAGCACCTGTAGTTGTGGTAGCCGTGTAGTCAACGATTCCATCATTGTTGAAGTCACCTGTTAGGGTAACTTTTACGCCGCTAATACCCGCTTCGCCAGAGTCCTGTACACCGTTGGCATTAGTATCGAACCAAACGCGATCGCCAATTGAACCCAGCGGACCCGTAATAATCGCCACTGTAGCATCATCAACCGCCACCACAGTATTGCCGTTTAATTGGGCCGTAACAACAGCAGTATTTGTCGATGAGCCGCCTACTACTTCAGGAATATAGCTATTGCTGCCGCCTGTCTTCGCAGGGGAGTTGTGCTGGTCAAAGATACTTACACCTCCAAAGCCAGCAGTACCGAAGGCCGAAGCTTTAACGGTGAAGGAATAGCCGTTAACGTCGTTCCAGTTGGGATCGTTAATTGGCGAGTTGGTAGTTAAACCCGTGTACCCTGCTTGGTTAAGGTTGGTTTCCAGGGTACTGTCGAAGTCGTACAGCAGGGTTGCAGCACTAGCGTTGAGGGTGCCGCCATTCTCTAGACCGCCATCACCTCCGCTGATGCCCAGGGACTCGTAGCCGGAGTAAGAGGTGTAGCCGTCAATGTTGGTACTTGACGAGGTAATGTAATCTTGGTAGAACTTGAACAGTACAGTGCCATTACCATCCTTAACCTCGAAGCCGGCCTTGTCGCTACCTGTCAGGTTACTGAAGGTGTGGGTTTTGCCTTGGCTTGTCCAGCCAGAGTCAGAGCCAGTACCGTAAGTGTTGTCATTGAAGTTGAAATCTTGGAGATAGTTAACGCGAATATCTCCATTGGCCAGGGTGGTGTAGGTCAATATGCCTGAGTCATAGACCGTGCCATCGATCGTTACCGTCATCTGCACAGGTGGGATCACCGTGGCAGTATATTTCCAAATTTCGTTGGTATCAAGCAAGTTATCGCCATCGAGATCGCCGATGTTTTTGCCATTAGTACCTAACAGGGCAGTCGGGTTAAAATCATCCCCTGCGTAATTAGGCGTAGCGTTGTCGTCCTTAATAACAACATTACTCAGGGGGCTGCTTCCGGTGTTGGTGACTTCGTAGGTGTAGGTGACAGGTGTACCTGCTCCAGCAAAGGTTTTGTTAGCTGTCTTGACCAATGAGAAGCCAGGGGCTGAACCAACATAACCGAAGTCGAAGTCTGTGCGATTTTGTCCAGAGGCTAGGTTGCCAACAGCCATGTTTGGAGTTGATAAACCATCGAGATCATAGGTTTGGATGTAATTTGCTGGCAAAGTTGCCGCATCTACGGTCACTTTATAGTTAGCAGAGGGCAACCCACCAAAGTTATAGATACCGTTAGCACCTGTAGTTGTGGTAGCCGTGTAGTCAACGATTCCATCATTGTTGAAGTCACCTGTTAGGGTAACTTTTACGCCGCTAATACCTGCTTCGCCAGAGTCCTGTACACCGTTGGCATTGGTATCGAACCAAACGCGATCGCCAATTGAACCTAGAGGACCAGTCACAATGACAACGGAGGCATCATCATGATCGGTTACGGTGGTACCATTACCAACCCCTGTGACTACAGCCGTATTAACTGCAACACTCCCTATCATCTCAGGAACTAGGGAGTTAGTACCCACTTTTGAGGGGGAGTTGTGCTGGTCAAAGATGGTCACGCCGCCGAAGGTTTTACCACCATTGAAAGCAGCCGCCGAGATAGTGAAGTAGTAGCCATTAACGTAATCCCAGTTTGCGTCACCAATGGGAGAGTTCACCGTTTGAGTCGTATAACCCGCACGGTTGAGGTTTAGTTCCAGGGTGCTATCGAAGTCCTTCAGTAAAGTCGCCGCCTGAGCGTTCAGGGTTCCGCCACTCTCTAATTTACCATCACCACCACTAATGCCAAGAGACTGGTAGCCTGAGTAGGTAGAAGTTGCATTCCCCGACGCACTGATATAGTCCTGGTAGAATTTGAACAGTACCGTGCCATCTGTGGCCCGCACCTCAAACCCAGCTTTGTCACTACCAACTAGATCGTTGAATTTGTGGCTACGATTCCAAGTCGGAGCATTACCACTATCAGTGTAGTTGTTATCATTAACATCTTGGCTTTGACGGTAGAAGACGCGAATATCACCGTTAGCGAGGGTTTGATAGCTAAGAGTCCCAGAATCATAGGTTACGCCATTGTAGGTAACATCCATCTCCACTGGAGGAATAACCGTAGCAGTGTATTTCCAGATTTCATTGGTGTCGAGTAGATTATCACCATCAAGATCTCCGATATTCTTGCCATTAGCGAGTATTGGGGTCGGGTTGAAGTCATCAACTATAAAGTTTGGGGTAGCATTGTCGTCGGTAACGGTGACATTGGCCAGTGCTACGCCACCTGTATTAGAGACTGAATAGGTATAGGTGACAGGTGTATTGGGGGCTGTAAACTCTTGGTTAGCATCCTTAATGATCTTAATGCCAGGAGTTGGGTTGTAAATACCCGCATCTAAGGTGAGGTTATTATCCCCTGATTTGAGGGTGACAACTGGAGTCATGCCATTAGTGGGGTTCGCATCAGAATCTTTATCATCTGTCCCTTTATCAGCTTGAGTAAAGACAAACCCTGCGGGTAAGTTACTAAAGGTGACTTTATAATCCCCTGGTGTCAGTCCATTAAACAGATATTGACCACCGTTAGCAGTGTTCTGCATCTCCATGATGTCATCGCCTGTACCAAACAGACCATCTGCACCCGCACCCGTTAAGGTAACTTTTACCCCATCTACTCCAAGTTCTCCTGCATCTTGAATGCCATTAGCATTAAGATCATTCCAAACAAAATCCCCTAAACTCGCAGGATTTTGGAAGAAACCAGCGTCAATCGTGTTGTTGGTTTCTCCATTGGCTAGGGTAATTACAGTGGAGGTGAGGTTATTATTAGGATTCGCATCAGAATCTATCCCTGAATTATTGCCAACTAGGAAAGGACTAACTCCATCAAACCCATCGGGGTTGACAAACATCACCCGATAGTCGCCAGGATTTAGGTTCGTAAATTGATAAAGTCCATTGACATCGGTGGTTTTTTGTGCTAATAAAACTCCTGCTCCCGTGAGTAGCTTAACTGTTGCACCAGCAATACCTAACTCATTAGCATCTTGAATCCCATCTTTATCAACATCATTCCAAACAAAGTTACCAATGGTTCCAGGGAGAATGATGCCAATGTGATTACTAGGATCATCATCCATTACCATTTGTCCACTGTTAGGATCGGTGGCTTTGACTTTACCAATATTGGTATATTGACCTTCAGTTACAATGTGGGTAGCATTCCAGATCCATTGTTCTCCTGGGTCGAGAATGTGATTGCCATTAATATCCCCATCGACGAAAGTCGGGTTAAAGTCATCACTGAGATCATCGGGAGTCCCGTTATCATCCGTGACCATCACATCAACTAATGGGGTTTCTCCGGTATTACGCACCTTATAGGTAAAGATCGCTGTCTCACCTACAGGAATTTCAGGGCCGGTAGGGGTATCAGCATCATAAGCGTTAGGGGAACCCGCAGCATTGGTATATTTATCAATGAGAATGCCAGGTACTTTGAAGAAACCCGCATCAATAGTGTCATTATTATCCCCTGCTTCGAGGGTAATAACATTGGACATCAAACCGTTATTGGGGTTCGCATCAGAATCAATTTCGGGGGCATTTCCTTCTTGGAAGGGACTAACACCACTAAACCCTTCAGGAGCCACAAACATTACGCTGTAGTCACCTGGAATTAAACCAGTAAATT